>NZ_CM181101.1:0-517500 GCF_059115405.1 Sandaracinobacter sp. T42
CGCGAGATCCTCGATCTGGAAGCGATGCTGGCCAAGCCTACCACGGAAGAGGGCGAGGACGCTGGCGAAGGCGACCTGCCCGTCCAGTTCAAGGACGAATCGGACGAGGAGGAGGAAGCCCCCGCCCAGCCCGACGAAGAGGATGAGCTGACCGAGCGCCGCGCCCCCCGCCCGCAGGAGGAGGACGAGGACGAAGGCGGCATGAGCCTGGCCGCCATGGAAGAGACGCTGAAACCGCAGGCGCTGGAAACCTTCGCCGCGATCGAGGCGGATTATGCCAAGTTCCACAAGCTCCAGCAGCTCCGCATGCAGGCTGTGGCCGCCTCGGTGGAATTCCCCAAGGCCGAGGAAAAGAAGTATCAGAAGCTCCGGCTGGAACTGACCCACCAGATCGCGGCGGTGCAGTTCACAAACGCCAAGATCGAGTTCCTGGTGGAGCATCTCTACAGCTTCAACCGGCGGCTGATGACGCTCGGCGGCCAGATGCTGAAGCTGGCGGACCGCCACAAGATCAACCGCAAGGACTTCCTCGACAGCTATCTGGGCCGCGAGCTGGACGAAGGCTGGCTGGCCGCCAACGCTGGCCGCGACAAGAAGTGGGCCGCATTCGCCGAAAACGAAGCGCGCGACGTGGAACGCATCCGCCGCGAGTTGTCGGAAATCGCGCATGAAACCGGCGTGGATCTGTCGGAATATCGCCGCATCGTGAACATGGTGCAGAAGGGCGAGCGCGAAGCCCGCATCGCCAAGAAGGAAATGGTGGAAGCGAACCTCAGGCTCGTCATCTCCATCGCCAAGAAATACACGAACCGGGGCCTGCAGTTCCTGGATCTGATCCAGGAAGGCAACATCGGCCTGATGAAGGCGGTGGACAAGTTCGAGTATCGCCGCGGCTACAAGTTCAGCACCTACGCCACCTGGTGGATCCGGCAGGCCATCACCCGCTCCATCGCGGATCAGGCCCGCACCATCCGCATCCCGGTGCACATGATCGAGACGATCAACAAGCTGGTGCGCGCCTCCCGCCAGTATCTGCACGAAACCGGCCGCGAGGCGACGCCCGAGGAACTGGCCGAGCGCCTCTCCATGCCGCTCGACAAGGTGCGCAAGGTGCTGAAGATCGCCAAGGAGCCGATCAGCCTGGAAACCCCGATCGGGGACGAGGAGGACAGCCATCTGGGCGACTTCATCGAGGACAAGAACGCCGTCATCCCCGTGGATGCGGCGATCCATTCCAACCTGAAGGAAACCGTCACCCGCGTGCTCGCCAGCCTGACCCCGCGCGAGGAGCGCGTGCTGCGCATGCGTTTCGGCATCGGCATGAACACCGATCACACGCTCGAGGAAGTGGGCCAGCAATTCTCCGTCACGCGGGAACGCATCCGGCAGATCGAGGCAAAGGCGCTCAGGAAGCTGAAGCACCCCTCGCGCTCGCGCAAGATGCGCAGCTTCCTCGACAGCTGAGCCGGTTCATCGGCCGGACAGCGTTGTCCGGCCACCAACCCGCCGGATCCCTGCCGCGAAAGCCCCCCATGCGCGCCTATCTACCCATGCTTGTCCTTGCCGCCACCGCCTCCCCGCTCGCGGCCACGACAGACGCCCGGCTGCAACAGCTGCTCGCCGAATCGGCCAAGGCCCCGGTCGTGGCCTTCGAGCGCACGACCCGGACCGAGCTGCGCGCTGATCCAAAGGCGGAGCCCGCACTTGTGGTTGACCGCTTCACGCCGAAATCCGTGGCGAGCGGCAGCTGGACGGTGGTGAGTGTCGATGGCCGCAAGCCCGCCCCGCACGAGCTCGAGGCGCATGCGAAGGGCAATTCCACCCCACCGGGTTTCCATAACCTGCACAGGCTTCTCGGCCCGACGCCCACCAGCCGCCGCGAATCGGGCGGAAAGACGATTTACTTCTGGAAGAGCCTTCCGAAGGGGGCAGTGGTCACACCCGGCGGCGACATTTCCAGCCACCTCTCTGCGGAAGCGACGTTGGACGGATCCGAACTGGAAGAGGTGCGAATCTTCGCCAGCCAGCCTTTCCGCGTGAAGATCGTTGCCAGCGTCAACAAGTTCAACGTCATCAGCCAGTATCGCCCCGGCGACAACGGCCTGCCCTTCCTTTCGGCGCAGACCAGCGACACGGATGTGACGGCACCGATGGGAATGGGCGGAAAGCGCCGCTCGATCGCCAGTTTCAAGCCGCTCTAATGGCCGAATTCAACGACCGCTCCAGCACGATTTCGCTGCTGCTGACGCGCCGTTCGGCCAAGGCGCGCGACCTTGTGGCGCCTGGCCCGTCGGACGCTGAACTCGCCAACATCCTTCAGGCAGCCGCCCGCGTGCCCGATCATGGCAAGCTCGCCCCATGGGCATTCGTGATCATCCGCGACCGCGCCGCCTTCGCGGAACTGCTCCAGCACCTCTATCGTGCCGACAAGCCCGAGGCGGGACGCCTGGAACTGGAAGCGATGGTGTCCTTCGCGACCCAGGCGCCGGTTCTCGTCGCGCTGGTTTCCACCCCCAGGGAGGGCAAGATTCCCCTTTGGGAACAGCAGCTTTCGGCTGGCGCGGCGGCCCAGAATCTGCTGATCGCCGCACATGCGCTCGGCTATGCGGCCAACTGGCTGACGGCCGCCCCCGCATTCCTGCCCGGCACGGCCGAAGCATTGGGGCACCCCGGCGGGCGCATCGCCGGATTCTTCTTCCTTGGCACACCGAAAGCCCCGCTCGAGGAACGCCCCCGGCCCGACATGTCCACCATCGTCAGCAACTGGCCGGCCTGAAGGGTCCGGCGGGCCCTCAGCGCATCCGGATCACCTGGACCGATCGCTTCGAGCCTTCGGCCAGCAGCCGGTAGCTCCCCATCGCGCCGCGCTTCACCGTTACCTTCGCGCCCACCTTCGCACTCGGCAGGCTGAAGCCGTCGGCCTGTCGCCACATCTGGTCATTGTCCAGGATGAACACCGGCTTGCCGCTCGCATCGCGCAGGATCTCGCGGATCCCGGCGCTCACCTCGCGGATCTCTTCGGCCGAATCCGCCGGTTTTCCGAACGTGTCGCGGCGGGCCTCTTCCGCGGCAGCCGCAGCGGCAGCGGCCGCACGCGCCGCGGCCGCTGCCACAGCCGCCTTCGCTTTTGCGGCCTCGGTTTCGCGCGCCTCGCTGACCCGCCGGGCATCCGCCGACAGGCCCTTCACCACTGCGTCATAGCAGGCGAGACGCTTTGCGTCCTCGACTTCGGCCGAACAGCCCACCAGCCTGTCCTGCACCTGGGCCTGCGCCTGCACAGGGCCCGCAGCTGCCAGCCCAAGGCCGATCCCGGCAATCATTATTCGCATCGACAGATGTCCTCTCGCATGGCACCCACCATAAGCATCCCACCCGAACCGACAAGGGCATCGAACCGATGACAAGCCTGACCGACACGCTCGCCCATGCCGAGCTGCTCGAAGTGCTGGCGCCCGCCATGCGCGAGGCCGGGGCGCTGATCGAGGACATCAAGGCCAGGGGCATCGTCCATCGCGACAAGGCGGACAGTTCCCCCGTGACCGAGGCCGACGAGGCGGCGGAAGCCCTGCTGGAGGCGGCGATCCGGCGGATCGAGCCCGAGGCCGTGATCGTGGGCGAGGAGGCCGTGGCCGCCGGCACGATTCCCGATGTGGCAGACCGCTTCTGGCTGATCGATCCGCTGGACGGCACCAAGGATTTCGTGGGCGGCGGCACCGACTATTCCGTGAACGTCGGCCTGATCGAGGCCGGTATTCCGACGCTGGGGCTGGTGCTGCATCCGCCAACAGCCACCCTGTGGACAGGCGCCGTCAGCCTCGGCGCCTGGAAAGAGAGCCCGTCGGAGCCGCGCCGCATCATCCGCAGCCGGGCAAGGCCGCAGACGTCGCCGCGCATCGTGACAAGCCGGTCCCACCTGGATGAAAAGACAAAAGCCTGGGCGGCGGCCTGTCCCGGTGCGGATACGCATCCGTCCGGCTCCAGCCTGAAATTCTGCCTGCTGGCCGAAGGCGCGGCCGATGCCTACCCGCGCTTCGGCCCCACCAGCGAGTGGGACACGGCCGCCGCCGACGCTGTCCTGCGGGCGGCCGGCGGCCTGACCTGGGGGGCGGATGGCGCCCCGCTTGGTTATGGCAAGCCCCGCTACCTGAACGGCAGCTTCCTCGCGCTGGCGGATCCTTCGGCCCGCAACAGCTTCCCGGCATTCGGGCAGGCGTGAAGCGAAGGCCAGAGGCAAAGCCACACTTGGCAGAGCTGTTCGGCGTTCACGGAACAGTCGGCGCTGCCCGGGCCTAGCCGGCCGCCAGCATGTCCTCGGGGATCGCATAGAGCAGATCCGCGCCGCGCGTGATCGGCCCCAGCAGGGCCGGCGCGGCGGGCAGCAGTTGTTCGGCAAAGAAGCGGGCAGTCGCGATCTTGGCCTTCAGGAAGGCCGGGTCGCCCTCACCTGCTTCCAGCCTCCGATGGGCTTCCGCGGCCTGACGGGCCAGCAGGGTTCCGCCGATCGTCAGGCCGAACATGCGCAGATAGGGGGTCGCGCCTGCGGCCGTGTCGCCCAGACGTTCCCCCTCGTTCCCGCTGATCCAGACAGAGGCGGTCTGCAGTGCCTCGATCGCGTCCTCCAGATAGGGCACCAGCTGCCCCAGTTCGCCGGTGCGCGGCAGGCCGGCCACGAACTGGCGTTCGCGTTGCAGCAGGCTGCGCCAGTGCCGGCCGCCATCCATCGGCAACTTGCGCCCCACCAGATCCAGCGCCTGAATGCCGTTGGTGCCTTCGTAGATCGGGGCAATCCGCGAATCCCGATAATGCTGGGCGGCCCCGGTCTCCTCGACGAATCCCATCCCGCCGAACACCTGCAGCGCAAGGCTCGACATCTCCACCCCGATGTCGGTGGAAAAAGCCTTGGTCACGGGCGTCAGCAGGTCGGCAAGGCCCTGCGCCTCCGCCTTGCGGGCGGCATCGGTTTCGGCATGTGCCCGATCGACAGAGGCCGCGTTCAGATAGGCGATGGCGCGGGCCGCCTGCGTAAAGGCCCGGATCGTCATCAGCATCCGCCTGACATCGGCATGTTCGATGATCCGCACAGACGCCCGCGCGGGGCTGCCGAACTTCGCGGATTGCACCCGCTGCCGCGCGAACGCCAACGCATGCTGCCCGGCGCGTTCCGCGATGGCGATCCCCTCCAGCCCCACATTTATCCGCGCATGGTTCATCATCGTGAACATGGCGCGCATCCCGCCATTCTCGGCACCGACCAGATAGCCCACGCAGGCATCGTTGTCGCCGAACGCCATGGTACAGGTGGGGCTGGCATGGATACCCAGCTTGTGTTCCGTGGAAACCGCCCGCACATCGTTGCGCGCGCCCAGCGACCCATCGGCGTTCACCAGAAACTTGGGCACGATGAACAGCGAAATCCCCTTTGTGCCGGCCGGTGCGCCGGGCGTGCGCGCCAGCACGAGGTGGATGATGTTCTCCGTCAGGTCATGCTCGCCCCAGGTGATGAAGATCTTCTGACCCTTGATACGCCATGAGCCGTCCGCGGCGGGGGTGGCGGTGGCCCGCAGAGCGCCCACATCGGAGCCTGCCTGCGGCTCCGTCAGGTTCATCGTGCCGGTCCATCGGCCTTCCACCAGCGGCCTCAGATACAGGGCCTGCTGCTCGGGCGTGGAATGGGCCTGCAGCGCCTCGATCGCGCCCAGCGTCAGCATCGGGCAAAGGGAAAAGGCCATGTTGGCGCTGGTGATCTGTTCCTGCACGGCAGAGGCCAGCACGAACGGCAGGCCCTGTCCGCCATGGTCCGGATGCGCGCCCAGCCCGATCCAGCCGCCTTCGGCATAGGCGTCATAGGCGGCCCTGAATCCCGCCGGGGTGGCAACGGCGCCATCGATTGCCTTCGAACCGATCCTGTCCCCGGTCTCGTTCAGCGGGGCGAACATGCCGGATGCCAGCTTGCCGGCCTCCGTCAGCACGGCCTCCACCAGATCCGGCGTCGCGGCCTCGAATCCGGGCAGGGCCCGGATCTCGTCGATGCGGGCTATCGTTTCCAGAACGAAATGCTGTTCGGCGATGGGCGGCGTGTAGGTCATGGCTGGGCACCTGTGTTTCGGATCGGGCCACGGCTATAGCGACAGGGATGAAGGAATCCACTGCCCATAAGACGCTGGTTCGCCCGGCCGATGCCGAAGGTCTGGTGCAGGCAGCCGCCCTGCTGGCCGCCGGCGGGATCGTCGCCGTGCCAACGGAGACGGTTTACGGCCTTGCCGCCGACGCCGCCAACCCGGACGCCGTGGCCCGCATCTATGCCGCCAAGGGCAGGCCCAGTTTCAACCCGCTGATCGTGCATGTTGCGGACAGTGCGATGGCGGGGCGCTATGCCTGCTTCGATCCGCTGGCCGACCGGCTGGCTGCGCTGTTCTGGCCGGGGCCGCTGACACTGGTTCTTCCCCTGGCGGATGGCGCACCGGTCGCCACCCTGGTGACGGCCGGGCTCCCCACCATCGCCATCCGTGTTCCGGCCCATGCCGCCATGCAGGGCGTGATTCGGCATCTTGGCGGCGGCGTGGCCGCCCCCTCCGCCAACGCCTCCGGCCGGCTATCCCCCACCCGCGCGGAGCATGTGCTGCAAAGCCTCTCTGGCCGGGTGCCGCTGGTGCTGGATGCCGGGCCGACAACAGCAGGGCTCGAAAGCAGCATCGTGACGGTTGCCGATGGCAAGGCCCGCCTGCTGCGCCAGGGCGCCGTGCCGGCCGAAACGATCGAGGCCGCGATCGGCCAGCCACTGCCGGTCGCGGCCGATGCCGAGCCGGTGGCGGCGCCGGGAATGCTCCTCAGTCACTATGCGCCGCGCCTGCCCATCCGGCTGAATGCCCGTTCGGCAGCCCCGCATGAGTTCCACATCGGCTTCGGACCAGTCGCCGGCGATGAAAGCCTTTCCCCTGAAGGCGATGTGGTGGCGGCGGCCGCGCACCTTTTCGATCTGCTGCACAGGGCCGATGCCAGTGGCCGCAAGGCAATCGCGGTCGCGCCGATTCCGGCCGGCGGCCTGGGCGCCGCCATCAACGACCGGCTGAAACGGGCTGCCGGTTAAAGCAGCTCCGTCGCGACCGCCCACCAGCCACCCGGGGGGGCGACATCCGGCGCAGGGCCGTCGAACAGGGCAAAGCAGGTGGCGCCCGATCCCGACATGCGCGCCAGCGAAACGCCGGGAAGACCCCGCAGCCAGGCCAGCACATCCGCGATCACCGGCTGCAGCCCGATGGCTGGCGCCTCAAGATCGTTGCGCGCCAGCCGCCAGTCGGCGCCCAGCGCCCCCCGATCCAGGCCATCCCATGCCCGGAACACGGGGCCTGTCGGCACAGCCACGCGCGGATTCACCAGCAGAACGCCCAGGCCTGACAGGGGGGCCGAATCCGCCAGTTCCTCCCCAACACCCGCGCCGCGCGCCGTGCGGCTGCGCACGCAGGCCGGCACATCGGCGCCAAGTTCGGCGCCGATCCGTTCGAGTCCGCTTTCGGCCAGCGGCGACCCGGCCAGCCGGTTCAGCAGCCGAAGCGCCGCTCCGGCATCGGCGCTTCCGCCGCCGAGGCCGGCCGCCACCGGGATGTGCTTTTCCAGCCGGAAAGCGAAGCGGCGGCCGCCGGCGGCGGCCTCGAAGGCCCGGGCTGCCCGCAGGACCAGATTGTCCGCCAGCGGCCCGGCGGCCCCGGCTGTCGGGCCGACGACTTCCAGGCTCCAGTCCCGCGCCTCCTCGGCCTCCAGCCGATCGCCGAAGCGGGTGAAGGCGAACAGGGTTTCCAGATCATGATAGCCATCCGCGCGTCGGTGGCGGACATGCAGCGCAAGATTGATCTTGGCGGGCGCCGGCTCGGCGCCCCGAAGGCGATCCGTCATTTGCCGGCAAACGCCACGTCGAGGCCGTAATCCATCTTGTGCGCCAGCGATGCCGACAGCTTCGGCTCGGGCGAAAGCGCCGCGGCACTCGCCCAGGCATGCCGCGCCTCGATCCGGCGGCCAGCCTTCCACAGCGCATCGCCCAGATGGTCGGCAATGGTCGGATCGGCGGGTTCGGCCGCGCGCGCCTTTTCCAGCAGCCGCACGGCTTCGGCATAATTGCCGCTCGCATATTCGGCCCAGCCCATGCTGTCGGTGATGGCGGCATTGTCCGGGGCGGCCTTGAACGCGCGTTCGATCAGGCCGCGTGCTTCCGCGACATTCCGGCCGCGATCCAGCAGCGAATAGCCCAGATAGTTCAGCATCAGCGGATTGTCGGGCTGGGCCTCCACGGCGCGGCGCAGATCAGGCTCCGCCGCCGCCCAGTTGCCGGCAACCTCGTTCGCGGATCCGCGCAGGAACCAGAGCTGGGCATGAATCGGGCCGGGTGTCGGCGGAAGCAGATCCAGCGCCCGTCCATAAGCGGCCGTCGCATCCGCCGTCCGCCCCGCCCGGCGCGCCACGTCGGCCAGGCGCGACCAGTCCTCCGGGCCGGCATCGGGACGTCCAGCCAGCCGCGTGGCGATCGCCAAAGCCTCGTCATGCCGCGCCTGGCCAGACAGGATGGCCGCCCGGCGCACATCCGCCAGCAGGCTCCAGGGTTCGGACGGCGGCGCCTTGTCCAGCGCGGCCAGCGCAAGATCCGGCTTGTCGGCCCGAACCAGCGTGTCCGCGGTCACGAACCAGCCATCGGGCACCGTAGGGTCGGCCAGTGTGGCCAGCCGGGCAAAGCTGATGGCCGGGCCCAGCGCCCGCTCCCGCGCAAGATCCGTCGCCACCCGCAGCAGAAGCAGGGCAAACGCTTCCTGCAAGCTGGATGGCAGCCCGCCCAGCCTGCGGCCGTCCATCTTCGGATCCGAACCAAGTCGCTGCCGCGCGTGGACCAGCACAGGATCCCGTTCCGGGCCGCCCCCCAGAATCGTGATGGCGCGCGAGCGATAGGCGGGGTCGTTCCTCGCGGCTTCCAGCGCGGCGGCCGCCGCCGCGATCCGCAGGCGCGCCACGTTCGCGCCTTCGGCGTTCACGATTGCCGCATAGCCATCGGCGGCTTCGGGCCAGCGCTTCGCCAGCGCCAGCAGGTGCGCCCTGTGTTCGGTGATATAGGATGCCGAAATGCCACGCTCGGTCTGCCGGTCGAGCAGGGCGATCGCGGCGTTCAGGTCGCCCTGGCCGGCAAGGCCATAAGCCTCGACCAGTGTGCCCAGAAGCCGGTTCGTCGTGACCTGTCGGCCGGGCGCCGCAAACGCCTGCCGGGCGGTGTCATAGGCGCGCCAGTCGCGTGCGGCGGCGGCCCCTGCAAGGCGTGTCAGCGCGACAAGACTGTCGCCGATGGCCGTCTGCGGTTCGGATTCGGGTGGAAGCGCAATGGCGTTGGCCATGCGCAGTGCTGTTCTGGTGTCGCCGGACAACATCGCCACATCCAGCGCGCGTCGCTTCAGAAGATCGTCGGGGTTCGCCTGCAGCGCGCGCTCGAACCGCTGCGCAGCGACAGCCAGATCGTCGTCAGCCAGCGCCAGCCGCCCCTGGACATAGGCCTGCGTTGCCTGATCGCTGGCGGGCAGGATGGGCGATGTCCGTGCGGATGCACCGGATGTCAGGGCCGCCGGCAACAGCAACAGCAGCAGTCGATGGGTCGGGAACGGCAACAGGCTCTCCTTCCCCACAGATTATAGGCAGGCTGCGGACGGGCGTCGATGGCTCTCCGCCACCGACGCCCGATCCGGCGCGATCAGCCGATCAGCTTGGCGCGCAGCTTCGCATGCTCGTCGGCCGAAATCGATCCGGCGGCCTTCAGGTCATCCAGCTTCTTCAGTTCGTCGGCCGGGGAAAAGCCCACGAACTCGCGCAGATCCTTCTGCGCCTGCTTCACCTGTGCGGCCTGCCGTTCGCCCATGCCGCGTCCCTGCGTCAGGATGTAGGCGAACACGCCCAGATAGGGCAGCACGATCAGGAAGATGATCCACAGAACCTTGCCGAAACCGCCGATGTCGTGGCGGCGGAAAAGGTCCCCGATCACCGAAAACAGCAGCCACAGCCACAGGACGAAGATGAACACCACGAACGTGAACATCGCGAAATTGAGTATGCTGGAGAAGATATTGGCGAGCATGGAGTTTCCCCAAGGTTACACCCGGAAACGGGCAATATCCCCATGGCCCGGCCCCGTGCGAAAGTCACGCGCTTCTGCGGATGCAGCTCGGTTTTCCGTCAGACGTCGATGTCGTCCGCTTCCAGCGTCGCGGCATGGGCCTGGATGAAGTTGAAGCGATGTTCCGGCACCCGGCCCATCAGCCGGTCGACAAGGTCGCGCACCCCGTGCCTGTCCTGGTGGCTTTCCGGCAGGGTCACGCGGATCAGGGTTCTGCGCGCGGGGTCCATCGTCGTTTCGCGCAACTGGCCGGGCGCCATCTCGCCCAGGCCCTTGAACCGCCCGACCTCGACCTTCCGTCCCTTGAACCGCGTGCCCATCAGATAGTCCCGCTCGGCATCGTCACGGGCATAGACGCTGTCGGCCCCGGCTGACAGCCGGTAGAGCGGCGGCTGCGCCAGATACAGCCGGCCAGCGGCAACCAGGCCCGGCATCTCCTGAAAGAAGAAGGTCATCAGCAGGGTCGCGATATGGGCGCCGTCCACATCGGCGTCGGTCATGATGATCACACGGTCATAGCGCATCTGCTCGTCGCGGTAACGGTCCCGCGTGCCGCAGCCCAGCGCGAGCGCCAGATCCGCCACTTCCTGGTTCGCGCCGATCTTCGCCGCCGCCGCAGACGCCACGTTCAGGATCTTGCCGCGGATCGGCAGGATGGCCTGCGTCGTCCGGTCCCGCGCCTGCTTGGCGGATCCCCCGGCCGAATCCCCTTCCACGATGAACAGCTCGGTTCCCTCGCGGCTGTGCGAGGAACAGTCGGTCAGCTTGCCGGGCAGGCGCAGCTTGCGCGCGTTCGTCGCGGTCTTGCGCTTTTCCTCGCGCTCGGCGCGGCGCGCCAGCCGCTCGTCCATCCTGTCGATCGCGAACTGCAGCAGGGCGCGCCCACGCTCCTGGTCCTCGGCCAGCCAGTGATCGAAATGATCCTTCACCGCCGTCTCGACCAGCCGCTGCGCCTCGACGGAAGACAGCCGATCCTTCGTCTGCGACTGGAACTGCGGCTGCGGAATGAACAGCGACAGCAGGATGCGGGTGCCGACAAGCGCGTCGTCGGCCGTCAGATCCCCCGCCTTGCGATTGTTGATCAGCGCCGCGAAGCCCTTCAGCCCCTTGATGATCGCGGTGCGGAACCCGGCCTCGTGGGTGCCGCCCTGGGGCGTGGGAATGGTGTTGCAGTACCAGCTGTGCGCCCCTTCCGCCGCGACCGTCCAGTGCATCGCCCATTCCACGCGGCCCTGCTGGCCGCCGAATTCGTGCGTGCCGGTGAACGGCTGGTTGGTCACGGTCGCCTCGCCGGCGATGTCCTCCGACAGGTGATCGGCAAGGCCGCCCGGAAAGATGAAGGTCTGCGCCGCCGGCACCTTCTCGGACGCCAGTTCCGGCGCGCAGCGCCACCGGATTTCCACGCCGCCGAACAGATAGGCCTTGGATCGCGCCAGCCGGTACAGCCTGTCGGCGGAAAAGCGCACACCTGCCCCGAAGATCTCGGGATCGGGCCGGAACGAAACCAGGGTGCCGCGCCGGTTCGGCGTGGGGCCCAGGTTTTCCACCGGGCCAAGCGCATGGCCGCGCGAATAGCGCTGGCGCCACAACGTCCGGTTGCGGGCAACTTCCACGGTCAGCTCTTCCGCCAGCGCATTCACGACGGAAATGCCGACACCATGAAGACCACCGGACGTGGAATAGGCGCCCGCTGTGAACTTGCCGCCGGAATGCAGCATCGTCAGGATCACTTCCAGCGCGGACTTGTCCGGAAAGCGGGGATGCGGATCGATCGGGATTCCGCGTCCGTTGTCGCCGATCGTCAGCGTGCCGTCGGCCGCCAGCTCCACCTCGATGCGGCTCGCATGGCCGGCGACGGCCTCGTCCATCGCATTGTCGAGAATCTCGGCCGCCAGATGGTGCAGCGCATTGGTGTCGGTGCCGCCGATGTACATACCCGGCCGGCGGCGGACAGGTTCCAGCCCCTCCAGAACTTCGATTGCGGAAGCGTCATAGCCCCCAGTGCCTGCGGAGACGCCGGGCGCTGCGCCGGCGAAGAGATCGGTCATGCCGGGCCTAATAGCCGCAGCATCGGCTCAAGGGAACGCCCCCGCACAGCAACAGCGGACTGTTGCAGTGCAGCCACACAGCGTGACCGAGTTGAGCATCAGCCGCAGAAGCAACGCTTTCCAAACTTGTGCGCCGCACAATATTTGTCCAACCTCGCAAGCGAAACCGGTGGCAAATGCCCGCCCAACAAACACGAACCGATGCCTGAAGCGAGCGCATCGACAATCTGACCCGCACGAGAACGTCCGGGCTACCAGGAGCGAAAAATGAAAGCAGTTTCGTCCATCAGCAGCCGGGCCGTGCTGGCCGGCGCCCTGATGATCGCCAGCCTCACGGCGTCCACCGCAGCCGTCGCGCAAGAAGAAGAAAAGGCCCTGACCGTCAGCGGCAGCGCCGCCTTCGTCAGCGACTACCGCTTCCGCGGCATCAGCTTCTCGGATCTCGATCCGGCCGTCCAGGGCAGCATCACCCTCACCACTGCGCCGGGCCTGTTCTTCAGCGTCTGGGGCTCCTCCATCGCCGACTTCAACGGCTCCACGGTGGAAATGGACTGGACAGCCGGCTGGAGCGGCGACATCGCAGGTGTCAGCACCAGCGCGGGCGTGATCTACTACAGCTATCCGGGCGGCACGAACACAGACGTCGTGGAACTGTTCGGCACCGTCGGCGTGCCGCTGGGTCCGGTCACCGCCACGTTCGGCCTGAACTGGGCGCCTGACCAGAAGAACCTGGCGACTTCCAGCCGCTATGCGTTCGGTCAGCTGACGGCCGCCATCCCCGAGACACCCATCACGCTGAAGGCCATTCTCGGCAACGAACGCGGCGGCCTGGTGGTCGATGATTCCGGCACCAAGACCCACAAGTGGGACTGGCAGATCGGCGCCGACGCAACCTGGGAAGCGCTGACGTTCGGCGTGGCCTATGTCGGCAACAACCTGACGAACAACAGCTTCCCGGGCGGCCGCTTCAACCGCACCGCTCAGGAAACGGTCGTGTTCTCGGTGACCGCCGCCTTCTGATCCAGGCGACAGAAACCGAAAAGGGGGGCGAAGCCAGTCGGCTTCGCCCCCCTTTTTCATGTCCGTGCCAGCTACACCGGTCAGTCTCGACTACGCGGACCGCCAGCGCAAGTCGCCGGCACCGGGCCGACGACTCGCGGCACCTTATTTGGTGGCAGCCTTCTTCTTCGGTGCAGCCTTCTTCGGCGCTTCGCCTGCTTCGGCCTCGGGCTCGTCCGCCTTCTTTGCCGCGGCCTTCTTCGCCGGCTTCGGGGCGTCTTCGGCCCCAGCTTCGTCCGCAGCGGCGGCTTCGGCCTTCACGGTCTTTTTCGCCGGTGCCTTCTTCGCCGGCTTGTGATCATGGTCATGGTCGCAGTCCGGCCCATGCACATGGCCCGGCGCACCGTGCGGGATGCCAGCGCCCAGCGGCGTCTCGTCCTCGCTCTCGATCGCGGCTTCCAGTTCCTCGCGGCTCACGACACGATCGGTGATCGTCGCCTTGCTCAACAGGAAGTCCACCACCTTTTCCTCGAACAGCGGGGCGCGCAGCTGGGCGGCGGCCACGGCATTCTCCGAGAAATACTTCTGGACTTCGCGCTCCTGGCCCGGATAGCGGGCCGCTTCCTGCGCGACCAGCCGGTTCATCTCGGCCTGCGTCACCTGCACGCCGTTCTTCTGCCCGATGTCAGACAGCAGCAGCCCAAGGCGCACGCGACGCTCCGCGATCCGGCCATAGTCGCCACGCTCGGCTTCCATCTGCGCCTTGTCGTCGTCGGTCGCTTCCGCAGCCACCTGCCGCCAGATCTGCTGGAACTCCGCGTCCACCATCGTCGGCGGCACTTCGAAGCTGTGCGCGGCGGCCAGATGGTCCAGCAGCTTCCGCTTCAGATAGGTGCGGGTCAGGCCGTTCAGCTCGGATTCGACCTGGTCCTTCAGGATCGTCTTCAGCTGATCCAGGCTTTCAAGGCCCAGGTTGGTGGCCAGGGTGTCGTCGATGACCGCTTCCTTCGCCGTCTTCACGGCGGTCACGGTCACGGCGAACTCGGCATCCTTGCCGGCCAGATTTTCCGCCGGATAGTCGGCCGGGAAGGTTACCTTCACCGTCGTCTTGTCACCGGTCTTCACGCCCTTCAGCCCGTCCTCGAAGCCCGGGATCAGCCGGCCGGAGCCCAGCTCGATCTCCATGCCCTCACCGGTGCCGCCCTCGAAGGCCACGCCGTCAACGGTGCCGACATAGTCCATCACGACCAGGTCGCCGTCCTTGGCCTTGTGCTTGGCGGGGGCATCCTCGAACGTCTTCTGCTGTTCGGCCAGCCGGGCGACGGCGGCGTCGATGTCGGCTTCCGAGGCTTCTACCGTCAGACGCTCCAGGGAAATGCCCTCCAGGTTGGATTCCGGCACTTCGGGCAGCACTTCCAGGCTCACGGAGATCTTCAGATCCTCGCCCTCGTTCAGGCCGCCGTCCACGTCGATCTGCGGCTGCGTCGCAGGGCGCAGGCCGTTGTCGGCCAGCAGCTTGTTCACCGCATCGTTGATCGCCTCCTGCAGCGCTTCGCGGCGCAGAGCCTCACCGTGCATCTTGCGGATCAGGTTGCCGGGCACCTTGCCGGGGCGGAAACCGGGCATCCGCACCTGCGGCGCCACCTGCGCAATCGCGGCCTCCACCTTGTCGGCGATCGCGGCAGCGGCGATCTCCAGGCTGTAGGCGCGCTTCAGGCCTTCGTTCAGCGTTTCGGTCACGTTCATGAAAAACCCAGTCCTCTCAACGAGATGCGTTCGAGCAGCCCTGCAGCGGATGGTGCGGGTGGAGGGGTTCGAACCCCCACGTCTTTCGACACTGGTACCTAAAACCAGCGCGTCTGCCAGTTCCGCCACACCCGCCTTGACGATCCTGACGGACCACCACTCGAAGCCAGAAATGAAGCGCGGGCTTATACCAGCGCAATGCACTCACGCAAGCATTGCCGTCGGCGGGCCGGGGAATCGGTTGCAATCGACCAGAAAGGTCAGTATTATTGCCCTATTCCCGGGAGAGAGACATGACAGACATCGCCAGCGCCGGACGGCGCGCCGTTTCGCTCGACGATCGCTATTCGCTCGAAGCCGACAGGATCTTCCTGTCCGGTACGCAGGCGCTCGTCCGGCTGGCCCTTGTGCAGCACGCTCGCGATGCGGCCTCGGGTCTGAACACGGGCGGGTTCATTTCCGGCTATCGTGGTTCTCCGCTGGGCGGGTTCGATCAGGAACTGTGGCGGGCGAAAAAGCGGCTGGCCGAGGCCAACATCCTGTTCGTGCCGGGCATCAACGAGGAACTGGGCGCAACTGCCGTCTGGGGCTCCCAGATGACCGATCTGAACCCCACGGCGACCGTCGATGGTGTGTTCGGCCTCTGGTACGGCAAGGGGCCCGGGCTCGATCGCGCGATGGATGTGCTGAAGCACGCCAACGCCGCCGGCACCTCCAAGCATGGCGGCGTGCTGGCGATCGTGGGGGACGATCACGGGGCCAAGTCCTCCACCCTGCCCCACCAGTCGGATCATAATTTCTCCGCCGCGTTCGTGCCTTTCCTGGCGCCGGCCTCGGTGCACGAGTTCGTGGAATATGGCCTGCTCGGAATCGCCATGAGCCGCTTCGCCGGCACCTGGGTCGGCTTCAAGGCGACGGCGGATACCGTGGAAACCTCCGCCACCGTGAATACCGCCAGTGAACGGCGCGCCATCATCCTGCCGCCGTTCGATTTCCCCGAAGGCGGCCTCCACATCCGCCCCAACGACATCTGGCGCGACGAGGATACGCGGCTCCAGCGGTACAAGGGCTTCGCGGCCCAGGCCTTCGCCCGGGCCAACGGGATCGACCGCCTCGTGTGGGACACGCCCCGCCCCCGCTTCGGCATTCTTTCCACCGGCAAGGCCTTCGCCGACACGCTGGAAGCGCTGGAGGAACTCGGCATCGACGAAAAGGTCGCGGCTGACATCGGCCTCCGGCTCTACAAGGTCGGCATGCCCTGGCCGCTGGAGCCCGACGGCGTCCGCGCCTTCGCGGAAGGGCTGGAGGAAGTCCTCGTCATCGAGGAGAAGCGCGAGTTCATCGAGCATCAGCTGAAGTGGCAGCTCTACAACTGGAAGCCCGGCGTCCGCCCGCAGGTGGTCGGCAAGCAGGACGAGGCCGGAGACTGGCTGCTTTCGCCTGACAATGAACTGACCCCCGGCGCCATCGCCAAGGTGATCGCCCGCCGCCTCAGCCACTTCCACAAGACGGACCGGATCGAAAACGCGCTGGCCTTCTTCGAGAAGCGCGAGGCCCTGCTGGCGAAGTTCGTGACGCCGGCGAAGCGCACCCCCTATTTCTGCTCCGGCTGCCCCCACAACAGCAGCACCAAGGTGCCTGAAGGCAGCCGTGCGCTGGCCGGCATCGGTTGCCACATCATGGCGCTGTGGATGGATCGGGCGCAGACCTTCACCCAGATGGGCGGCGAAGGCGTCACATGGGTGGGCGAAGCGCCGTTCGTGGCCGAAAAACATGTGTTCGCGAACCTGGGCGACGGCACCTATGAACATTCGGGCCTTCTCGCCATCCGCCAGTCCATCTCGGCGGGCGCCAACATCACCTACAAGATCCTGTTCAACGACGCCGTCGCGATGACGGGCGGGCAGCCGGTGGAAGGTCAGCTGACGGTCGGCAAGGTTGCGCGCCAGATGCTGGCCGAAGGCGCGAAGAAGGTGTGGGTGCTCACGGAAGACCTCTCCCGCTATGCGTCGGACACGCTGCCCGAAGGCGTCGAGCTGCACGACCGGCTGCAGCTGGATCCGATCTCCAAGGCGGCGGCCGCCACGCCCGGCTGCACCGTCATCATCTACGACCAGACCTGCGCGGCCGAAAAGCGCCGCCGCCGCAAGCGCGGCCTGATGCCCGATCCCGACAAGCGGGTGATCATCAACCCCGCCGTGTGCGAGGGCTGCGGCGACTGCTCCATCCAGTCCAACTGCGTCTCCGTCGAGCCGCTGGAAACGGAATTCGGCCGCAAGCGCCGCATCAACCAGTCCAGCTGCAACAAGGACTACAGCTGCGTGAAGGGCTTCTGCCCCAGCTTCGTCACCGTGCAAGGCGTGGAGGTGCGCAAGCCTGAAAAGCGCGCGCTCGACCTTTCCGCCCTGCCCCAGCCGCAGGTGCCGCCCCTCACCGACGCCACCAATATCCTCGTCACCGGGATCGGCGGCACCGGCGTCCTCACCGTTTCCGCCCTGCTGGGCATGGCGGGGCATCTGGCCGGCGTCGCTTCCACCACGGCAGACATGGCGGGCCTCGCCCAGAAGGGCGGCGCCGTGTTGAGCCATGTGCGCCTTGCGCCCTCGAACGAACAGTTGCTGGGCCCCCGCATCATGACGGGAACGGCAGACCTGGTGATCGCCTGCGATGCCATCGTCGCCGCCGACAAGGCCGCGCAGAACCTGATGGCGCCGGGCCGCACCCATGTCGTCGCCAATGCGAACATCGCCCCGACGGCGGATTTCGTCCGCAACCGCGATTTCGACTTCCGCTCCGGCCAGGTGGTGAAGGCGGTCGAACAGGCGTCGAAGGCGCATGACTTCGTCGCGGCCGAACGCATCGCGACGCAGTTGATGGGTGACGCCATCGCCGCCAACATCCTGCTGTTGGGCTTCGCCTGGCAGAAGGGGCTGATCCCCCTGCCGCTGTCCGCGCTGGAAGGCGCGATCGAATTGAACGGCGTCGCCGTTTCCTTCAACAAGGAGGCCTTCAACCTCGGCCGACTGCTGGCGCATGATCCGGCGCGGATCGAAGCGATGATCGCGCCGCCGCCCGCCCTCTCCGCCACGCTGGACGAACGCATCGCGGCGCGGGTCGCGGATCTCACCGCCTGGGGCGATGCGGCCTGGGCCGCGCGCTTCAGCACCCTTGTGTCGCGGGTGCGCGCGGCGGAAACCGCGCTTCGCCCCGGCTCCGAGGCGCTCACCGAAGCCGTCGCCCGGTCGCTGCACAAGCTGATGGCCTACAAGGACGAATATGAAGTTGCCCGGCTGATGACGGACGGCCGCTTCGACCGGCTGATGGACGAGACCTTCAGCAAGGCGCAGAAACGCACCTACCACCTCTCGCCGCCGATCTTCGCGAAGATCGACCCGGCCACGGGGCGTCCGCGCAAATATGCGATGCCCGGCTGGCTGGTGGAGCCGCTGTTCGGGCTGCTCGCCGGGATGAAGGGCCTGCGCGGCACCGCCTTCGATCCGTTCGGCCGCAACCCCGAACGCGTCGCGGAGCGCGAGGCCATCCCCGCCTATGAGGCCGAGGTGAACCGGCTGCTGAACGACCTTTCTGCAGACAATCTGGCCCTGGCCGTGGAAATCGCCCGCCTGCCGCTGGATCTGCGCGGGTTCGGCCCGGTGAAAGAGGCGGCGGCCAGGGCGGTCGCGACAAAGCGGAAGGCGCTATGGGCGAAATGGCCGGCCGAAGCGGCCCGTATCGCGGCATGACAGGCCCGATCTGATGGGTTAGCTTCCCCCGGCCCGGGGGAAGTTCATCATGCCGCACAACATCAGGTTGCCGTTGCAGTGCGTTCCCATCCTGGGGGCCTCGGCGGCACACGCGGCGCAGGCGCCCCGATGCTGCTGATCATCGCCATCATCCTGCTGCTGTTCCTGCTGGCAGCCGTTGCGGCGGGCGGAATCCGCAGGTCTCCAAAAGGGCAGCAGCCCCGCGATTCCGGACGGACAGGCGACAGCAGGCGTCGCCGCAAGGTCAGGGATCGCGACAAGCACGAAGACGGAGACGGCGGATTCGGCGGACGCGGAGGCGGATTCGGCGGGGGCGGCGCCAGCGGAGACTGGTAGGCTGGCGCAATCGAGAGTGCGCCCTTCGCATCGCGTCGGACTAGTCCGGATAACGGAGGAGATTTGTATGAACTTCGACCTGTCTGACGACGCGAAGACGCTGAAGGACGCTGCCCGCAAATTCCTGGACGCCCGCGCCGGCCCGTCGGTCGCGCGCAAGGTGATGGATGCCGGCGCGACACATGATGCCCAGCTGTGGGCCGACGTGGTCGAGCAGGGCTGGCCGGCCGCGCGCGTGCCCGAAGCGCATGGCGGCCTCGGCCTCGGGGCAGACGAAGCCTGCGTCCTGGCCGAGGAAATCGGCCGCAGCCTCGCCCCCGTGCCGCTCATGTCCACGCTGGCCGCCATCGAGGCGCTGCTGATCGCGGGCACGGATGCGCAACAGGCCGAATGGCTGCCGAAGCTGGCGTCGGGCGAAGCCGTGGGCGTCATCGCCTGGGCCGAAGGCAGCAACTCACCCATGCTGACTCCCGCCACGAAGCTTGAAGGCGGCAAGCTCACCGGCGGCAAGTCCCCGGTGATCGACGGGCTCGTCGCCACCGTGGCGATCGTCACGGTCGCCACGCCGGAAGGTCCGGCTATGGCCATCGCCCCGCTCGACGGCGTCGCCCGCGAAAAGCAGGATACGCTCGATCTCGTCCGACCCTCCGCGAAGCTCACGTTCGCCGGCACCCCGGCAGAAGCGCTGGGCACGGCGGCGGACTGGGTGAAGCTGACGGAACGGCTCGCCGTTCTTGCCGCCTGGGAAGCGCTGGGCACGGCAGACGCCGCGCGCGAGATGACGCTGGCCTACGCCAAGGAACGCGTCGCCTTCGGGCAGCGCATCGGCCGCTATCAGGGCGTGAAGCACAAGCTGGCGGACATGTACATCAAGGCGGAACTGGCCCGCGCCCATGCGCTGCACGGCTGCTGGGCCTGGGGCGCCGGCGAGCCGGAGCTGGCGCAGGCGGCTTCCGCCGCCCGCGTCGCCAGCCTCGATGCGCTGAAGTTCACGGCCGAGGAAGCGGTGCAACTGCACGGCGGCATCGGCTTCACCTGGGAACAGGATTGCCAGTTCTACTATCGCCGCAACCGCCTGCTGGCCACGTCGATCGGCAGCCGGGCGCACTGGTCAGACCGTCTCGTCCGGGCGCTGGAGCAGCGCAACCGGGCAGCCGCATAAAGAAGGGAGAGGACAGATGGATTTCAACGACACTCCCGCCGAAGCCGAATTCCGCGCCAAGGTGAAGGCCTGGCTGCAGGATGCGGCCGCCGAATATCTCTCGCCCCCGGCAAAGCCCTGGGGGCTTGAGGAATTTGTTGCCCGGTCCAAGGCCTGGCAGCTGAAGAAGTTCGAATCCGGCTATGTGGGCATCACCTGGCCCAAGGCGATCGGCGGGCAGGGGCTGACCCCCATGCACCAGATCATCTTCAACCAGGAGGAAAGCCGCACCTTCGTGCCGAACGGCCTTTATTCCATTGGCCTCGGCATGTGCATCCCGACCGTCTTTACCCACGGCACGCCCGACATCGCCGCGCGCTATGTGCCCAAGGCGCTGAGGGGCGAGGAAGTCTGGTGCCAGCTCTTCTCCGAACCGGTCGCCGGTTCCGATCTCGCCTCCATCCGCACGAAGGCGGTGAAGGAGGGCGACGAATGGGTGATCAACGGCCAGAAGGTGTGGACCAGCTTCGCCCACAAGTCCGATTTCGGTATCGTCGTGACGCGCACCGATTTCGACGCGCCCAAGCACAAGGGCCTCACCATGTTCATCGTGGACATGCACGCGCCCGGCGTTGAAGTGCGGCCGATCCGGCAGATGTCCGGCAGCAGCGACTTCAACGAGGTATTCTTCACCGACGTTCGCGTGAAGGACACGCACCGGCTGGGCGAAGTGGGCGACGGCTGGAAGGTCAGCCTGACGACCCTGATGCACGAACGCCTCGCCGTCGGCGGCAAGCCGCGCGGCGCGCCCGGCTACCAGACGCTGATGAATGTTGCGAAGGATGTGGAAACGGATAGCGGCCCCGCCATCCAGCGCGCCGACGTCAGGAACCGCATCGCCGACACCTACATCGCCGACGAAGGCATCAAGCTCACGCAGATGCGGGCGCTTTCCGCCCTGTCGCGCGGGCAGATTCCGGGGCCGGAACAGTCGATCTCCAAGGTCGTCGTCGCCAAGACGATGCAGGACATGACCGCCTTCGCCATGGACATGGCGGAAGCCGGCGGCTTCGCCGTGCAGCCGGGATCCGACCTCGAGAAGCTGCAGGGCTCCTACATGTGGTCTGCGGGTCTGCGCATCGCGGGCGGCACGGACGAGATCCTGCGCAACATCATCGCGGAACGCGTGCTCGGCCTTCCGGGGGATCTCCGGCCGGACAAGGACATCCCGTTCAGCCAGCTCAAGCCGCTCTGACCGACAGATTCCGGTTGCGGCCGGCCACTTATCAGGGCTTCGGATGCAGCAGAATGCGTCCGAAGCCCTTTTCATGATTCGCGCCCTGCTCGATCCCTTCCTGCTGCTGCTCGTCGGCATGGTCGCGCTCGCCAGCGTGGCGCCCGCCAGCGGAGAAGCCGCGATCTGGCTGGGCCATGTCGCGGACACCGCCATCTTCCTGCTGTTCTTCCTGCACGGCGCCCGCCTGCCGCACGCGGCCGTGCGGGACGGCCTGCTGAAATGGCGGCTGCATCTGGCGGTGCTCGCCAGCACCTATGCGCTGTTCCCGCTGATCGGCTTCGCGCTCGCGAAATCCGGGATCACGGGCGAGACGCTGGCGACGGGCATCCTCTTCCTCACCCTCGTGCCCTCCACCGTGCAGTCCTCCATCGCCTTCACCGCTATGGCACGCGGAGACGTGGCCGCCGCTGTCGTGGGCGCGGCCTTCTCCAATATCGCGGGCCTGTTCCTCACACCGCTGCTCGTCGCCCTCCTCCTCTCCGGCGCGGGTGTCGGCATGTCGGGGGAAGCCGTCAGCGCGATCCTCTTCCAGCTGCTGCTGCCCTTCCTTCTGGGACATCTGCTGCACAACCGGCTGGGCGACTTCCTCCAGCGCAACCGCCGGCTCACCATGATCGTGGACCGAGGCTCGATCCTGCTCGTCGTCTATGCCGCCTTCAGCCAGGCTGTCGTCATGCACCTCTGGGATCAGCTGTCAGCGGCCGATCTCGCCCTGCTGCTCGGCCTTTGCGTCGCCATCCTGGGCGCCGTGCTCGCCGCCACATGGGGTGCGGGCAAGGCGCTCGGCTTCCCGCGAGAAGACCGGATCGTGCTGCTCTTCTGCGGTTCCAAGAAGAGCCTCGCCTCAGGCGTGCCCATGGCGGGCGTGCTGTTCGCGCCTGCCGCCGTCGGCCTTGCCATCCTGCCGCTGATGCTGTTCCACCAGATCCAGCTGATCGCCTGCGCGATCCTCGCGCGCCGGCTGGCGGAAGGCGACCCGCCGGCCCTTTAGCCCAGAACCGCCTTCACCCGCGCCTTCAGGTCGGCTTCGGGCCGGGCGCCATAATGTTCGATGATCTCGGCCGCCGCAATGGTGCCCATGGTTGCGCAGGCCTTCAGGTCACGCCCCTGCGTATAGCCGGTCAGGAAGCCGGCCGCGAACAGATCGCCCGCGCCTGTCGTGTCCAGCACCCGCTGCGCGGGCGTAACCGGCACTTCCACGCGCCCCGATCCGTTCACCACGATCGCGCCCTTTTCCGATCGCGTCACCACCGCCAGCGGCACGATTTCGGAAAGGCCCTCGATGGCGGCTTCCACGCTGTCGGTCCGGAACAGGCTCTTCGCCTCATTCTCGTTGGCGAAGGCGATGTCGACGAGCCCCCCCTTCATCATCTCCAGGAACTCGGCACGATGCCCTTCCACGCAGAACACGTCCGAAAGCGTCAGCGCCACTTTCCGCCCGGCTTCGCGGGCGATGGCCTTGGCCTTTCGGATGGCGCGGATCGGCGCGGGCGGGTCCCACAGATAGCCCTCGAAATAGGTCACCTTCGCCGCCCGGACCATCGCCTCGTCCACGTCGGGCTCGTCCACTTCCTGGCACGAGCCCAGATAGGTGCTCATCGTCCGCTGCGCGTCCGGGCTCACGATGATCAGGCACTGGCCGGTCGGCGGCCCGCTTTCGGCCGGGGGGGTGCGGAAATCTACGCCGGCCGCCCGGATGTCATGCGCGAACACCTTGCCCAGCTGATCGTTGGAAACCCGCCCCACGAAGGCGGCCCGGCCGCCCAGCGCGGCGATTCCGGCGCAGCTGTTCGCGGCCGATCCGCCGGAAACTTCACGCCCCGGGCCCATCTTGCCATACAGTTCGGCTGCCTCCGCCGCGGAAATCAGCCGCATCGATCCCTTGGGAATGCCATTGGCCTGCAGGAACGCGTCGGGGTGGGCGGCAAGAACGTCCACGATCGCGTTCCCGATCGCGATAACGTCATACTGGTCGGCCAAGTCGGTCTCCTGGTGCGAAAGGCGGTTTCAGCGCCGCTAGCATTGCCCCGCCACCAAGGCTAGACGGCCGCCATGCGGATCGCCCCCCTGTTCGGCCTCGCCCTGCTCGGCGCCTGCGCCACGGCGCCCATCGTCCCGATCGAGTCGCCACCGCCGCCACCGCCGCCCGGAATGGAGCTTCTGCTCGGCCAGCCGGCCGAAACGGCTCTCGGGCTGCTTGGCAAACCCCGGATGGACAAGCGGGAAGGTGACGCGCGACAGCTTCAGTTCACGGGCGGCTGCATCCTGGATCTCTGGTTCTATGCCCAGCCTGGCGCGGCGCCCGTCGCGAAACATGCTGAGGCACGCCTGCCGGACGGGCGGGCTTTCCCCGCCGGTGAATGTCTCCAGCTGCTGATGCGCGCAAATCAGGCCCAACAGCTCCCGGCAGCGAAGCCTGAACCCACTCAGGCAGCGAAGCCGGGGCCTGTCCCGGCCCGGAAGCGCAGCTAGGGCCGCTGCCGGATCCGCACAGCCAGCGCGTGAGCGGGCAGCCCCTCTGCGTCGGCCAGGGTTGCGGTGGTGTCCGCCAGTGCGGCGAATCCCCGTGTCCCGGCCTCCAGCCAGGTCGTGCGCTTCATGAAATTGTGCACCCCCAGCCCACCTGAAAACCGCGCGCGCCGCCCCGTCGGCAGCACATGGTTGGGGCCGCCCAGATAGTCGCCGATCGGCTCGGGCGTATGGCTGCCAAGGAAGATGGATCCGGCATGGCGGATTGCGCCGAACAGCGGCGCGGGATACGCCAGCATCAGTTCCACATGCTCGGCGGCCAGGGCATCCGCCAGCGCGGGGGCCTCGGCCAGATCCTCCACCAGGATGATGATGCCATGATCGGCCCAGCTGTCCCGCGCGGGCGTCTCGGCCGGAAGCTCCTCCAGCAGCCGCGCCACCCATGCCTCAACCGAATCGGCCAGTGTCGCGCTGTCGGTGATCAGGATGGATTGCGCCACGGGATCATGTTCGGCCTGCGACAGCAGATCCGCCGCGATCCAGTCCGGCCGGGCGGAAGCGTCCGCGATCACAAGGATCTCGGATGGCCCGGCGACCATGTCGATGCCCACCGTGCCGTAAAGCTGGCGCTTCGCCTCCGCGACCCAGGCGTTGCCCGGCCCAACGATCATGTCGCACTTCGGCAGCGGCCTGGTGCCGAACGCCAGCGCGGCGATCGCCTGCGCGCCCCCGATTCGGAATATCCGGGATACGCCCGAAAGCTCGGCCGCCAGCATCACCAGCGGGTTCAGCTCTCCACCCGGTGTCGGCGTCACCATGATCAGTTCATCGACCCCCGCGACCTGCGCGGGAATGGCGTTCATCAGCACAGAGGACGGATAGGCCGCCCGCCCGCCGGGCACATAGAGACCGGCCCGCGCCACCGGGGTCCAGCGCCAGCCGGCCCGCACACCCGTCTCGTCTCCGTGGCTGCCGTCGGCCGGGCGCTGCGCCTGGTGGAAAGCGCGGATCCGCGCGGCCGCCAGTTGCAACGCTTCCCGCTGGCGGGCGGGCACCCGCGCAATGGCCGCAGCCTGCTCCGCCCCAGAGATTTCCGCGCTGCCGGCCGTCAGATGAACCCGGTCGAAGCGCTCGGTCAGATCCGCGACAGCGGAAAAGCCTTCCCGCCGCACCCGCTCCAGGATGGCCGCAACCTGGCCGGCCACGCCCCTGTCCGGTTCCCGCGTGTCGGCCACAAGGGCGGCGAAGCGCGCGGCGAAATCAGCCTCCCGGCTCGACAGCCTCTGCATCAGGCGGCTTCCTTCTGCACAGTGGCGCGCACGTCATTCACCAGCCGCGCGACTTCCGGCATGGTCTTGAAGGCAGCCCGGTTCACGATCAGACGGGATGTCACCTCCAGGATCGTCTCCCGTTCGACAAGGCCGTTTTCCTTCAGCGTCCTGCCGGTGGAAACCAGATCCACGATCCGCGGCGCCAGCCCCAGCAGCGGCGCCAGCTCCATGGCGCCGTTCAGTTTCACGCATTCGGCCTGGATCCCCTGGGCCGCGAAGTGCGCCTTGGTGAGATGGGGATATTTGGTCGCCACCCGCACATGGCTTTCCGACGTGATCGGCGGCGTGCCCATCGGTTCGGCCACGGAAAGCCGGCATCGGCCGATTCCCAGGTCGACCGGGGAATAAAGCTCGGTGTAGCCGAACTCCGCCAGCACATCGTTGCCCACGATCCCCAGCTGCGCCGCACCAAAGGCGACAAAGGTCGCAACATCGAAGCTGCGCACGCGGATCACCGAAATCTCCGGGCGGTTGGTGGCAAAGCGAAGCGCGCGGCTGTCCTCGTCGAACAGCGCCGGCTCGGGATGAATGCCCGCCGCCCCCAGCAGGGGCAGGGCTTCCTTCAGGATTCGGCCTTTCGGCAGGGCGATCACAAGCTGTTGCATGGCGGCGGGGCTATGCACCGCCACCGCACTTGCGGCAACAGGCTGTTGCGCGTATAGGCGGCCCAGTTCCTGACAGCCCAGCCTTCCAGGATCCTCCGGCCAGCGGCCGCGGGGCCTTGAGGGGTTTTAGCTGATCGGGCCTGCAAGGATGATCGATGGCAACGCTTGAAGAGCTGACCGCGCTGATCGAACCCGTCGTGACGGACGCCGGGTTCGAGCTTGTGCGCGTGGCGCTGATTGCCGGCCCCTCCCTCACCCTGCAGGTGATGCTGGAAGATCCCGCAACCGGCCAGATGAAGGTCGATGATTGCGCGAAGGTCTCGCGCAGGCTTTCCCTCCTCCTTGACGAGGCGGACCCTATCGACAGCGAATATATGCTGGAGGTTTCCTCTCCCGGGATCGACCGGCCGCTGACGCGCCTGAAGGATTTCGACCGCTGGACGGGGCATATCGCGAAGGTGGAACTGGCCGAAGGCCTCAACCTGAACGGGGCGGACCGCAAGCGCTTCCAGGGGCCGCTTCTGGGCACCGCCGGGGACGACATCCGGATCGATGCGGAAGGTCTGGGGGAAATCGCCCTGCCGTTCGCCGCTATCCGCACGGCGAAGCTGATCCTGACGGATCGGCTGATCGCCGAAACCATGCCCCATCTTTCCGAAGAGGGCGCCGACGAAATCGAGGAAGAGGCCGACGAACCGTCGGACGAGATCAGGAACTGAGGGACAGACATGAACCCCACTGCTGCGAACAAGGCCGAACTGATCGCGATTGCGGATGCGGTCGCCCGTGAAAAGTCGATCGACCGCATGATCGTCATCGAGGCGATGGAAGAAGCGATCCAGCGCGCCGCCCGCGCCCGCTACGGTGCCGAGAACGACATCCGCGCCAAGATCGATCCGCGCGGCGGCGATCTGCGGCTTTGGCGCGTGCTCGAAGTCGTCGAAGAGCCCGAGGATTATTTCAAGCAGATCAGCCTGGTCGACGCGCAGGAGCGTGAACCCGGCGCAAAGCTGGGCGACTTCATCGTCGATCCGCTGCCCCCGATCGAATTCGGCCGGATCGCGGCGCAGGCCGCCAAGCAGGTCATCGTCACCAAGGTCCGCGACGCGGAGCGCGAGCGCCAGTATGACGAATACAAGGACCGCCAGGGCGAGATCATCACCGGCGTGGTGAAGCGGGTGGAATTCGGCCACATCGTCGTCGATCTGGGCCGCGCCGAAGGCGTGATCCGCCGTGACCAGCAGATTCCGCGCGAAGTGATGCGCCCGGGCGACCGGGTGCGCAGCCTGATCACGCTGGTGCGCCGGGAAAACCGGGGCCCGCAGATTTTCCTGTCCCGCGCGCATCCGGATTTCATGAAAAAGCTGTTCGCGCAGGAAGTGCCGGAAATCTACGACGGCGTGATCGAGATCAAGGCCTGCGCCCGCGATCCGGGAAGCCGCGCCAAGATCGGCGTTCTGTCGCACGACGGCTCGATCGATCCGGTCGGCGCCTGTGTCGGCATGCGCGGCAGCCGCGTGCAGGCCGTGGTGCAGGAACTGGCCGGGGAGAAGATCGACATCATCCCCTGGTCGCCGGACACGGCCACCTTCGTCGTCAACGCGCTTCAGCCCGCGCAGGTCTCCAAGGTCGTCATCGACGAGGAAGACAGCCGCATCGAAGTCGTGGTGCCGGATGACCAGCTCAGCCTGGCGATCGGCCGCCGCGGCCAGAACGTCCGCCTCGCCGGCCAGCTGACCGGCCACCAGATCGACATCATGACGGAAGCCGCCGAGAGCGAGAAGCGGCAGAAGGAATTCGTCGAACGGTCGCAGCTGTTCGAAACCGAACTGGAACTCGACGAGACGCTGGCCCAGCTGCTGGTCGCCGAAGGCTTCACCAGCCTCGAGGAAGTGGCCTATGTCGAAACAGAGGAACTCGCCTCGATCGAGGGTCTGGACGAGGATGTCGCCGCCGAGCTGCAAAGCCGCGCGGTCGAGGCGCTGGAACGCCGCGAAGCCGGCTACCGCGAGGCCCGGCGCGCGCTGGGCGTGGAAGACGCGCTGGCCGAAATCCCCGGGCTCACGGAAGAAATGCTGGTCCGCCTGGGGCAAAAGGGCATCCGCACGCTCGACGATCTCGCCGACCTTTCCACGGATGAACTGATCGGCAAGGGCGACAAGCGTCGTGAAATCCCGGCCGGTCTGCTGGCGTCCTTCGGCATCTCCCAGGACGACGGCAATGCCATCATCATGGCCGCGCGCCAGCATTGGTTCGCGGACGAAGCCACGGACGGGGCTGACGCCTGAAATGACGACCGGCCTTTCCCCCACAGTCAGGGAGGACGCAACAGCGTATGTCCTCCGATGACACCCCGGATGCGACGGTAGAAGTCGATCCGTCCGCCCGGGCACAGCCCGATGGACGAAAGGACGGGTCTGCGCCCGAGCGGAAGTGTATCCTGACAGGGATGCACGGCGATCGTGCGCAGCTCATCCGCCTCGCGCTCGGGCCGGACGGCGCCGTGTGGCCCGATCTGGCGGCCAAGCTGCCGGGCCGGGGGGCCTGGCTGGGGGTGGACAGGGCTGCACTCGAAGCGGCTCTCGCGAAAGGCCGGCTGAAAGGCGCTGTCGCGCGCGCCTTCAGGGAACCGGCAATCGTGCCGCCGGATCTGCCGCAGCGAATCGCGGATGGCCTCGAACGTCGCAGCCTCGACAGGCTGGGGCTCGAACATCGCGCCGGACATCTTATATTCGGAGCCGAGAAGATCGGCGAATGGGCGCGCGCCGGCCGGGTGCATCTGCTGATGCATGCGGCCGATGCCTCGGAAGACGGGATCTCGAAACTGGGTCAGGCCTTCCGCTCCGGCGGGGGCGACATGGCGGATGTGCTGATTCTGCCAGCCGGGCGGGATGCCTTGTCTCGCGCGCTCGGGCGTGAGAATATAGTGCATTCAGGCGTGATCGATGGCAAGGCAGCGGCGCGGATCGCAACCGAGGTTGCGCGCTGGACGGCCTTTCTTGGCACCAGCAGCATTTCAAACGACGGGCGGGGCATTCCTGCCCGGCGGAACGACGAAGGACGGGAATGAGCGAAGACGAAAAGCCGAAGCTGGGCCTCAGGCCCCAACTCGGCGTGAAACGCACGACTGAAGTGAGCCAGGTGAAGCAGAGCTTCAGCCATGGCCGCACGCACAAGGTCGTCGTGGAGACGAAGAAGGCCCGGGTGTTCCGCAAGCCCGGCGATCCCGCCCCGGCCTCCGCCGAGGCGGATCAGCCTCTCGAGCCTGCTGTCGAACCCACCGCGGAAGAACCCGCAAAGGTTGAGGCGCCTGCGCGTGCGCAGCCGCAGATGCCGGTCGCGCCGCCGCCGCCCTTCGTGGTGGTGACGGACGAACCCCTGAACAAGGGAGAGCCGGCAAAACCCGCGCCGAAGCAGCCCGAACCCGAAGTGGTGGCCGAACCCGAGCCCGCGCCGGTCGTGGCGGCGGAGCCTGAGCCCACACCTGCGCCTGAGCCCGCGCCACAACCCGTGGCGGAAGCCCCCGTCGTGTCGCCGGCCCCGCAGCCCGCGCCAACCCCGGCCCCGGCTCCGGCTCCGACTCCGAAGCCCGCGCCGCAACCGGTGCCGCCGAAGCCTGAGCTGACCGCCCTCCAGAAGGCCCTGCAGAACCCCAGGCTCACCCCGCGTGAGCGGACGCAGCTGATGATGCGTCTGGCCGAGGAAGAGCGCCTGCAGCGCGCGGAAGAGGCCCGCATCCGCGAAGAGCGGGAACGGGCCGAAGCGCAGGAGGCCGAAGCCCGCCGTCTGGAAGAAAAGGCGAAGGCCGAAGCCGAGGAGGCCGCACGCGCCGCCGAAGCCGCCAGGCGCGCCGCAGAAGCCCCGGCGCCTGCCGTCGTGGAGGAAGAGGATGAACGGCCGCGCGGCGCCCTGCCGGGCCGTGGCGCCCCGCCGCGCCGGGCACCCGAACCCGCCAAGCCCTCCCGCGGGCGCGGAGACGAACGCCGCTCGGGCAAGCTCACCATCACCCGCGCACTCGGCGACGAGGACGGCGTCCGCGCTCGCTCGCTCGCCTCGCTGCGTCGCGCCAACGAAAAGCAGAAGCGTTCAGCCCATGGCGGCGGCGCGGCTGCCAGCGCGCGAACGGCCCGCGAAGTGCAGGTGCCCGAAGCCATCACCGTGCAGGAACTCGCCAATCGCATGGCTGAACGCGGCGCGGATCTGGTGAAGGCCCTGTTCAAGATGGGCATGCCGACCACCATCAACGCCACGATCGATCAGGATACGGCCGAACTGCTGGTCACCGAATTCGGGCATATCATCAAGCGCGTCTCCGACAGCGATGTCGAAATCGGCATCGAGGGCGAGGCGGACACGCCTGAAAGCCTGAAGCAGCGCCCGCCGGTCGTGACGATCATGGGGCATGTCGATCATGGCAAGACCTCGCTGCTCGATGCCCTTCGCGGCACCGACGTCGTCGCCGGCGAAGCGGGCGGCATCACCCAGCACATGGGGGCCTATCAGGTCACCCTGAAGTCGGGCGACAGGATCAGCTTCCTCGATACGCCCGGCCACGAAGCCTTCACCGAAATGCGCGCCCGCGGCGCGCAGGCGACGGATATCGTGGTGCTGGTGGTCGCAGCAGACGACGGCATCAAGCCGCAAACGATCGAGGCCATCAACCATGTGAAGGCGGCTGGCGTTCCGATGATCGTCGCCATCAACAAGATGGACAAGTCCGGCGCGGATGCGAACCGCGTGCGCACCGAACTGCTCCAGCACGACATCCAGGTCGAAGCGATGGGGGGTGAAGTGCAGGACGTCGAAGTCTCCGCGCTGAAGCGCACCGGCCTCGACGAACTCACAGAGAAGATCCTCCTCCAGGCGGAGATCATGGAACTGAAGGCCAATCCCGACCGGATGGCTGAAGGCGTCGTCGTCGAAGCCAAGCTGGACAAGGGCCGCGGCCCGCTCGCCACCGTGCTGGTGAAGCGCGGCACGCTGCGCACCGGCGACATCTTCGTGGTCGGCGTGGAGTGGGGCAAGGTCCGCGCCCTCGTCAACGACAAGGGGCAGACGGTGAAGGAAGCCGGTCCGTCCATGCCGGTCGAGGTGCTCGGCCTTTCCGGTGTGCCGCAGGCGGGCGACATCCTCTCCGTCGTCGAAACCGAGGCGCGCGCCCGCGAGGTCGCGGCCTACCGCCAGCAGGTCGCGCTGACGAAGCGCACCACGACGGCCCCCGCCAGCCTGGAAAGCATGTTCGCCGGCCTCGCCGAAAAGAAGGCGATGGAATTCCCCGTCGTCGTCAAGGCGGATGTGCACGGCTCCACCGAGGCCATCGTCTCGGCCCTCAACAAGCTGTCCACGGACGAAATCCGGGTGCGCGTGCTGCACTCCGGCGTCGGCGCCATCACCGAATCCGATGTCACGCTGGCCCGGGCTTCGGGCGCGCTCATCATCGGCTTCAACGTCCGCGCCAACGCCAAGGCGCGGGAAGCCGCCCACGCCGGCGGCGTGCCGCTGAAATATTACGACATCATCTACGACCTCATCGACGAGGTGAAGGCCGGGATGGCCGGCAAGCTCGGGCCGGAATATTTCGAGAATGTCGTCGGCCGCGCCGAAATCCGCGAAGTGTTCCAGGCGGGCAAGTTCGGCAAGGCCGCCGGCTGTCTCGTCGTGGAAGGCTATATCAAGCGGAACCTCCGGGCCCGCGTGCTGCGCGACGATGTCATCGTCTACAATGGCTCCATCGCCTCGCTGCGTCGTTTCAAGGACGACGTCACGCAGGTGGAAAAGGGCTATGAATGCGGTATCGGCTTGGAAAACTTCCAGGACATCCAGCAAGGTGACGTGATCGAGACCTTCGAGATCGAAGAGCGTCTGCGCCAGCTGTGAAGCACGGCTCCTCTTCCGAAGGGCGCTCCGTCCGCACCCTGAAGGTGGGTGAAGCGATGCGCCACGTCCTCGCCGACGTGCTGGCGAGGGGGGATATCAGGGACGATGTGCTGGATCGGCACATCGTCTCCATCTCCGAAGTGCGCGTATCCCCGGATCTCCGCCACGCAACCGCCTACATCATGCCCGTCGGCGCCAGCCCGTCGGAACAGGAAGCGGTACTGCGCGCGCTCAACAGCCACGCCCGCCAGCTGAAGGGCGAACTCGCGCGCCGGGTGAACACGAAATATGCGGCCGAAATCCATTTCCGCGTGGATGAAAGCTATGCAGAGGCCGCCCGCATCGACGCCCTGCTCCGTTCGCCCAAGGTCGCCCGCGACCTGGAGGACCGGGCGCCGCCCAGCATCCGCAACGACGACGACTGATCCGTCGCGGCGCCTGCGTCAGCCGGAAGCCGCCTCGGACGGCTTCGTTTCCGGCACGGGCACACGCTTGATGGGCTGGAACTGACCAAGCTGACAGTTCGCCGCGTTCGGCCCGCCACCCATGGAAACTGGCGTGATCGTATCGAAATTGCACAGCCGGCTGGTTCGGCTGTTGTGCCGGATCTTCTGCCCGAACGAAAGTCCACTGCACCGCATGGGCAGGTGATTGCGCCAGGCCTGGTTGCGGTTGCGCTCGAAATCGATCGTCCGGTCGTCAACCACGCGGAAGCTGCGCACCTGGTTCAGGTTGATGCAGTTTACGGGCGGCCCGTCCTCCACCCAGACAGTCCGGTTCGTTGCACTGTCGCCACCGGCGCAGCTGCCCAGCAGCAGGGCGGCGGAAAGGGGCAGCAGGGTCCTGAACATGCACCATTCTCCCTCGGCAAGTCCGCCGCCAGCATTCCCTTGCCGACAACTGCTGTCAATCAGCGAGTCGGAACAGGCTTCTCTCCGGAATAATCATAGAATCCGCGGCCCGTCTTGCGGCCGAACCAGCCCGCTTCCACATATTTGCTCAGCAGCGGCGCAGGGCGATATTTCGGGTCGCCGGTCGCCTTCTGCATGACCAGCATGATGGCATGCAGCGTATCCAGCCCCACGAAGTCCGCCAGCGTCAACGGCCCCATGGGATGATTGGCGCCCAGCCGCAGGCCGGTGTCGATATCCTCCACGCTGCCCACGCCTTCGCCCAGCGCGAAGATCGCCTCGTTCAGCATCGGGCACAGCACCCGGTTCACGATGAAGCTCGGGCTGTCCTCCGAAACAATCGGCGTCTTGCCCAGCGTGCCGATGAAGTCCTGCGCGATCCGCCGCGTTTCATCCGATGTGGCGAGGCCGGGGATGATCTCAACCAGCTTCATCACGGGAACGGGATTGAAGAAGTGCAGCCCCAGGAAACGATCGGGCCGGTCGGTTGCGGCCCCCAGCATCGTGATGGAAATGGACGAGGTGTTGCTCGCCAGAACCGCATGCGGCGCCAGCTTCAGCCCGGCGAAGATCTTCCGCTTCAGGTCCTCGCCCTCGGTCGCGGCCTCGATCACGAAATCGGCGTCTGAAAGCGCCCCGCTGTCACCAGCGGGCACGATGCGGGCCAGCATGGCCTCGGCCGCAGCAGCCTCAAGCGTGCCCTTCGTCACCAGCCGGTCGACTTGCCTGGCAATGCCGGCCCTGCCCTTTTCGGCCCTGTCCAGCGCGATGTCGGACAGCACCACGGAATGACCCGCCGCTGCCGCCACCTGGGCAATGCCGGATCCCATGATGCCCGCCCCGATAACCCCGACCTTCATCCGCCTGCTCCTTGTCGCAATCATTGCGGGCGGGTTAGCGCCGGTGCCGGGGCTTCACAATCCCCGCGCAGGCCGCCACGCGCGTGTCGCGGCGGCCGGCCAGATCGTGACAGGTCAGGCCAGGGCCTGGCGCCGCCGGCGGGCCATCCCGCCGACAAGGCCAAAGCCGGCGATCAGCATCGCCCAGGTGGCCGGTTCCGGCACGCCCAGCGCGCCCAGATCGCGTCCGCTCACGGAAAAGACATAGGCCTGGCTGCTGATCAGGCTGGTGCCTTCCGGGCAGGTCTCGTTCAGGCCCACATCGATCGAAGTCCCGCCCACGCCCGATGTGCAGCGGTTGAACTGAACGCCCGCGCCCGTCTGGGTCACGGAAAAGTCGTTGTCCGTCACCACCACGAAGGCATAGCCGTTGCCCAGCCGGGGCCCGATCGCGATGCCCTCCATCTTTTCCGTCACCGTCACGCCGGCCTTCTCCAGCTCGGCCTGGATATCCAGCCACAAGGTCTTGCTGACGGGCGTGACGCCGCCGGGAAGATCGTTCGAACCCGCCAGGCTGATCCCGCTCACATCGGTCGCCCCAACCAGATCGACCAGATAGACGCGCTTCGACCCGACGGGGGTTTCAGCCGTGGGATCATCGATGCCAAGGCCGCGATTGTCGCGTTCCAGAACCAGGAACTTGCCATTGTCCAGGGCGAGGATGCCGGAAAGACCGATGTTGCGCCCCTGACTGTTCGGCCCGAAATCGTCGGCCGTGCCCGGAATGCGGCCATTGATGTCGGCCAGGGATTCCAGCTGGTAGATGAACTGGCCGGGCGATTGGCCGGTCGCCACGTCATAGGCGACGATTCGCACGTTCCGGCTGCGCCGACCGTCGGGGCTGCCTTCGTTCACCAGCGGATCCTGCAGAACGGCATAGGCCGTCTTGCCGTCCGGGGACAGCGTCAGTCCTTCGAAACCCCGGTTGTCCTGCCGGCCACTGGTGATCAGCGGGCGGCCGTCCACGAAGTTCGGATCGCCATCCGGCTCTTTCGGAAGCAGGTTTGCCGGTGGCGTGAAGGCGCGGATATAGTTGCCTTCGCTGTCGAATTCATAAACCGAAGGGCCATATTCGTCGGCCACCAGGAAGTTGCCGTTCTTCCGGACGACAAGGCCCTCAGGGTCGAACGACAGGCCAAGCACGCTGGCATCCCCTTGCGGGGCAAGTCGCGGATTGAGCCCGGTGAACGGCACGCCGTCCTTCTTGAACACGACCGTCTTCAGCAGAACATAACCACTCGTCGTGCCGTCTGGCTTGATCCCCAGCGCGAAATTGTGGACGCGCGGCGCGAAATCGACGAGGCCGCCGCCGGGGCCACGATCGGTATTGCCCCAGTAGCTGTTCGTGCCACTGTGATAGAACAGGTCGGAGCCGATGGAGAGCCGGTTGCCGGCGAAGTCCGGCGACAGGCCGCTCAGATCGATCGCATCGCCCGCAAAGCCGACACTGCCGGTATAGTTGACGGCCGCAGCGGCCCCCGAAGCAGATGCCAGAAGCGCCGCAAGTGCCAGAATTCGAATCATTGGAATGCCCCTTTCGAGTTTGCCCGAGGGGTCCATTGCGGAAAGCGGGTGAAGGTGCGGTGTCAGTTCGATGACGAGTTTCCTGCAATCCGCACAGGATCCGTCCCGAACGAAAATGCCCCGCCGGACTGGATCCGGCGGGGCTGATTTTCGCGAGTCGAAAGCCGGTTAAAGCTTCGAGGTCAACTCCGGCACAACCTGGAACAGGTCGCCCACAAGGCCATAGTCCGCCACCTGGAAGATGGGGGCTTCCTCATCCTTGTTGATGGCGACGATGATCTTCGAATCCTTCATGCCGGCCAGGTGCTGGATCGCGCCGGAGATGCCGACCGCGACATAAAGTTCCGGGGCGACGATCTTGCCGGTCTGGCCGACCTGATAATCGTTCGGCACATAGCCCGCATCGACGGCTGCCCGCGACGCGCCGACGGCGGCGCCAAGCTTGTCGGCCAGCGGATCGATATACTGGGTGAAGGCTTCGCCCGAACCCAGCGCACGGCCGCCGGAAACGATGATCTTCGCACCCGTCAGTTCGGGGCGGGCCGAAACCGTCAGTTCCGCGCCCTTGAAGCTGGACAGGCCGGCGTCGCCGCTTCCCGCAACCGCTTCGACCGAAGCCGAACCGCCGGTCGCAGCCGCCTTCGGGAAGGCGGTGCCGCGAACAGTGATCACCTTCTTGGAATCTGCCGTCTTCACAGTGGCGATGGCGTTCCCGGCGTAGATGGGACGGGTGAACGTATCAGCCGCCTCCACGGACAGGATTTCCGAAATCTGCGCCACATCCAGAGCGGCTGCCACGCGCGGCGCAATGTTCTTCCCGCGCGACGTGGCAGGCGCCACCAGGGCGTCATAATTCGCCATCAGCCCGGCCACCAGCGGCGCCAGATTTTCGGCCAGCGCGTCGCCATAGGCGGCATCGTCGGCCAGCAGCACCTTCGCCACGCCTTCGATCTTCGCGGCTGCATCGGCTGCTGGCTGCGCGCCCTTCCCGGCCACCAGCACATGGACGTCGCCACCGGCGAAGCCGGCCAGCGCCTTCGCGGCGGAAACGGCGTTCAGGGTCGCGTCCTTCAGCGACGCATTGTCATGTTCGGCAAGGACAAGAACGCTCATGCGATAGCTCCTGAATAGAATGGGGTCGCAATCGTCATGCGATAGCTCCCGCGGTCTTCAGCTTCTCGATCAGTTCGTCGACGGTCTTCACCTTGATGCCGGCGCTGCGCTTGGGCGGCTCCGTCACCTTCAGCGTCGTCAGGCGCGGCGTCACGTCCACGCCATAGTCGTCCGGCGTCTTGTTCGCGATCGGCTTGGACTTCGCCTTCATGATGTTCGGCAGAGACGCATAGCGCGGCTCGTTCAGGCGGAGGTCGGTCGTCACGATGGCCGGCAGCTTCAGCTCGACGGTCTCGAGTCCGCCGTCGATCTCGCGCGTCACGGAAACCTTGTCGCCCGCGGGCTCCACCTTCGATGCGAAAGTGCCCTGACCCCAGCCCAGCAGCGCGGCCAGCATCTGGCCGGTCTGGTTGGCGTCGTCGTCGATCGCCTGCTTGCCCAGGATCACCAGGCCCGGCTGTTCCTCGGTCGCCACCTTCGCCAGGATCTTGGCGACGGCCAGGCTCTCGGTCGTCACGTCGGTCGTCACCAGGATGCCCCGGTCGGCGCCCATCGCCAGCGCCGTGCGCAGCGTTTCCTGCGCCTGCGCCGGCCCGACGGACACGACGACGACTTCGGTCGCCACGCCCTTTTCCTTCAGGCGCACGGCTTCCTCGACGGCGATTTCGTCGAACGGGTTCATGCTCATCTTGACGTTGGCGAGTTCGACACCGCTCTGGTCGGGCTTCACCCGAACCTTCACATTATAGTCGACCACCCGCTTCACGGGCACGAGAATCTTCATGGGTTAATGGCTCCCCAGTCTCTTGAACTAGCGGCAACCCCATGGGGAAGGAGGATTGCCGAGTCAACGCGAACCGGCCCCTTCCCCTGCGGCACCTGATACCCCTGTTAGTCCCCGGGCTGTCAGTCCCCGGTCTGGATCCGGTCGATCAGCTGCTTCACCGTCGGCACGAACCCGTTCGAATAGAAGGGGTCCGTCCTGAAGTTGAAGGCGGCATGGCCCGCAAACATCAGCTCATGCTCCGGATCTGCGCCGTGCGCGATGTCCTGAAGCGTCTTCTGGATGCAGAAGCTGCGCGGATCGGCCAGATAGCCGGTGGTGTGATCGTCATGATCCTTCCAGGCACTGAACGAGCAATGCGAAAGACAGCCCATGCAATCGGCCTGGTCCTTGCGGATGGATTTCGCTTCGGCAGCCGACACGAACACCAGCGTGTCGTCCGGCGTCTTCAGCGCCGTGTCGAAGCCTGCGCCATGCCATTCGCGCGCCCGGTTCAAGTCCGCCTTCGTCACATGATAGGTCTTGCGCCCCACGCCCACGTCCAGCGTGAACCGATGGTCGTCATCGGCCACGGTGCGGAACGCGATCTGTCGTTCCGAACGGCCTTCCAGGTTCCGAAGGAAGCTGTTGCGCACGGCTGACGAATAGAAGCCCGTCGGCGAGAATTTGTGCAGGAGGATGTCGCCTTCCTCCAGTGTCGGAAGGCGGGCCTTCCACCCCTCTGGAATCGGACTTTCCTTTGTCAGCAGCGGCCGGGTGCCGAACTGGAACGAAATGGCGCCCAGTTCGGGATTGTCGATCCAGTCCGCCCAGTCGCGCAGATACCAGACACCGCCGGCCATCACGATCGGAACGGAATCGGAAATCCCGCCCTCGCGCATCACCGCCCGCAGTTCCTTCACCCGCGGATAGGGATCCTGCGGTTGCCGGGGATCTTCGGCGTTGGAAAGTCCATTGTGGCCGCCGGCCAGCCAGGGGTCCTCGTAGACCACCGCGCCCAGCCATTCGCTGGCCTTGGAATAGGCCCGCTTCCACAGCGCGCGGAACGCACGCCCGGACGAGATGATGGGATAGTAATAGACCCCATGCCGCGCGGCGATCTCGGACAGCTTGTAGGGCATGCCCGCCCCGCAGGTCACGCCGTGCAGCATGCCCTGGGTCTGGCTCAGCACGCCTTCCAGGATCCGCTGCGCGCCCCCCATTTCCCACAGAACATTGATGTTCAGCGCCCCGCGCCCGGCGCGCAGTTCGTCCCCCGCGATATCATAGGCACGCCGCACCTGCTCGATGGCGCCCTTGATGCCATAGGCCACCAGTTCCTCATGCCGCCCTTCGCGGGTGCGGCTGTGATAGATCTGCGGGATGATGTCGCCGTTTTCGTCGTAGCTGTCGGCATTCACACCGGAAACGGTGCCGATTCCGCCGGCCTTCGCCCAGGCGCCGGCAGACGCATGGTTGGTCGCGGAAACACCCTTGCCGCCCTCCACGAGCGGCAGGAACGTCTGCCCGCCGACGGTCAATGCACTTAAAGCCTTCAACTCTGTCTCCCTTTGCGGAATCCACTGGCAACAGGCTGCCCCCGCCCAGCTGCCGAAAAAGCAAATTCAGGCGAACGCCGCCCCGACCACGGCCGCCCGCAGTTCGGCAATCCCCGCCTTCGTCTCGCTGCTGGTCGGAATCAGCTGCGGGTGCGCGGCGGGATGCCTGCGCGCGTCTTCAGCCACTGCCGCCGTCACGGCAGCAAGCGCCGTCGGCTTGATCTTGTCGGCCTTCGTCAGCACGATCTGATAGGAAACCGCCGCCTTGTCCAGCAGCTCCATGATTTCCCGGTCCACCGGCTTCAGCCCATGGCGGCTGTCCACCAGCACCAGCACCCGCTTCAGCGTGGGGCGGCCCCGCAGATAGTCGTTCACCAGGCGCGCCCACTGCTTCACAAGATCCTTCGGCGCCTCGGCATAGCCATAGCCCGGCATGTCCACCAGTCGCAGAACCGGCGGCTCGCCTACCAGGAACAGGTTCAGCTCCTGTGTCCGGCCGGGCGTGTTCGACGTGCGCGCCAGGCCGTTCCGCCCCGTCAACGCGTTCAGCAGCGACGATTTGCCCACATTGGACCGCCCCGCGAAGGCCACTTCCGGCAGATCCGCCGGCGGCAGGATATCCAGCCGGGGTGCAGACAGCTGGAATCCGACAGGCCCGGCAAACAGCCTGCGGCCCTGTTCCAGCAGGTCCGCCTGTTCGGCATCCGTCATCTGGTGGGCGCCTTTCTCATTTCACACCCGAAGGGGCGGGCGCCGGGGCGGGATATTTCCGCAGAAGCACCCACTGCTGCAGGATGGAAACCAGGTTGTTCACGATCCAGTAGATCTGAAGCCCCGCCGCGAACGGCGCCATCATGAACATGAAGATCCAGGGCATGAAAGCAAACACCTTCTGCTGGATCTCGTCCATCGGCTGCGGGTTCAGCTTGAACTGCGCCCACATGGTGACGCCCAGGATGATCGGCAGCACACCCAGATGCAGGAAGCCCGGCAGATCGAACGGCAGCAGCCCGAACAGGTTCAGCGGCGTCAGCGGATCGGGCGCGGACAGATCCTTGATCCACAGGAACGCCGGCTGGTGCCGAAGCTCCACTGAAATCAGCAGCACCTTGTACAGCGCGTAAAAGATCGGAATCTGCAGCAGGATCGGCAGGCAGCCGGCCAGCGGATTGATCTTTTCCTTCTTGTACAGCTCCATCAGCTCGAACTGCTGCTTCTGCTTGTCGTCTTTGTATTTTTCCTGAATTTCCTTCATCTTCGGCGCGAAGATGCGCATCTTGGCCATGCTGGCATATTGCTTGTTGGCAATCGGGAACAGCAGTGCCCGCACGATCAGCGTCAGCCCAACGATCGCCAGCGCATAATTGCCGAAGATGTCGTACAGCCATTGCAGCAGCGCGAAGATGGGCTGGGCGATGAACCAGAACCAGCCCCAGGCCAGCGCCCGGTCGAACAGCGGCACACCCAGTTCGTCGCGCACCTGGTTCAGCAGCCGCACTTCCTTGGCGCCCGCGAACAGGTGGCTCGTCGTCACATTCGCCTCGCCGCTGTTCAGCGTCGCCGAAGGCTTCAGCCAGTCCACCTGATACCGGTCCCCGTCGACGGCCGTGAAACGCGCCTCGATATTGCCTTGCTGGTCGGGGATCAGCGCCGCCAGCCAGTGCTTCGCCGTAAAGCCCAGCCAGCCGCCCTTCGAATTGATGGTCTGCGGGCCGTTGTCGCGCAGCTTGTCATAGCTGATGTCGCCTTCGCGCAGCGTGCCGTCCAGCACGGCGATGGGGCCCACATGCAGGTTGAAGGCGTCCTTTTCAGGCCCGCGTCCGGTGCGGTTCACATAGCCGAAGGCGCGCAGCGCGATTGGGCTGCCCGATGCATTCGCCACCCGCTGTTCCACGGTGAACAGGAAATTGTCGTCCACGGAAATGATCTGCTGGAAGATCAGCCCCTGCGGGCTGCGCCAGCTCAGCGTCACCGGCTTGCCCGGCGAAAGGGTGGCGCCGCTCGCGGTCCATTGCGCGTCGGCGGGCGGCGCGCCCGGCCCCACCCAGCCATAGCCGGCGAAATAGGCCTCCTTCGAACCCGAAGGCGCGAACAGCCGGATCGGCTGCGAAGGCGGCAGGGCAACCGTGTGATCGGTCAGCACCAGGTCGTCGAAGCGAGCCCCCGTCAGGTTGATGGAACCCTTCAGGCGCGGCGTCTCGATCGCCACCCGCGCGCCCCGCGATACGATCGCCTCGGCCGGCAGCGGCCCGGCCGGGGCCACCACGGGCACATTCGCCCCCGGGGTCGCCGGCCCGGTCCCCGCCGCCGCAGTCGCGGCGGGCGGCGCCTTGGGCGCGGGGAAGAACTTCTCGGAAGCAAAGGTCCATCCGAACAGCACCAGCGCCGACAGGACGACGGCGAGGATCAGGTTGCGGTTTTCCTGGGTCACTGGCTCAGGCTCACTCTTCGCGGATGGTCGGGGCAGTCGCCCGACGGAACAGGTGGAACTTCTCTGGAACCGGATCGAACCCCGATCCGCCCCAGGGGTGGCAGCGGCCGATCCGGTATGCCGTCAGCCACAGGCCGGCCAGCAATCCGTGCCGCTTTAGGGCCTCGATCCCGTAATGGGAACAGCTTGGCGAAAATCGGCAGCTGGGCGGCAGCAGCGGCGAGAGCGCCAACTGGTAAAGCCGGAACACCCCTGCGACCGCGCGGGCCGGAAGCTCGGTCAGCCTCATCGCGGCGCATCCAGCCGCCTGTGCGCCTTCTCCAGCGCCTTGCGGGTGATCGCCAGCAACTCCTCGAAGGGCAGTTCGGCCTCTTGCCGGCGGGCGATGAACACATGATCGGCGGATGGCACGGCCAGATCCGGCATGGCCAGCCGCACCGCTTCGCGCAGGCGCCGGCGGGCCCGGTTGCGCACCACGGCATTGCCCACCTTCTTCGAAACCGTGAAGCCCGCGCGCGGCAGGCCCAGATCGGTGCGCATCACCAGCAGCACGAAGGGCGGCATCGGCACCCGGACACCGGCATTCGCCGCCAGGAAATCCCGCCGCAGCTTCATCCGGCCGATCGACGGTGTCCGGACAGACGGAAACGCGGCCGGGCCAGGCCCAGCCGCGATCAGGGTTTCAGCCATTCAGCTTGTCCGGCCGGGGCCGAACGACTCGGCTCAGGCCGAGAGGACCTTGCGGCCCCGCGCACGACGGCGGGCCAGCACCTTGCGGCCACCGGCCGTCGCCATGCGGGCACGGAAGCCGTGGCGACGCGCGCGAACGAGCTTGGACGGTTGATAGGTGCGCTTCATCGGTCTTGCCTTGCAAAATAGGTTATCGGCCGAAGGCAGACGCCTCCGGCAAGAGCGGTGGCCATAGCGAAAGCCTTCCCCAAGGTCAACTTGGCCGCACCATCCGCACCTGCGACAGCTGCGGAGTGCAACTGGCCGCCGAATCCGTCTATGGCAGCTTTCATGACCCAGTTCGAACTCACAGAGGACCAGCTCGCCATCCGCGAGACCGCCGAACGCTTCACAGCGGCCGAAATCACCCCCCACGCCGCCCGCTGGGATGAAGCGCATCACTTTCCGCGCGAAACCATCCGCAAGGCGGCGGAGCTGGGCTTCGGCGCCATCTATGTGCGCGAGGAATCGGGCGGCATCGGCCTTGGGCGCCTCGAATCGGCCCTCATCATGGAGGCGATGGCCTACGGCTGCCCCTCCACTTCGGCCTTCATCTCCATCCACAACATGGCCAGCTGGATGATCGACTGCTTCGGCAGCGCGCGCGTGCGCGAAAAATATCTGCCCGGCCTGATCCCCATGGACATCATCGCCAGCTACTGCCTCACCGAACCCGGCTCCGGCTCCGACGCGGCCGCGCTCAAGACGACCGCCGTCAGGGACGGGGACCATTATGTCGTCACCGGCTCCAAGGCCTTCATCTCCGGCGGCGGCGCCAATGATCTTTACGTCACCATGGTCCGCACCGGCGGCGAGGGCGCGAACGGCATCTCCTGCCTCGCGATCGAGAAGGACATGCCCGGCGTCTCCTTCGGCGCCAATGAACGCAAGCTCGGCTGGCGCTCGCAACCGACGGCGCAGGTGCATTTCGACGGCGTGCGCGTGCCTGCGGAAAATCTGATCGGCGAAGAAGGTCAGGGGTTCCGCATCGCCATGGCGGGCCTTGATGGCGGCCGCCTCAACATCGGCGCCTGCTCGCTCGGCGGCGCGCAACGCGCCATCGATGAAACGCTCGCCTATGTCCGGGAACGCCGCCAGTTCGGCAAGGCGATCGCCGATTTCCAGGCCACGCAGTTCACGCTGGCCGACATGGAGACAGAGCTTCAGGCTGCCCGCGCCCTCCTCTATCTCGCGGCCGCCAAGGTCACGTCGGGCGCGCCGGACAAGACGAAGTTCGCCGCCATGGCCAAGCGCCTCGCCACCGACACCGGCTCGGCCGTGGTGGATCGCGCCCTGCAGCTGCACGGCGGCTACGGCTATCTGATGGACTACCCGATCGAAAGGCTGTGGCGGGATCTGCGCGTGCATCGCATCCTCGAAGGCACGAACGAAGTGATGCGCATGATCACCGCGCGCGAACTGCTGCGCGCAGCCGGTTGACGGGACACCCACCATGAGACGGACCCTCCCCTGCCCTGCGATCGGAAATGTTCCCCGAAGGCACCTCCCATGACATCGAAATGGACGATCGCCCTGCATGGCGGCGCGGGCGTCACGCCCGGCCGGGACTACAGCGCCGTCGAACGGCATCTGGATGACCTGGTCACGCAAGTCGGGGCCAGGCTGGATGCCGGCCTGTCCGCGCTGGATGCAGTGGAATGGGCCGTGGCGCGGCTCGAAGCCTCCGGCTTCTATACGGCCGGGCGCGGCTCCGCGCCGAATCGCGCAGGCCAGGTCGAGTTCGACGCCTGCATCATGGATGGCCCCGGTCGCCGGGCCGGCGCGGTGGCGGCGATCCAGGATGTGCAAAGCCCGATCCAGGCCGCCCGTGCCGTGATGGAACAGACGCCCCACGTCCTTCTCGCCGGAGAGGGGGCGACCGCCTTCGCACGAGAAGTCGGCCTGCCTGCGATCGGCGATGATCCGGCTTACTTCCGGCTGGCGATCGGCGTGGAACCTCAGGATCTCGACGTCCCGGCCGATGCGCTGGGCCATGGCACCGTCGGGGCCGTCGCGCTGGACCGGGAGGGCCGGCTGGCGGCCGCCACCTCAACCGGCGGCCTGTTCGGCAAGCGCCCGGGCCGCGTCGGCGACACCCCCCTTCCCGGCAGCGGCACCTGGGCGGATGATCTCGTCGCCATCAGCTGCACGGGCGTGGGGGAACATTTCATCCGCGCCGGCGGCGCGCATGAAGTCGCGGCCAGGCACCGCCACCTCGGGCAATCGCTGCAGGCCGCGTCAGACGCAATGCTGACTGACGTGAAAGGCTTCGGCGGCAACGGCGGGCTGATCGCACTGGGGCCGGATGCGACACCCGTTTTCGCCTGGAACTCCCCCGGCCTGAAACGAGCTGCAAATGGCTCGCATTTGCGAAAATTCGTTGCTATTGGATAGCGATCGGGTATCAGAATCCGGGGGCTTCGCAGCTTGCACCACAGTGAAGGAAACTCGCCGTACCTGCCGGATCCGACCGACGTGTCGGGCAGCGAACTCGGCAAAAGCCGGGAGACCCGGCGGCGCATTCTCGATGCCGCGCGCGACGTGCTTGCCACGCAGGGCTATCAGCGCTTCTCCACCATCCTTGTGGCGGAACTGGCGGGGCTGACGCGCCCGGCGATGCTCTATCATTTCAGGTCCAGGGCCGAACTCGTCCGCGCGACGGCCCAGTATCTGGTTCGCACAAGGATCCTGGCCTTTGAATCCGCCATCGCGTCGCTCGAAGAGGGCGGGGTTTCCGATGATGCCGCGATCGCGATGGCCATGGTGGACATGCTGTGGGAACAGCGGCAGGGCCCGGAATATGCTGCCACCGTCGAACTGCTGATCGCCGCGCGAACCGATCCTGAGCTGAAGGATCTGATCCGCCCCGCGATCGATGCGTTCGATCAGAACCGCCTGGACATTTCCCGCCGCGCGCTCCTCGGGGATCGTCCGGATACGGCTGCGTTCGAATTCACGCGCGATCTGCTGCGATTCATGATGGACGGCATGGCCCTGCAGGACTGGCTGACGGTTGACAGAGACAGCCGCCTGGTCGCCGCACGTGACTTCCTGAAGGCGCTGGTCGGATCGGAACAGGGTCGCAGCTTCGTGCAGGCCGTGGTGGCAGACCAGCTGAAGGCGGCCGCCACCCGATCCGACGTCAGCGACTGATCCGCAGCACCTTGCCCTTGGCATCGTCGGTGGTGATCCACACCGCCCCGTCCGGCGCCACGCGAACGTCGCGGATGCGTTCCCCCACCGTCCGGAACAGGCTCTCCTGCCCCAGCACCTTGCCCTCGGGCGAAAGCCGGATTCGCCGAACTTCCCGATCCACCAGCGCGCCGACCAGAAGGTCGCCATTCCACTCCGGGAACATCTTCCCACGATAGATGGCAAGGCCGGACGGCGCGATGGAAGGCGTCCATCCCAGAATCGCATCCTCCATGCCCGGATATTGACGGTAAGGGGAAATGGTGGCGCCGGAATAGTCCAGCCCCTTCGTCGCCACCGGCCAGCCATAGTTGCGGCCCGGGCGGATCACATTCACCTCGTCGCCGCCGCGCGGTCCATGTTCATGCTCGAACAGCACGCCCCGCACCGGGTCGAAGGCCAGGCCCTGCGGGTTGCGATGACCCCGGCTGTAGATCGTGCCCTGCGCCCCCGCTACCGCGACAAAGGGGTTGTCCGGCGGCACCTTCCCATCCGTGGTGATCCGCATCACCTTGCCCAGCGGGCTGTCCAGCCGCTGCGCCTGCTCGCGGAAATCGAAACCGTCGCCGGTCGTGAACGCCAGCGTGCCATCCGGCAGGAAGGCCATGCGCCCGCCGAAATGCACAGGCCCCCGCTTCAGCGGCGTCGCGGTGTAGATGGGCGTCACCTCCAGCAGGCTGTTGCCCACCAGCTTTGCCCGCGCGATCCGTGTGCCGTTGGCCTTGCCCGTCCCATGGGCATAGCTCAGGTAGATCAGGCCATTCTGCTGGAAGCCCGGGTCGGCGATCACGTCGAACAGCCCGCCCTGCCCCTCGTTGAAAACCCTCGGCACGCCGTTCACCCGGCTCATCCGCAGCCCCTCGATCCGGTGCAGGCCGCCGTTGCGCTCCGTCACCAGCACGCCGCCGCCCGGCAGGAAGGCAATGCTCCAGGGGTGGTTCAGGTTCGTCGCCACCAGCTCCACCCGCGGCTCCGACGCCACGGCAGCCGGCGCGGCCGCCAGCAACAGGGCAAGGCTCAGGAACTTCAGCCACCGCATATCCACTCTCCCGTCTTGCCCGAATGTCCGCTACGCTAGCGCCATTCAGGTCGAGAGGACAAGCAGATGACGAATTGGTGGATGCGGCTGGGCGCACTTCTGCTCGCAGCGCTGGCGACAACGGCGCTCGTCAGCCTGGGGCACAGCCTGTTCGTACAATCCGAACTGGCCGCGCTGGGCACGGCGCTGCCGATCCATGTCCGCCTTGGCGCCATCGTCCGGGATTTCGTCGGCCTGCTGCCCACGCTGGGGGCGGTTGTGTTGGGATCCCTGCTGATCGCCTTCCTGATCGCGGGCTGGCTGCGGCCTCGCGCCGGCCGTCTCGCGCCCCTGGCCTACCCGCTGGCGGGATGGGCCGCGATCGCCCTCGCCCTCTTCGCCATGCGCCTGTCCTACGGCTTTTCGCCGCTCGCCGGCGCACGCACCGGCGCCGGCTTCCTCACCATGAGCCTGGGCGGCCTTGTCGGCGGGCTCATCTTCGCCTGGGCCACTCGGAAAACCCGCGCCTAGCGCCCCTTAACGGGCCAGCCGGCGCCGCCGGCATTCAGAAAACCGGCAGGGCCGCCACAGCCTCCCGATATTCGGCCATGATCCCGTCCAGGATCTCCCTCACCGGCCGCACGCTGTCGATCCGGCCCGCCACCTGGCCAGTCAAGGCGATGGCCGCCTCCATGTCGCCCCCGAAATACAGATCCTTCGCCCGCGCCATCTCGCCGAAGATGTTGTCGGTCGGCTCCAGTTCCAGCTTCGTCGTACGGCCCGTTCGCAACGCCCGCAGCGCCGGCCCCGGTCCCTGCCGGTTCAGGAACACCGTGTCGGTTTCCTTCGCCGCCACGATCGCGTCCTTCCAGTTGGAATGCACCGGGCTTTCCGCCGCGCTCACCATGCGCGTGCCCAGCTGGATTCCGTCGGCCCCCAGCGCGAAGGCCGCCGCCATCGTCCGGCCGCACAGCATGCCGCCGGCCGCCACGATGGGCTTGTCGGTATGGGCCCGCACCAGCGGCAGCAGCACCATCGATGCGACGTCGCGGGCGTTCTTGAACCCGCCGCCCTCCCCGCCTTCCACCACCAGCCCGTCCACCCCGGCTTCCAGCGCCTTCAGCGCGCCCGCCAGGTTCGGCACCACATGAAACACCGTCAGCCCCGCCGCCTTCAACTCCCCGCAGAAGCGGTTCGGATCCCCGGCGGATGTCGTCACGAAGCGCACGCCCTGGTCGATGATGAACTTCACGATATCGGGATCGCGCACGAAGGCCTGCGCCACGTTCACGCCGAAAGGCTTGTCCGTCAGCTCCCGCATCTTCGCGATCTCGCCGCGAATGGCGTCCAGCTCGCCCGAACTCGTCTCGATGATGCCCAGCCCGCCCGCATTCGAAACGGCAGACGCCAGCTGGCTCCGCGCGATCCAGCCCATCGGCGCCTGGATGATCGGGCGCTCGATCCCAAGCATCTCGCACAGACGATTCCCCGGAAGCTTGCCTTGCATACCGCTTCTCCCCACCTTGTCATCGGCAGGAGCGAAGCATGGCCCGGGGCGCCGTGCCACCTCTCGATTTTTTCGGCCGACCCGTTGTGTGGTAATTTTGCAACACTACATCGGGGGAAAGGAGTATCAGGCGGGCATGAACATCGAAAAATTCACCGATCGGGCCAAGGGCTTCCTCCAGGCGGCGCAGACCATCGCCTTGAGGGAACAGAACCAGCGCGTCACCACGGGGCATCTGCTGAAGGCCCTGCTGGATGATGATCAGGGCATGGCCTCCGGGCTGATCGCGGCGGCCGGCGGCAATGCCCAGCGCGCGCGCGTCGCCGTGGATGCCGCCGTCTCGAAACTGCCCAGGGTTTCGGGCAGCGGCGCCCAGATGCAGTGGGATCAGGAAGTCGCCCGCGTCCTCGATCAGGCCGAACAGATCGCGACGAAGGCAGGCGACAGCTTCGTCACCGTCGAACGGCTGTTGCTGGCGCTGGCCCTCGCGCCAGAGACAGAGGCCGGCAAGGCCCTGAAGGAGGCCGGCGTGACGGCGCAGGGCCTCAACGCCGCCATCGAGGACCTGCGCAAGGGCCGCGCCGCGCATAGCGCCTCGGCCGAGGAAAGCTATGACGCCCTGAAGAAATATGGCCGCGATCTCACCCAGGCCGCGCGCGACGGCAAGCTGGATCCGGTGATCGGCCGCGACGAGGAAATCCGCCGTACCATCCAGGTGCTCGCACGCCGCACCAAGAACAACCCGGTCCTCATCGGCGAACCCGGCGTGGGCAAGACGGCGATTGCCGAAGGCCTCGCGCTGCGCATCAAGAATGGCGATGTGCCCGACGGCCTGAAGGAAAAGACCCTCTTCGCGCTCGACATGGGCGCGCTGATCGCGGGCGCCAAATACCGCGGCGAGTTCGAGGAACGGCTGAAGGCCGTCGTCGACGAGATCAAGGCGTCCGAGGGGCGGATCATCCTCTTCATCGATGAAATGCACACGCTGGTTGGCGCCGGGAAGTCCGAGGGCGCGATGGACGCCTCCAACCTGCTGAAGCCCGCGCTCAGCCGGGGCGAGATGCATGTGATCGGCGCGACCACGCTGGATGAATATCGCAAGCATGTGGAAAAGGACGCCGCGCTCGAACGCCGCTTCCAGCCCGTGTTCGTCGGCGAGCCGACGGTGGAGGACACCATCTCCATCCTGCGCGGTCTGAAGGAAAAATATGAACTCCATCACGGGGTTCGCATCACCGACAGCGCACTGGTGTCCGCCGCCACCCTCTCCAACCGCTACATCTCCGACCGTTTCCTGCCCGACAAGGCCATCGACCTGATGGACGAAGCCGCCTCGCGCCTCAGGATGGAAGTGGAATCCAAGCCCGAGGAGATCGAGGCGCTGGAGCGCCGCATCATGCAACTGAAGATCGAGCGCGAGGCCCTGGCGAAGGAAAAGGACGAAGCCTCCCGCGGGCGCCTGCAGGCGCTGGAAGCCGAGCTGTCCGATCTGGAGCTGGAGGCCGGCAACCTGACCGCCCGCTGGGAGGGCGAGAAGGAGAAACTCTCCAACGCGACGCGGATCAAGGAACAGCTGGATCAGGCCCGGTTCGAAGTGGATCAGGCCCAGCGGCAGGGCAATTTCGCCCGCGCAGGCGAACTGACCTACGGCCTGATCCCCGAGCTGGAGGCAAAACTCGCCGAAGCGGAAAAGGCCTCCGAAGCCGCCATGGTGCGCGAGGAAGTCACCTCGGAGGACATTGCCGCCGTCGTCTCCCGCTGGACGGGCATTCCCGTCACGAAGATGATGGAGGGCGAGCGCGAGAAGCTCCTCAACATGGAAGCCGAGCTGAACAGGCGTGTGATCGGCCAGCATGATGCCGTGAAGGCCGTCTCGAAGGCCGTCCGCCGGGCTCGTGCCGGCCTGCAGGATCCCAACCGCCCGCTGGGCAGCTTCCTGTTCCTGGGGCCCACGGGCGTCGGCAAGACCGAACTGACGAAGGCGCTGGCCGATTTCCTGTTCGATTCATCAGATGCGATGGTCCGCATCGACATGTCGGAATTCATGGAAAAGCATGCCGTCGCCCGCCTGATCGGCGCGCCGCCGGGCTATGTCGGCTATGATGAAGGCGGTGTCCTCACCGAAGCCGTCCGCCGCAGGCCCTATCAGGTCGTGCTCTTCGACGAGGTGGAAAAGGCCCACCCCGACGTGTTCAACGTGCTGCTGCAGGTGCTGGATGACGGCCGCCTGACAGACGGGCAGGGCCGGACGGTGGATTTCACCAACACCATCATCGTGCTCACGTCGAACCTCGGCAGCCAGTTCATCGCCGCGCTGCCGGACGGCGCCGATGTGAAACAGGCCGAACCGCAGGTGATGGAAGTGGTGCGGGGCGCCTTCCGCCCCGAATTCCTGAACCGCCTGGACGAGATCATCCTGTTCCACCGCCTGGGGCTGGAGCATATGGGCTCGATCGTGGACATCCAGGTGGATCATGTGCGCAAGCTGCTGAAGGACAGGAAGATTTCGCTTGTCCTCAGCGAAGGCGCGCAACATTGGCTGGCGCGCGTCGGCTATGATCCGGTCTATGGCGCCCGGCCGCTGAAGCGCGCAGTCAGCAAGCATCTGGTCGATCCGCTGGCGGAACTTCTGCTGTCGGGCGAGGTTCCCGACGGCGCCACCGTGACCGTGACCGACGGGGACGGGAAGCTCCTCATGGCCGTATCGACCGACGCGACGGCTCAGGCGGCCGCCTGAACCGTCGTCCGATGAAGGTCGGGCGCCCCCCGCCCGGGCGCCTGACCGTGTCGGTTACTGGCTGTTGGTGCCGGTGCGATTGCGGACGATCAGATCTTCCACATTCTTCTGGGCGTCCTCGTTTGCGCGCGCCCATTCGGCGTTGGTCTTGCAGATCCGCTCCTTCTTCACCAGCGAACCTGTCACCTGAATCTTGCGGCAGCGCACATAGTTGGGATCCTTCGGATCCAGCTTTTCGGCGCCTGCGTCGGCGGATGCCGCGGCCAGAAGCGGCGCGGCCGGGGCAAGGGATCCGGCCGCAAGCAGGGCGGCGGCAATCAACAGTCTCGGCATTCCAACCTCCAGATCAATCCGCGCCCGATGGCATCGCATGAGCCGCGCTTCGGTAACTCGATTCCACTCGATATGCACAGATAAAGTGTCGCCCGTCTATTGCCCGGCTGCAAGTCCTACCTGCATCGGCATGTCTCAAGCGCCTCAGCTGCGTCCCCGCCGCCCCGTCGGATCATGTCCGGTCGCATCCGCCGCTGCGAACATCGTCACAAGCAGATCCTGCTCCGTTTCGGTCAGATGCGGATTCCATACATCGAAAATCAGCACCACGCGCAATTCGTCACTGTCGTTCCAGGCCTCGTGCTCGATCGTGTCATCGAACGCGAAGGCTTCCCCCGGCTTCCACGTCCGGGTCTCGCCGCCCACGCGGAACCCGCAACCCTCCGGCACGATCAGCGGCAGGTGAATGATCGCCCGTGTGTTGGTCACCCCCGTGTGCGGCGGAATCCGCGTGCGCGGCTTCAGCAGCGAAAAGAAGGCGCTCGGCCCCCGGCCCGGGATATGGTTGCGCGGCAGTGCCGCCAGGGCCTTCGCGGTTTCCGGGCAGGCATCCAGCACCGGCCTGTTGGGCTCGCCATATTCCCACAGGAAACACGCCCCCCAGTCCAGCCGGTTGTCCAATGCGCTCCACTTGTTTTCCGGGGTTCCCTTTTCCTGCCGCACATAGGGCCGGATCGCGTCGGATCGGTTTGCCGCCAACGCCAGGAACTCCGCTCGGATGGCGTCCGTGCGGGCCTCCAGCGCCGGCATCCAGGGAAACAACCGGCGTTCGAAGAACTCGTCGGCGGGCAGGAACGGGTAATGCACACCTGAACATTCGTTCGTGTAGATGCGCCGCCTGCCCAACATGGAATCGACACAGGCGCCGAACCGCCGTCGCGCAGTGTCGTCCGCAGCCTTTACGGCCTCAGCCAGGCCGATCTCCAGCCGGGCTGCGAAATCCGCATTCTGCTCCGCGACAAGGCGACGCCCCGCCTCGATGCGATCCTGCAGGGCCGGCGGCATGTCCTCGATCCCGGCCGCCATCGCCAGCACGTTTCGCCAATGTTCAGCCGCGCGGGGCAAGTTGCCGTCTGCCTGGTGCCAGTCAGCCAGTCGCATCTGCGCCATCAGGTGCCGTTGATCCACGGCGATCACCGCTTCCAGGGCCGCAAGCTCGCCCGGCCGGTCGCCCTGCCCCCGTTTCGCGGCCGCAAGGTTCATCAGCAACGCCTGCTGCCCGGGATCGGCTTTCAGCGCAGCGTCGAACAATTGTTCGGCAAGGGCGAAGTCGCCATCCGCAAGCGCCCGCAGCCCACGCGCGTTGCACACCACTGGATGCGTGCCGTCGATCCGCATCGCTTCCTGCAGCAGCGCCAGTTCCTGCGCCGACTGCCCGGCCTGCCGTGCCGCGGCTGCCCCCCGCAACAACTGTTCCAGATCCCGTGCCGAAGCCATAGGCCGCAAAATCCCCCACCTGCAATTTGCCGAAGCTAGGCCCCGGCGTTCCGCCACACAAGAAGCCTGATTGCGTTCCGCCCGCGCGGCATGCCATCAGCCTGCCATGGCCGATCCCGCCCTCGTCGCCCGGAATCCCGAATGGCTCGCGCACCGCTACGACCCTGCCGGAGACAGGTTTCATTTCCTGCATGTTCCGCGCGAACGCCACCGGGCTGTCCCGTTCCTCACGGATGAATATCTGGCGCCAGCCGAACCCCCTGTCGTGCTGGGCCGCGAATGGGCGCATTCGGCAGCGCCCCCGCCGGCGCCGCTGCATTATATCTTCCACTCGGCCTTCTGCTGTTCCACCCTTCTGGCGCGTGCGCTGGATCAGGTAGGCCTTGCCATGGCGCTCAGCGAACCCGTGCTGCTGAACGACATTGTGGGCTGGCGGCACCGGGGGCCGGTCGAATCCGTGCAGGTGGCCCGGGCCCTTGATCATGGCCTGCAACTTCTGGCCCGCCCATGGGGCGCGGCAGAGGCTGTGATTCTGAAACCGTCCAACCTCGTCAACGCGCTCGCCCCGGCGATGCTGGGGCTTCGGCCAGGCAGCAGGGCCCTGCTGCTGCACGCCCCGCTCGATGATTTCCTTGGCTCGATCGCGCGCAAGGGCCTTTGGGGCCGCATCTGGATCCGGGATCTGTTCCTGAAGCTGGGGCGGGAAGGCCTGCTGCAATTCGGCATCGAAGGGCAGGATCTGCTGAAGCTGACGGATATCCAGATTGCCGCCCTGTGCTGGCTGGGCCAGCAGCGGCAGTTTCATTCGCTTTCGGCCAGCTTCCCGGATCGCATCCGCACACTGGACAGCGAACGGTTCATGGCGAACCCTCAGGCCACGCTCGCAGCACTGGCCCTGCATTTCGGCCTCGACCTCCCGGCAGACATGCTCGGCGGCATCGTCAACGGCCCTGCCTTTACCCGCAACAGCAAGACAGGCGGGGCATTTTCCGCATCCGACCGCGCGGCGGATCGCGCCTCGGGCCTGAAGGCCCACGCCGACGAGGTAGAGAAGGTCTCCGCCTGGGCGCGTGAAGTCGCCAGGGTCCAGTCGATCCCGCTCGACCTGCCCAATTCCCTGCTTCCCTGACGCGCGATTTCGCTGAGGCTTCCGCGCGGGGCCAGCCCGCGCCTCATCTTGCGTCATCCGATTTGCAGGATCGGAAAGGCAGCCTTCGGCAATCTTCGTCCACTCAAACAGAAAGGGGCGGGCCTTTCGGCCCGCCCCCTCTGTTTCCGGTCAACAACCGTGACGTCCGGTCCACTTAGAAGCGGATGCGGGCGCCCACGTTGAAGCGACGGCCCAGCGCGTCGTAGGTCGACGGATAGACGTTGCCGCTGTTGAACGACGTCGAACCGATCGAGTTCCCGACCACCTTCGGCTGCTTGTCGAAGAGGTTGGAGATCGCGAAGGTGAACGAGAAGGTCTCGCTCGCCTGGAACCGGGCCGACAGGTCAAAGATATTGTAGGCCGGGATGTGGTTGAAGTCGGCTTCCTTGCCGTTCAGGTTCCCGCCCGACAGCGTTCCCTTGAAGGCTTCGGTGTTCGGATCGCCCGCACCTTCATAGGTCACGCTCGACAGGTGCCGCCACAGCAGCGAGATGTCGAAGTCGCTGATCGTGAAGGTGTTCCGAACCGACCAGGACCAATCCGGCTGGATCGAGCCGCAGCTGGTGCCGAACTTGCCGACGCAATCGATCGCGACAGACGTCGGGGTCGCCTGGAAGACGGACTTGCCGGTCCAGTTACCCGTCACCGCGAGCTTCCAGTCCACGGACCCGAAGTTGGTGCCGTAGTTGATCGAGAAGTCGACGCCATCCGTTTCGAGACGGCCGAGGTTCGAGAGCGGCAGGTACAGGCCGGGAACTTCAGCCGAGTCACCGGAAAGCGTACCAGTCTGGTTCGAACGACGGATGATGGTGCAGGCTGCGGTGGTCGAAGCGCCAGCCGCGGGGCTGAACGGGTTCGGGCCGAAGCAGGCATCGATGCCGTCTTGCGGGGTGGGTTGCGTGATCGCGTCGGTCACGGTGATGTTGTAGTAATCAACCGTCAGGCTGAGGCCCGGAGCGAATTCCGGAACCCAGACCGCGCCCAGCGTCCAGGAGTTGGACGTTTCCGGCTTCAGATCGACGTTGCCCGCGAAGGTCGCATTCGCCTGACCGGCGGTCGGAACCGAGATGGAGCCGATGGAGGTCAGCGGAGCGCCCTGCGCAAGGCAGACCGCCAGCAGTTCACCGGACGGAACCGGACGACCCAGCGAACCGCCCTGATCGTCCAGGTTGGCGCAGGGATCATCGGCCAGGTTGGTCAGGCCCGTGTTCACCGGCGAGAAGAGCTCGGCGATGTTCGGGGCGCGGACGGCATGGGCATAGTTGCCGCGGAACTTCAGGCCTGCGCCGGGCGACCAGCTGCCGCCGATCTTCCAGGTCCAGGTGTCGAAGCTCGGGTTCGTCGGCGCGTCGACCGAGTACTTGGAATAGCGAACGCCGCCTTCCAGGGTCAGCTCTTCGGCGAAGGGCTTGTCCTGAACGAGCGGGGCGATCACTTCGCCATAGAGTTCATAGACGCTGAAGCCGCCGTCGATGTTCGGAGCTGCACCACCGGCGCCGCCCAGGTCACCCGATTGCGACAGCAGGTCGGACTTCTGCTGGGCCGAATAGTCCCGCCATTCGGCGCCGAGGGCGAAGGCCACCGCGTCCGTCGCGAACGGAATGGCAACGCCGAAGTCGCCCGAGATGCTGCCCTTGGCTTGCGTCAGGCTGAACTTGTTGGTCGTGACCGACGATTCGTTCAGGAAGTCGTTCATCGCCGGCGTGATCGAACCGGTCGCGCCGAACAGGTTCAGCGGAACGCAGCCGTTCGACGTGTCGAAGCAGCCATTGGCATTGGCCAGCATGGACTGGCGCACGCGGGAGTTCAGCCAGTAGCCGTCAGCCGCAGCCGCATTCTCGGATTCACCGTAGCTCGCCGACACGTCATAATCGATCGTGCTGGTGATCGCGCCACGCACACCCGCCTGATAGTCGAAGAAGGTGGTGTCATAGGTGGAAACCCGCGGACCGCCTTCCACGTTCCGACGCGAAACCACAGCCGACACGCTGCGGTAATCCGCATCGCCAGGCTTCAGGTTCGGGTTGGCCGCAGCAGCGCACTGCGCCGCCGTGAAGCGGGGCTGATAGGTCGAGGTCGGATCAATGTCGACGTTACAGAAGGCGTTGCGCTGCGCCGTCGTCAGGAACGGGTTGTTCAGCGGAACATCGACGGTCAGGCCGAACGCGCCCGAGGGGGCGATGATCGTCTGCACCTTGTTCTTCGAGAAGATCGCCCGGGTGTAGAATTCCAGGTTCTCGTTCACTTCGTAGCGGCCAGCGGCGTAGACGTTGAAGCGCTTGAACGGCGTCTGGAACACGTTGTACGGGTTGAAGTTGAAGGCCGAGAAGGCAGTGCCCGCATTGAACGCGGTGCCATCGTTGTTGACCTGGCGCTGGCTTCCCTGCGGGTTGCTGCAGTTCGGGAGGCCCGGAACAACCGGCACGCCAGTGGTGTTGCAACGCTGCGCAACGAGCGGATCCGAAGAGTTGGCAATGAGGTTGCCAGCCGTCGGGTTCACGTTCGACCAGCGCGAGGGGGTCGAAGTGCCCGAACCACCGGCTGCGCCGTTGAAGCTGTCATAGGAGAAGCGCGAGAAATCGCGGTCATCCTGCAGCACCTGGTCGGATTCCAGATAGCCGATGCCCAGCGTGACGTTGCCGCGACCATCGTCGAAGCCCGCACCCATCACCATGTCGAGGCGGAGCGACTGGCCGTCACCCTTTTCGGTGAGGCCGTAGCCGCCGTTGATTTCCACGCCGGTGAAGTCACGACGCGTGATGAAGTTGACGACACCCGAAACGGCGTCGGCGCCGTAGGTGGTGGAGGCGCCGCCGGTCAGCACGTCCGCACGCTCGACGAGCGCCAGCGGAACGTTGTTGAGGTCGAAGCGGCCGTTCAGTTCGGCCGGCACCAGGCGCTGGCCATCGAGCAGCACGATGTTCCGGTTGGAACCCAGGCCGCGCAGGTTGACGAACGACGCACCGCCGTTGCCGTTGTTCACGGCCGAACCGATCGACGGAACGATGCCGGGGATGTCGCGCAGGACCTGCTCGGCGTTGGTCAGCTGCTTCAGGTCGATTTCGTCAGCCGACGTCACCGTGACAGGCGTGGCGCGCTCGAGGTTCGGATTCTTGATGAGCGAGCCGGTCACCACGATGGTTTCGGCTTCAGCTTCGGCGGCGGCCGTGGACTGCGCAAAGGCCGCAGGGCCCGCAAGCATGGCGATGCTGACGGCAGCGGTGGCAACCGAGCCCTTCAGGGTGGCGCGCTTGTGCCAGAGTGTTTGGGTCACGTGTGTCAGTCCTTCCTTTATCGCGCTTCCAGATGGTCCGGCCGAAACCGGATATCCCTCCACCTGGAATACGCCTTGCTTGTCCCGTACGGCCGCGCGCGCTGTGTGCATTTGCACCAAAACAAGGTGTGCATTTGCACCATGAACGAGACGCAATCCGACCGGTCGCCTTGAGGCTTGGTGGCGGTATCACCAAAAAGCCCAGCATCTGTAAAGGAGCCGTCGCCTTTCAGCGGATTGTTGCGCGGCGCTGTTGCCCTGTTGCCACAGTATACGATTCACGTCGTGCTACAGCGCAATGTTCAGAGCAGCCCTTTCGCCCGCGCCTCCGCATAGCGCCGCGCGGCCGCCTCGGCAGAGGCATAGGGCTCCTGCAGTTCATGGCTCCAGTAGCGCAGCGACGAAAGCGGGATCTTCTGCCCCGTCACCGCGCAAACCACATGGTCACCATCGGCGATCACCTTGAAGCTGCCGGATAGATAGCGAAGCCTGGCGGGGCGGCCGGCGGCAAAGTTCAGCATGTGCGGGGTTTCCTTCAGAAAAGCCGGCCCTGCGGGCCGCCGGCTGGCGGCTTCGCACCGGGCGTTGAACGGGGTTGCGACGAACCGGCGGGCCGCGCCAGCACCTCGCCATCGGCAAAGACGATCCGCAGCTGGGCGGCGGCGGCGGCATCCGCGGCACGGCGGGCAACGGCCCCGTCGGGCAGCCGCACCAGCGTGAACCCCCGCGCCAGTACCGCTTGCGGCGACAGCCCTTCGGCCAGCCGGAAGCCGGCGGCAAGCGAGGCCCGCGCAGCCGAGAGCCGCGCCCTCAGCAGCGCCGGGTTCGGCGTCACGCGCGGAGAGGCGAGCAGCGCCCGCTCCCGCGCAAGATGGTGCACCAGCAGCCGGGGCGTCAGCCGGCCGCCCGCAGCGGACAGGCGCGCCTGCAACAGCCGCGCGCGCGTCAGCAGCGCCCTCGGCAGCCGTTCGCCCGCTTCGTCCAGCCGCTGCCGCGCCAGCCCGGCGATCGCCTGCGGCCGGGGCAGGCGCGCGGCCATCGCCTGCAGCCGTTCCGCCCGCAGCAGCCGCGCACGACGCTCCGCCCGCTGCGCCCGCAACCCCAGCTCGGCCAGCCCTTCCAGCAGGTCCGCCCGCACGGGAACCGCCAGTTCGGCCGCCGCCGTCGGCGTCGGCGCCCGCAGCGCGGATGCGAAATCGATCAGCGTCGTGTCCGTTTCATGCCCCACGGCCGAAATCAGCGGAATGCGGCTCGCCGCCGCCGCGCGCACCACGATTTCCTCGTTGAAGGCCATCAGATCCTCGATCGAACCGCCACCGCGCGCCACGATCAGCAGGTCGGGCCGGGCGCCGTCCGGCATTGCGTTGAAGCCGTGGATGGCCGCCGCGATCTTCGCGGCCGCGCCGTCGCCCTGCACCGGCACCGGCCATAGGCTCACCCGGCGCGGGAACCGGTCCCGCAGGCGGTGCAGGATGTCGCGGATCACCGCCCCCTGGGGCGAAGTGACAATGCCGATATGCGAAGGCAGGAACGGCCGCTGCGGCTTGGCGGCCCGATCAAACAGCCCCTCCGCCTCCAGCCGCCGCCGCCGCTCCTCGATCTGCTTCAGCAGCGCGCCGACGCCCGCCACCTCCATCCGCTCCACCACCAGCTGATAGCGGGAGGATTTGGGATAGCCCGAAAGCTTCCCCGTCGCGATCACCTCCAGGCCGTCTTCCGGCCGGAAGCCCAGTCGCTGGAAATTGCCCTTCCACATCACCCCCGCCAGCACGGCGTCGGCGTCCTTCAGGTCGAAATAGGCATGGCCCGATCCATAGACCTTGAAGCCAGACAGCTCACCCCGCACCCTGACCAGCGAGAAACGGTCCTCCAGCGTCCGCCGCACGCTCTGGGCCAGTTCGGAAACCGAAAACTCGGGAATGTTGGGCGCCTGTGATGCCATGCCGGACGCCATACCGTCGCTTCGCGGTCACTTCAAACCCGCGCGCCCTTCCCTCTGTCGTCAACTGCGCCTAATCGGCGGCCCATGCCCAGCACAGCCTTCCCGATCCTCCTCCTCGGCAGCGGCGGCCGCGAACATGCGCTTGCCCTGAAACTCGCTGCCTCGCCGCGATGCAGCCGCCTGATCGCGGCCCCCGGCAACCCCGGCATCGCAAGGGTCGCTGCGCCCGCGCCCGGGCTCGACATCCTGGACCCGGCCGCCGTCACCGCATTCGCAAGGTCCGAAGGCGTCGGCCTCGTCGTCGTGGGGCCGGAAGCGCCGCTGGCGGCAGGCGTGTCCGATGCGCTCCGCGCGGCCGGCATCCCCGTCTTCGGCCCCAGCGCCGCCGCCGCCCGCCTCGAAGCCTCCAAGGCCTTCACGAAGGAACTGTGCGACGAAGCCGCTATCCCGACGGCCCGCTACCGCCGCTTCGATGCGCCGGAACCGGCGCTGGCCTACGCGGCCGCCCATGCGCTACCCGTCGTCGTGAAGGCCGACGGGCTGGCCGCTGGCAAGGGCGTCACCGTTGCCGCCACCCATGGCGAAGCCGAAGCGGCGCTGCGAGAGCTTTTCGCCAGCCCCGGCGCCGAAGTGGTGATCGAGGAGTGCATGACCGGCGAGGAAGTCAGCTTCTTCGTGCTGGCGGACGGCACGACCGCCCTGCCCCTGCTCGCCGCGCAGGATCACAAGCGTGTGGGGGACGGCGATACCGGCCCCAACACCGGCGGCATGGGCGCCTATGCCCCGGCCCGGGTGTTCACGCCCGATCTCCAGGCCCGCACCATGGCCGAGATCATCCAGCCAACGCTGAACGCCATGGCCGCGCGCGGAACGCCCTTCAGCGGCGTCCTGTTCGCCGGGCTGATGCTCACGGAAACCGGGCCGAAGCTGATCGAATATAATGTGCGCTTCGGGGATCCCGAATGCCAGGTGCTGATGGCCCTCCTCGAAAGCGACCTTGCAGAGCTTCTTCTGGCGGCCGCGCAGGGCAATCTCGCGGGCCGCTCCGCCCGGTGGAAATCCGGCGCGGCCGCCGTCGTCGTGATCGCGGCGCGCGGCTATCCCGGAACCCCGTCAAAGGGCGGGCGGATCGAAAACCTCGATGCGGCCGAAGCAACAGGCGCCCGGGTGCTGCACGCCGGCACCGCGCTCGATGCCCAGGGCCATCTGGTCAGCAGCGGCGGCCGGGTGCTCGGCGTCACCGCCGCCGGCCCCACCGTGGCCGATGCGGTCGCCACGGCCTATGCGGCCGTCGAAAAGATCAGCTTTGCCGATGGCTTCTGTCGCCGCGATATCGGCTGGCGTGAAATCGCCCGCGAACGGGCAGACGGCTGACCGCGAAGGCCAGCCGCCAAGGGAAGGATCGAAGCATGGCGAGCCGCCAGGAACAATTCTCGGGCACGACGGAGGTGCGCGAAGCCCACCGCTTCGACGAGGCCGCGCTCGAAGCCTGGATGCGCGACAATGTGCGTGATTATCAGGGCCCGCTCGAAGTCCGGCAGTTCAAGGGCGGCCAGTCCAACCCCACCTATAAGCTGATCACGCCGAAGCGCTCCTATGTGCTGCGCCGCAAGCCGCCGGGACTGCTCGTCGCCTCGGCCCATGCCGTCGATCGCGAATATCGGGTGATCTCCGCCCTGTTCGCCCAGGGGTTCCCTGTCGCGGAAACCTTCGGCCTGTGCACCGACGAATCCGTGATCGGCACCTGGTTCTACGTGATGGACTGCGTGGAGGGGCGGATCATCTGGGACGGCACCTTCCCCGATGTCCCCACCTCCGAACGGCGTCGCTATTTCGATGCCATGAACGACACGATCGCCCGGTTGCACAGCATCGATCCGGTCGCCGCCGGCCTTGGCGACTTCGGCAAGCCGGGCAACTATTTCGCCCGCCAGATCGGCCGCTGGTCGAAACAATATCTCGAGGATGAAGCCGCCGGCCGGGTGCCGGAAATGGACAAGCTGGTCGAATGGCTGCCGGCGAACATCCCCCCCGGCGACGAAAACGCGATCGTCCACGGCGATTACCGCTGCGACAACATGATCTTCCACCCCACGGAGCCGAAGGTGCTCGCCGTCCTCGATTGGGAGCTCAGCACACTCGGGCATCCGCTGGCGGATTTCTCCTACCATCTGATGATGTATCGCATGCCGCCCACCGGCACCGTCGGCCTGACCGACGTGAACCTGTCGGAAATGAACATCCCGACCGAACTGGAATATGTGGAACGCTATTGCGCAACGGTTGGCCGCAACGTGTCAGACGTGACGGCGAACATGGATTTCTACATTTCCTACAACATGTTCCGGCTGGCCGCGATCGTGCATGGCATCCGGGGCCGCGTGGTGCGGGGCACTGCCTCCAACGCGCATGCCAAGGCGATGTCGGCAACCGTGGAACCGCTTGCCAAGCTGGCCTGGGAACAGGCGCTGAAGGCGGGCGCGAAGGGCTGACCCCTCAGCCCGCCGCGCGGTCATCCGGGGATGCGGGCTGGCGGTCCCGCACGATCTCGCCGTCCAGCACCACGCCCGTGCCGCGCACGGCGGCGTCGCGCTCCAGCTCGGTGCCCATGTCGCGCAGTCCGTCCACGGCCCGGCTTCCCATCCAGCCGAAGGCCAGGATCAGGCCCATGCCCATCAGCCAGAAGATGATGACAAGGCCCTGCGCCAACCCGCCCGCCATGGCGAGGCCGTCCGCCAGCCACTGGGTCTTCGCCAGATCGATCTCCAGCCAGCGGCTCACCGTGGTGACGGCCGCGCCGCCCGCGCCGGCGATACCGTGAAGCAGCCAGGCAAACAGCGACCAAAGCGCCGCCAGCAGGCCGAACAAGCCCCAGACCAGACCCTTCATGACACCTCCACCCTCGAGACAATCAGCTTGTCGATCTTGCGCCCGTCCATGTCGACGACTTCGAAGCGCCAGCCACGCGTTTCGACGGATTCGCCCGTCGTCGGAATATGCCGCAATTCCGCAAGCACCAGACCGGCGACCGTCTGATAGTCCCGTTCCTCATCCAGCCGAAAATCCAGCCGCTCGGCCAGTTCGTCGGCAGCAAGGCTGCCGGAAACCAGCCAGCTTCCGTCCTCGCGCTGCACCAGCGCCGGATCGGTCTGGTCGTCCATGTCCGATCGGAACTCGCCGGCGATCGCCGCCAGCAGATCGGCCGGTGTCACAACACCTTCGAAGTGGCCATATTCGTCGATCACCACAGCCATCGGCACATCGGCGTCGCGCAACGCGGCCAGAGCGGCGGTGGCCTCCGCCACGTCCGGCACCACCGGCGCCTTGCGCACCAGCCCGGCCAGTCCAAGCGGCTTGCCGTCAAGCAACGCCGCAAGCGCATCCCGCGCCTGCACCACGCCGACGATCCGGTCGATGGAACCTTCCCCCACCAGCAGCCGGCTGTGCGGCGTCGCGATCAACCGTGCCCGCACCTCGGCCTCGGGCGCGTTCAGATCCAGCCAGTCAACCTCGGGCCGCGGGGTCATCACGCCGCGCACCTGCCGGTCGGCCAGCCGCATGATGCCCGAAATCAGCTCCCGCTCCTTGCCCTCGATCACGCCAGCCACTTCGGCTTCCTGCACCACATGGCGCAATTCCTCTTCCGTCACGCTGTTGTCCGCGTCCCGGCGGATCCCCAGCAGCCGGAAGATGAAGCCGGTTGAGGCGTCGAGCAGCGTCACGAAGGGGCCCGTCAGCCGGGTCACGAACCGCATCACGGGCGCCACGATCACCGCGATCCGTTCCGGCGCGCGCAGCGCCAGCTGCTTCGGGACAAGCTCTCCGATGATCAAGGAAAGGTAGGTCACCACCACGATCACCAGGATGAACCCGGCATTCTCGGCCCAGGCCCCGGGCACGCCAAGGCTTTGCAGCCATTGCGCGGCCGGTCCCGCCAGGCTCGCGCCCGAATAGGCCCCGTTGGCGACACCCACCAGCGTGATGCCGATCTGCACGGCGGAAAGGAATCGGCCCGGATTCTCCTGCAGGTCCAGCGCGGTGCGCGCACCTCGCACATCCGCGCGCTCCATCACGGAAAGCCGGGGCTTGCGGGCAGACACAATTGCCAGCTCGGCGCCGGCAAAGAAGCCATTCAGCGCAATCAACGCGAGGATGATCGCGACATCGGTCCAGGGAAAGGCCATGATTGTCGTCGTTATGCCGCCTGCCGCCGGATTTCTCAAGCAGGCCCGGCAATTGTCCTGTACGGGATGGTCAGCGGAACGTCAGGGGTTTATTCAGTTTCAGCCGGGGGGAGGTCGCAGGCCGCGCATCAGCCAGCCGCACCGAAGGCCGGCAGAGCAAAGGTCTTTGGAAATGAGACTGAGGAGAGAGCATATGGCCATCCCGGCACGCAGGCAGAAGTCGCAACTGATGATCGGCGGGGCGCTCGCGGCGCTCCTTCTCGTCACCGGCTGCACCACCGATCCCGTCACCGGCCAGCAGACGATCAGCCGCGGCGGCAAGGGCGCGCTCGCGGGCGGCCTCGGCGGCGCGCTGCTCGGCGGGCTGATCGGCGGCAACACCGGCGCGCTGATCGGCGCGGGTGTCGGCTCCATCGCGGGCGGCGGCATCGGTTCCTACATGGACAAGCAGGAACGGGAACTCCGCCAGGCCACCGCCGGCACCGAAATCCAGGTGGAACGCCAGGGTGACGAGATCAAGCTGACCTTCCCCGACACGATCACCTTCGATTTCAATTCCTATGTCGTCCGCCCGGAAATGCGCGGCCAGCTTCAGGAAGTCGCCAAGGTGCTGAACGCCTATCCGTCCACCGTGATCGGCGTGTTCGGCCACACGGACAATGTCGGCTCGGCCGAAGTGAACCAGCGCCTGTCCGAACAGCGGGCGGAATCGGTCGCAGGCACACTCGAAAGCTTCGGTGTGGCGCGCGCGCGCATGCAGCCACGCGGCTTCGGCTTTACCCAGCCGGTCGCCTCGAACGACACGCCGGAAGGCCGGGCGCAGAACCGCCGCGTGGAAATCCGCATCATCCCGGTCAGCCAGGAACAGATGCAGCAGCACCAGTAGGCTGAAGGCGGCTGCATTCCTGGGCCGGATTGCGGGGCAATCCGGCCCAGGGATACAGGCCCGCCGCAGCGCCCCCGGCCCGCTTCACCCCCGAAGCACGGCCCCCAGCTTCGTCGCGGCCGCGACCACGGCCTTGCTCACGCCTTCGATCTCCGCGTCGGTCAGCGTCTTTTCCACCGGCTGCAGCGTCACCGTCACGGCCAGGCTCACCTGCCCCGCCGGAACGCCCGCGCCCGCGAAGCGATCGAACAGCCGCACATCCACGATCAGCGACTTGTCCGCGCCCTTCACCGCGCGCACCAGCGCCTCCGCCTGCGTCGCGTCCGGCACAAGGAAGGCGAAGTCCCGCTTCACCGGCTGCAGCACCGGCGGCGTGAAGGCCGGCCGCGCCCGCTTCGCCCGCCGCTCCGGCACGGCATCCAGATGGATTTCGGCTGCCGCCGCGCCCGGCAGATCGCCCAGCACATCCGGGTGCAGTTCGCCGAACTCGGCCAGCACCGCCTTGCCCAGCACCAGCTTCGCCGAACGGCCGGGATGATAATGGGCGCTCGCCGGCTGCACTGTCTGCAACCGCTCCACCGGCGCACCGGCCGCCGCCAGAACCGCCATCACTTCGGCCTTCACGTCGAAGGCGTCGAAGGCTCGCGCCTTGCCCGTCTGCCAGTCCCTGGGGCGGGCTTCGCCCGCCAGCAGAAGCGCCAGCGTCGGCCGCTCGCCCTCCGCCAGATAGCGCCGGCCATACTGGAAGAAGCGCACCCCTTCGGCGCCGCGCGCCAGGTTGCGGTCCGCCGCCGCCACAAGGCCGGGCAGCAGGGATGTGCGCATCACCGCCAGTTCCGCAGACAGCGGATTGTCCAGCTTCCAGTGCCAGCCGCCGAACTTCGCAGCCTCGTCCTCGGCGATGAAGCTCCAGGTGATCGCCTCGTCCAGCCCACGCGCGGCCATCAGTCGTTTGCACCGCCGCTCCAGCTTCTGCCCGGCTGTTGCCGTCGGCCGGGCGACGCCCTCCGCCCGCGGCAGCGGCACGGACTGCACCTTGTCCAGCCCGTGCAGCCGCACGACTTCCTCGACCAGGTCGGCCGCACCATCCACGTCGCGCCGCCAGCTCGGCACCGCCACATTCCAGGGAACATCGCCCGATACGCCGAAACCCAGCCGTTCCAGGATCGCCTTCTGCTCGGCAGCCGGCACGTCCAGCCCGCCCAGCCCCAGTGTGTACGCGGGATCGAAGCGCACTGTCTTCGCCACCACGGGCGCCTCGCCGGCCCTGGCAATCGCGGAAACCGCACCGCCGCACAGCTCCACCACCATCGCAGCCGCAAGATCCAGCCCCGGCTCCACGAACGCCGGGTCCACGCCGCGCTCGAACCGCGCGCGCGCGTCGGATGTCAGCCCCAGCGCACGCCCGGTTTCCCCGATCCGCGCCGGATTGAACCAGGCCGCCTCGATCAGAACATCCTTGGTGGCTTCGGAAACGCCCGATTCCATGCCCCCCATGATCCCGGCGATGTCATGCACATGCGCGTCGTCGGCGATCAACGTCATGCTCTCGGCCAGCGCATAGGTCTTGCCGTTCAGCGCCACCAGCTCCTCGCCCGCCCGCGCCCGACGGGCGATCAGACCACCCTTCAGCTTCGCCACATCATAGACATGCAGCGGCCGGCCATGGCCGATGGCGAAATAGTTGGTCACGTCCACCAACGCCGAAATCGGCCGCATCCCCGCCTTCGTCAGCAGATCCTGCAACCATTTGGGCGAAGGCCCGTTCACCACGCCAGAAACGGAGCGCGCATAGAAAGCCGGGCAACCCTCCGGATCGTCGGTGCGCACGGGCACCAGCACCGGGCCTGTTTCCGCCAGTTGCGGCACAGCCGGCGCCTTCAGCACGCCAAGGCCCGCCGCCGCCAGATCGCGCGCGATGCCGTAGACGCCCATGCAATCCTGCCGGTTCGGCGTGATCGCCACATCGAACACGGGATCGTCCAGCCCGGCCCAGGCGGCAAAGGCCGCGCCCACCGGCGCATCGGCCGGCAGTTCGATGATGCCGTCATGGTCATCGCCCAGCAGCAGTTCCCGGTTGGAACACATCATGCCGTTGGATTCGACACCGCGGATCGCGGCCACCTTCAGCACCACATCCAGCCCCGGCACAAGCGCGCCCGGCGGGCCGAACACCCCCACCAGCCCCGCGCGCGCATTGGGCGCGCCACACACGACCTGAAGGCCCTGCCCGTTGCCTGTGTCCACGCTCAGCACCTGCAGCTTGTCGGCCTGCGGGTGGCGCCCGGCGCTCAGAACCTTCGCGATCACGAAGGGCTTCAGCGCGTCGGCCGGGTTCTCCACCCCTTCCACCTCCAGCCCCAGCCGCGTCATCGCGGCCGCCAGTTCGTCGGCGGTGGCCGTGGTCTCCAGATAGCGCTTCAGCCAGCTCAGGGGGAATTTCATGCGCCCACTCCCGCAGACAGGGTCGGCACATCCAGCGCCGCAAAGCCGAAATGCTTCAGCCAGCGAAGGTCGGCATCGAAGAAGGCGCGCAAATCCGTCATCCCGTATTTCAGCATGGCAAGGCGATCGATGCCGCAGCCGAAGGCAAAGCCCTGCCACTCATCCGGATCCAGCCCGCAGTTTTCCAGCACCCGGCGATGCACCATCCCCGCGCCCAGGATTTCCATCCATGAAGATGTCCCGCCGATCTTCAGCGTGCCGCCCTCCCACGAACAGCCGACATCCACCTCCACCCCCGGCTCGGTGAAGGGAAAGAAGCTCGGCCGCAGCCTCAGCGTCACATCGTCCACCTCGAAGAAGGCCTTCACGAAGGTCTCCAGCGTCCATTTCAGATGCCCCAGGTGAATGCCCCGGTCGATCACCAGCCCCTCCACCTGATGGAACATCGGCGTATGGGTGGCATCCGAATCAGACCGATAGACCCGCCCCGGCGCGATGATGCGGATGGGCGGCTTCCCGGCCATCATGGTGCGGATCTGCACCGGCGAGGTATGCGTGCGCAATACCATCCTGTCGCCGCCGCCCGCGGGCGTCGCGTAGAAGGTGTCGTGCATCGCCCGCGCCGGATGCTCGGGCGGAATGTTGAGCGCGGTGAAATTATGCCAGTCGGTCTCGATCTCCGGCCCTTCCGCCACCGCGAACCCCAGGTCCGCGAAGATCTCGGAAAGTTCGTCCATCACCTGGGAAATGGGGTGCACCGTTCCCGTCACCAGCGGCGCGGTCGGCAGCGACATGTCGATCCGCTCCGCCGCCAGCCGGGCCGTCAGCGCGGCCCTGCCCAGGTCGGCCTTCTTCGCCTCCAGCGCAGCGGAAACAGCTTCCCGCAGGGCTTGATAGACGGGCGCCACCGTCAACCGTTCCTCCGGCGGAAGCCCGCCCAGGCTCTTCATCAGCTGGGTGATGGTTCCGGCCTTGCCAAGCGCGGCCACGCGCACGGCCTCCAACGCCTCCAGCGTGTCGGCGGCGGCAATCTGGGCGAGGGTTTCGCCGCGAAGGGCGTCGGTGCTCAAGGGAGAATTCCTATGCTCTGTCAGTCAGACGGCGGGTTCGCGGCGCGGCCATAAACCGAAAGCGGGCCGCAACGCAAAAGGGGCGCGGGAAGGCCAAAGCCTCCCCGCGCCCCTTGATTGCAGTTCAAGCAGGTCGCGAGAGATCAGGCCTTGGCGCCAGCCATCACCTGGTCAAACACGGCCTTGAACGCCGCCGGCTCGTTCATGGCGAGATCGGCCAGAACCTTGCGGTCCAGCTCCAGGCCCGAATTCGAAAGCGCGTGCATGAACGCCGAATAGGTCACGCCCTGTTCGCGCGTCGCCGCGTTGATCCGCTGGATCCACAGCGCCCGGAAGCTCCGCTTTTTGACCTTGCGATCGCGATACGCGTACTGGCCGGCCTTCTCGACCGCCTGCCGCGCAATGCGGATGGTATTCTTGCGACGGCCATAATAGCCCTTCGCCTGTTCAAGAACGCGCTTGTGCCGCGCACGGGCGGTAACGCCCCTCTTCACACGTGCCATGTGGTGCGCTCCTTACTTCAGGCCGTAGGGGGCCCAGGCGACCACCCGGGCCGTATCGGCCTCGGACAGAACGCTGGTGCCGCGGTTCTGGCGGATGTATTTTCCGTTGTGGCTGATCAGGCGGTGGCGCTTGCCGGCCACACCATGCTTGATCTTGCCGGTCGCGGTGATCTTGAAGCGCTTCTTCACACCGCTCTTGGTCTTCAGCTTGGGCATTTCGGCTCCTTTCGTTCCTCTTGCGAGGATTGGGGCGAGTTCAAGACCAGCCACGGCAGCCCATGTTCGCCGGGCAGGTCGGCATGTGATCTCGCGATTGAAGCGCGGGGCGTTATAGATATTCGCGCGATTTGGCAAGCATGGGGATTTTGCCTTTGCCCCTCAAGCGCCGGGCGGGCCGCATCCGCGTCCCTTGGCTTCGGCGCACTTGCGCCGGCGCGCGGTCGCGCTCGCGGCCTTCGGCCGGGGCCGATCCCTCCCGGGGACCCGGCCTGATCAACCTCGGTGGCGCAGCCACCGCAAGCGCGACCGCGCGACCGGAGCGAAGCGGAGGAAGCCAAGCGGCCAGGATGGGCCGCGCCCGGCGTCTGAGGGACTAAAACAAATACCGGTGGCGCAGCCACCGCAAGCGCGATCGCGCGCCCGAGCCAATGCGCGGAAGCAAGCCGCCCGGACGGGCGGCGCCCGCAGAGGCCAAACAAAGACTCAGCATCCCCCGAAGCCCAACCTCAGGCTTTTTCCAACGTGCATTGCAGGGGATGCTGATGCTGCTTGGCGAAATCCATCACCTGCGTCACCTTCGTCTCCGCCACCTCATAGGTGAAGATGCCGCACACGCCCACGCCCCGCTGATGCACATGCAGCATCACCCGCGTGGCATCCTCGATCCCCATGCGGAAAAACCGCTGCAGCACATGCACGACGAACTCCATCGGCGTATAGTCGTCGTTCAGCATCAGCACCTTGTACAGAGACGGCTTCCGCGTCTCGGTCCGCGTCCGCGTGACCACGCCGGTTCCGGTGCCCAGACCATCACCACCAGCGCCGTCCTCCTCGCCGGAAGGGCCGCTCCGTATATCCATTGCCTGCAATTCACGCATGTCCAGATCGAACATCCTGTCCACGACCACTGAACCGGGAACAGACCCGTGCCAGCCCTCACGGCATCGGCACAGGCCCTGTTTAGCCGCAGAGTAGTGGATGGCGGCCACCCGGTCAAAGGTCCGAGCCGGAACCGCCTCGTTTGGCGGAATTTATCCGGTCAACACTACCAGTTTCGCGGATTTGTCCGCACTTGACGATAGGATGTTGCAATGCGTTCATCCTGCATCCATCTGCCCGACTTCTAAACATTCGACTCGATACAGCCGGAACCCGCCACAAGCTTCAGGAGCCGCGCACCTTGATCCGCATGCCACCCAGATTTGTTCCCGTGCTGCTGCTGTCTGTTGCCACCTTGTCCCTGGCCGGCTGCTCCCTGGTGGATTCGATTACCGGCAAATCCGGATCGGCAGCGGAAAAAGGGGGCGGCAACCCCAAGGGAGGGCCGGGCGGCCCGCCGGCCGTCATCGTCGAGACGGTCGCCTACACGCCCATGGTCGATTCGATCGAAGCCGTCGGCACCGCCCGCGCGAACGAACAGGCCGATCTCAACTCGACAGTCACGGAACGCATCGAGCGCATCAACTTCACCGATGGCCAGTTCGTGCCGCGCGGCGCGGTCATCGCGGAACTGGTCCGGTCCGAACAGGGCGCGAACCTCAGTGAAAGCAAGGCCCGCCTGCGCGAGGCCGAACTGCAGCTTGCCCGGCTGCGGCAGCTGCAGGGCCAGGGTTTCGCCACAAAGGCCCGAATCGATGAGCAGCAGGCCAGTGTCGATGTCGCCCGCGCGCAAACCCAGCAGGCCAGTTCGCAGATCGCGGACAGGGTCATCCGGGCCCCCTTTTCCGGCTACCTCTCTCTGCGCCGCATCTCACCCGGCACCGTCGTGAACGCGGGCACCACGGTCGCGACGATCGTCGATCATTCCCGGATCAAGCTGGATTTCACCGTCCCCGAAACCTTCCTTCCCGTGCTGAAGCCGGGGCTTGAAATCTCGGCGCGCGCGGCCGCCTTCCCGGGCGAGGAATTCCGGGGCCGGATCGCCTCCATCGATCCGGTCGTCGATCCCGTCACGCGGGCCGCCACGGCCCGGGCCGTGCTGCCGAACCCGGATCTGCGGCTGCGGCCGGGCATGCTGATGACCGTCGACATCAAGTCCCCCCCGCGCGACGCGCTGACCGTCCCCGAACTGGCCGTCGTCGGTGAAGGCAGCGGCGCATTCGTCTGGCGCGTCAACGAGGAAAACCAGGCCGGCCGCACCAACATCAAGGCCGGAACCCGGCGCGACGGCCGGGTCGAAGTGATCGAGGGGCTGAAGGCCGGCGAACGGGTTGTCGCGGAAGGCACGGTGAAGATCCGGGGCCCGGGCCCGATCAAGCCCGTCGAACGTCAGGCTGCGGCCGGCCCCGACGCCGCACCCGGCGCGGGGCCCCAGGCCGCGCCGCAGGTGGCGCCCGCGCCATGATCCTGTCCGACATCTCGGTCCGGCGGCCCGTCTTCGCCGCCGTCCTGTCGCTTCTCCTGGTGCTGATCGGGATCGTCTCCTTCACCCGCCTGCCGGTGCGCGACCTGCCCGCCATCGAGCCGCCCATCGTCTCCATCGACACCACCTACCGCGGCGCCAACGCCCAGGTCGTCGAAAACCAGATCACCCAGATCATCGAGGACCGGATTTCCGGCATCGAGGGGATCGAGACGATCGCCAGCCGCTCGCGCGACGGCCGCTCGGACATCACGATCGAATTCGCCGCCTCACGTGACATCGACGCCGCCGCCAACGACGTGCGCGACCGCGTCGCGGGCGTCCTCAACCAGTTGCCCGAAGCCGCGGATCCGCCGCAGATCAGCAAGGTCGACGTGGATGCCCAGCCCGTGCTCTGGATCAACGTGATCCAGCCGGACTGGACGCCGATGCAACTCACGGATTACGCCCAGCGCGTCCTCGTCGATCGCTTCGCATCGGTGAACGGCGTCAGCCGCGTACAGATCGGCGGCGAAGCGCGGCAGGCCATGCGCATCTGGCTGTCGCGCTCACAACTCATCGCCTTCGGCCTCACCACCTCCGACGTAGAGGCCGCGCTCCGCCGCCAGAATGTGGAACTGCCCGCCGGCCGGATCGAAGGCAACAGCGCCAACCTCACGGTCCGTATCACCCGTCAGTTCGCCAGCGAACAGGATTTCGCCAACCTGATCGTCGGGCGCGGCCCCGATGGCTATCTCGTCCGCCTCGGCGATGTCGCCCGCGTCAGCCTGGAACCGGAAAACCGCTACAACTTCTTCCGTTCCAATGGCGAACAGGCCATCGGCCTTGGAATCGTGCGCCAGTCGGGCGCCAACACCCTTCAGGTCGCGGATGACGTGAAGGCGGAAATGGAAAAGGTGAAGACGATCCTGCCCCAGGGCATGGAACTCGCCGTCAGCTTCGACAGCTCCCTGTTCATCGAACGCGCGATCGGCAATGTCTGGATGACCCTCGCCGAAGCCGCGATCCTCGTTGTGGCCGTGATCTTCGTGTTCCTGGGCTCCCTGCGCGCCACGCTGATCCCTGCGCTCACGGTTCCGATCTGCCTGATCGCCACCTTCGCCGTGCTCTATGTGCTCGGCTACTCGCTCAATCTGCTGACACTTCTGGCCTTCGTGCTGGCGATCGGGCTCGTTGTCGATGATGCGATCGTGGTCCTGGAAAACATCTATTTCCGTATCGAACGGGGCGAGCCGCCGCTGGTCGCGGCCTATCAGGGGGCGCGCCAGGTCGGGTTCGCCGTCGTCGCCACCACCATCGTCGTGTGTGCGGTGTTCGTTCCGCTCTATTTCATCGCCGGCAACACCGGCCTCCTGTTCCGGGAACTCGCGGGCGCCATGATCGGCGCCATGGCCTTCTCCGGCTTCGTCGCCCTGTCGCTCACGCCGATGCTCTGTTCCAAGATGCTCCGCCGCGAAACCGGGCACAACCGCTTCACCCAGTGGTTCGATCGCCAGTTCGACCGGCTGCAGCGCCGCTACATGTCGGCGCTCCGCAAGCTGCTGGATCGCCCCTTGCTCGTTGGCGGCATGGCCTTCGGCTTCGTCGCCTTGTGCCTCGGCCTCGGGGCGACGCTCCAGTCCGAACTCGCCCCGGCCGAGGATGTCGGCTACTTCTTCGTCAACGTGCAGGCTGCGGAAGGCACCGGCTACGACCGGATGAAGTCCTACATGCAGGATCTGCAGGACAAGATGATGCCCAAGGTTGGCGACGGCCAGCCGATCCGGCGCATGATCGTCCGGGCCCCCGGCAACTTCGGCGCGACCGAGGATTTCTCCAGCGGCGGCATGACGATCTTCCTCGTCCCCTGGGAAGAACGCACCATCACCACGCAGGAGGTGATGAACGACGTCCAGAAGACCATCGGCCAGGATCCGCGCGTCCGCGGAAACGCCTCGTCGGGCAACACCCTCAGCCGGGGCCGGGGCCGTCCGATCCAGCTGGTCATCGCAGGCAACAGCTTCGAGGAACTGGCGAAGGCGCGCGATGCCGTCTTCAAGGCAGCCGAAGGCAACCCCGGCATTGTCGATCTCGACAGCGACTACAAGGAAACCCGCCCGCAGCTCATCGTGGACATCGACACCACGCGCGCAGGCGACCTCGGCGTCCAGATCGCCGACATCGGCGCCACGCTGGAAACGATGATGGGCAGCCGCCGCGTCACCACCTTCATCGACCGGGGCGAGGAATATTATGTGGTGCTCCAGGCCGAAGACGCCGACCGCGCCACGCCCGACAATCTCTCGAACATCTATGTCCGCAGCCAGACGACGGGGCAGTTGATCCCACTGTCGAATGTCGTGAAGCTTCGCGAAGCCGCGCAGGCCGGCGAACTCGGCCGCTTCAACAAGCAGCGCGCCATCACCATCCAGGGCAACCTCGGGCCGGGCACGACACTGGGCGCGGCGCTGACCTTCCTGGAAGATGCCGCACTCCAGCAGCCGGCCGTGACCGCCGTCGGCTTCCGCGGGGAAAGCCAGCAGCTCCGGCAGACCGGCTCGTCGCTGTGGGTGGTTCTGGGGCTCACCATCGTGCTCGTATTCCTGGTGCTGGCGGCCCAGTTCGAAAGCTGGATCCACCCGGCCGTCATCATCCTCACCGTTCCGCTTGCTGTCGGCGGCGGCCTCTTCGGCCTGTGGATCATGGGCGGCACGCTGAACCTCTATTCGCAGGTCGGCATCGTCATGCTGGTGGGGCTGGCGGCCAAGAACGGCATCCTCATCGTGGAATTCGCCAACCAGCTGCGCGACGATGGCGTGGCGTTCCGGGATGCCATCCTCGAAGCGTCCGAACGCCGCCTCCGCCCCGTTCTGATGACATCGATCGCAACTGTCGCCGGCGCCATCCCGTTGATGATCGCGCGCGGCGCGGGCGCCGGATCGCGGCAGGCGATCGGGGTCGTCATCGTCTGGGGCGTCAGCCTTGCCACCCTGCTGACGCTGTTCGTCATCCCGGTCTTCTACGCCGCATTCGCCCGCCGCACGCGCTCGCCCGAAGCCATCAGCCGGGAGCTTGAAAAGGGCCTCCGGGAATCGGGCGAACTGCCCAGCCCCGCCGAATGAAGAGTCGCGCCCTGATCGCGGCCGTCATCGGCACCGTGATCGCGAATGCACTCGGCGGCCTGTCCGCCGCCCTGTCCGGCCCGATGGCGGGTGGCGAATGGTATGAATCGCTCGCCAGGCCGGCCCTCCAGCCGCCGGGGCCGGTGTTCGGCATCGCCTGGACCATTCTCTATACCCTGCTGGGAATCGCGGCCTCCCGCCTCTGGCTCGCTCCCGCCTCACCGGCGCGCAGCCGGGCCCTCACCCTCTTCCTTGTGCAGCTCGCGCTGAATCTCGCCTGGTCGCCGCTGTTCTTCGCCGGGCAGCAACTGCTGGGGGCACTCGTCCTGCTTGGCGCGATCCTGCTGCTGTCGGTCGCTGCAACCGTCGCGGCCGCGCGTGTCGACAGGCCTTCGCCCTGGCTGATGTTGCCCTATCTTGTCTGGCTGAGCTTCGCTTTTGGCCTGAACTGGCGTATCTGGGCCCTGAATCCGGGCGCCTGACAGGCCCGCAGAGTTGGAGTCGACGACCAAATGCAGAATCAGAACCCCTTCCTGGAGGATCTCTCGCGCCTGATGTCGTCGGTCGCCGGCACCATGGCCGGCGCCGGCCGAGAGGCGGAAACCCGGATGCGGGAGCGTCTGCGCGAGATGGTCGGCGGGATCGACATGGTCAGCCGCGAGGAGTTCGAAGCGGTGAAGACCATGGCCGCCGAAGCTAGGGCGGAACTCGAAGTGATCCGGGCCGAACTGGCCGCGCTTCGCGCCCAGTCCGCGGCAGGAACGTCCACGACAGCCCAGCCCGCCCGCGCGTCGCGCACAAAGGCGCAGAAGATCGACATCAGCTGAACAGCAGGCCCCACCGGCTCAGACCATCCACAGATTTCGCGCGGCGCGGGCGGCCAGGCTTCTTGCCAAGCCCCCGGCCGGGCGCAATATCTGGTGGAGCAGGAGCGGGGGCGACCCCAGCCCTAGGGGCAGCGATTTGAGGACCACAGCATGACCAGCCTGCAATTCGACATCGGCGCCGAGCCGCTGGCTCCGATCGATACGCTGGAGCAGTATTTCGCCAGCCACAACTGGTCCTTCGAGCGGGAGGGCGACGAGGAGATCGTCACCACCGTCAAGGGCAGCTGGTCCGATTACGAACTGCGCGCCCTCTGGCGTGAGGAAGACAGGGTGCTGCAATTCATCGCGCTCACCGGCATCAACGCCGGCGCCCAGCGCGTGGCACCCGAAACCCGGGCAAACCTGTTCGAAACGCTGGCCCTCGTGAACGAACAGCTCTGGATCGGCCATTTCGAACAATGGTCAGCCGATGGCGCGATCCTGTTCCGCCACGCGGTTCTGCTGGACGGCCCCGACGATGCCGCGCTCAGCATGCCCCAGGCCCATGCCCTGGTCGATGCCGCCATCGACGAATGCGAACGCTATTATCCGGTGTTCCAGTTCGTCCTGTGGGGCGGCAAGGGCCCGCGCGAAGCGCTCACGGCGGCCATGGTGGAAACCGAAGGCGAAGCCTGAGGCTCGGCCCGGCGCCCCGGATCCGGTCCGGGGTCGCCAGCCGAATCAACCGGCCGCACCGCGCCCATATTTCGAGTCGCGCTCATATTTCAGGCGAGAAATCACGGGATTCCACTGCACGAGCCATGCGATAATCGCAGGGCTGCGCTCCATGTTGCTGCATAGCAGAATTGATAGCCCGAATTAATCAACTGATTGAAAATCATTTTTCCCGAAGGCGCGGATCAGGATGTTGCGTTGCAGCACATCTTGCTGCAAAAATCTGCGTGCCACTCAATTTTCCCGTTGACGCGAACTGAGTGGAACTTTAATTCAGCTTCATCGAATTGAGTGCCGCTCGGTTCAACCCGGTATGGTCCGGACAATTGGGGGGCACCGGCAATCAGGCAGTGGAACAGGCCCGATGCCGAAGGTTGAAAGGATCAAGTCATGCGCGCCATCAAGATGACCGTCGCTGCCGCCCTCTCGGCCGCCAGCCTCACCCTCGTCGCCGCTCCGGCCCTCGCCAGCGATGCCGAAACCTGCGCCGTTGCTCCGGTGAAGCTGCGCACGCTGGCCGCCTCCGCCCAACCGGAAGCCGCCCGCAAGGCCGAACGCAACATCGCTCTGGGTGAAGCCCTGTGCGATGCCCGCAACCGGTCGGAAGCAGCCAAGAAGTTTAACCTCGCCGCGAAGTCCCTGGGCACCGAACTGGCTGCCGTGATGACGACGCAGGCGAGCGCCTCGGTCCAGTAAGACTCGGTCCAGTAAGACCGGTAACCCTCTCCCACAGACGGGCCGCTACCCTCCCCCCTCCCTGCGGCCCGCCTTACAGAAGGCGGCGACCCTCCCACGGGGTCGCCGCCTTTCCTGTTTCCGCCCCTCTCTCCGTTCAGGCCACTTGAGGCCGGCCCGCCCTGCTGCCAGAACAGGCCCCGCATGACAGCGCCGCTTTCCCCCCATGTCCGGCTCACGGTCGATGGATCCGTCGCCCGCATCCGGCTCGACAGGCCCGACCGGCGCAATGCCCTCGATCAGGCCATGTGGGAAAGTATCCCGCCGCTCGTCCATCAGGCCTGCGCAACGCCGGGCGTCCGCCTGATCCTGTTCGGCTCCGTCACCCCCGGCCAGTTCTGCGCCGGGGCCGACATCGCCGAATTCGCCGAACGGTCCTCGGATGCCGCCTGGCGCGCCCGGAACCAGGCGGCGATCCGCGCTGCCCAGCTCGCGCTCACCCGCGCGTCCGTGCCGGTCATCGCGCTGGTGGATGGCGATTGCGTCGGCGGCGGCTGCGGGCTCGCGCTGGCGGCCGATATCCGCATCGCCTCCCCCCGCGCCCGCTTCGGCATCACCCCGGCCCGGCTCGGTCTCGTCTATCCGCTCCACGATACCCGCCTGCTCGTCGATCTCGTCGGCCCCGGCCAGGCCCGCCGCCTGCTCTACACCGGCCGCCTGATCCATGCGGAAGAAGCCTGCCGCATCGGCCTCGTGGAAGACCTCGCAGACGATGTCGAACAGGCCGCACAGGCGTTGGCAGACGAAATGCTCGGCGCCTCCGCCTTCACCCAGCGCGCCACCCGCGCTGTCATCCGCCGAATCCTCGAAGGCCAGGCAGACGACGACGACGCCAGCGCCGCCCTGTTCGACGAAGCCTTCACCGGCCCCGATTTCGCCGAAGGCGTCTCCGCCTTCCTCGCCAAGCGCAAGCCCCGGTTCAGCGCATGACACACCCCAACGCCCCCCGCCTCCTTGACGGAGACGACCCCCGTATCCTCCTCGTGTGCGACCACGCCTCGAATGCCCTTCCGCCCGGGCTCGATCTCGGCGTCCCGCCCGAAGCGCTCCTCGATCATGTCGCCTGGGATATCGGCGCCGAAGCCCTCACCCGCAGCGTCGCCGCAAGGCTCGGCTGCCGCGCCTGGCTCGCCTCCGCCTCCCGGCTCGTGGTGGATTGCAACCGCGAACCCGCCCACGCCATCCCCGAAAAAAGCGACGGCCTCGTCATCCCGGCCAATGTCGGCCTCTCGCCCCCGGAACGTCAGGCGCGTCTCGCCCTCCACAACGCCTTCCACGATGGCCTCGCCCGCCAGATCGCGGCCCGCCCACCTCTCCTCCTGGTCGCCATCCACAGCTTCACACCGGCGCTGGCTACCGCCCCCGCGCCGCGTCCCTGGCCCATCGCCATCCTGTGGAACCGGGATTACCGCGCCGCCGAACTCGGCCTCGCCGCACTTGAGGGAGAGGACGACCTGGGCGGCCCCATCGGCGCGAACGAGCCCTATTCGGGCCAGGTCCTGAACTACACGATGGATCGCCACGCCGAAGCCGCCGGCCTCCCCTATCTCGGCTTCGAACTCCGGCAGGACGGGATCACCAGCCCCGATGGCGTCGCCCGCTGGGCCGCCGTCGTCGCCCGCACCATCACCACCACGCTGGAGGGCCTGTGTTCGGCATCCTGAAGTTCGTCCTGAAGCTGCTCGGCTGGCTGGTGGCCCTCAGCCTCGTCTGGGTTGTCGCCTATCGCTGGGTCAACCCGCCCACCACCAGCCTGATGATCCGCGACCATTTCAATGATGTGAAGATCTATCGCGAATGGGTCGGCCTTCCCGAAATGTCGCGCCACATCCCCCGCGCCGTCATCGCGGCAGAGGATTCCCGCTTCTGCGAACATCGCGGCTTCGATGTCGAAGCCATCGAAAAGGCCATGGAGCGCAACAAGCAGGGCAAGAAACTGCGCGGCGGCTCCACCATCAGCCAGCAGACGGCGAAGAACGCCTTCCTGTGGTCAGGCCGCACCTGGATCCGCAAGGGGCTGGAAGCCTGGTTCACGGTGCTGATCGAATTCATCTGGGGCAAACCCCGGATCATGGAAGTCTATCTCAACATCGCCGAATTCGGCCGCGGCGTGTATGGCGTGCAGGCCGCCTCAATCCACTATTTCAACAAGCCCGCCAGCAAGCTGACACGCACCGAAGCCGCCCGCCTCGCCGCCATCCTCCCCCAACCCATCAAGCGGGACGCCGCCTCACCGGGCCGCTACACCAAGCGCTACGCCAACCGCATCGCCGGCCGCACCCGCGTCGTCGCCAACGAGGGGCTGGACAGCTGCATCTGGAAATGAACCGGGATAAGGCATGAACCTGCCGCCACGTCTGATGGGAATGCGAACACCACGCTCCCGTGGAACAGTCCCAACAAATCCTACACGTCCTGCACCCAACCCATTGATTTCAAAGTGTAGGGCAATGTTCCACGTGGAACAACCAATCTGGTAAATCAGGGGGAAGGGGCCAGGCCCCTTCGCAACCCCTCACACCCCCACAAGGCAACTCAGGCCGTCCACCCCCCGTCGATCACCAGTTCCGATCCGGTAATGAACGCGGATTCGTCCGATGCCAGAAACAGGATGCCAGCCGCGATCTCCTCCGGTTGCCCGGCCCGCTGCAGCGGCGTGTTCAGCATGGCGATGGCATCGACGGGCGGCCGGTTCGCGCCCTGGGGCGCGCCCAGCGCATCCATCGTTTGCGAAAGCCCGCCTTCGTCGATCTTGGTCCAGATCGGCGTGTCGATGATGCCGGGATGCACGCTGTTGCTGCGGATACGGTCGGCGGCGAACTCCTTCGCCACCGCCTTGGAAAACAACCGCACGCCGCCCTTGGTCGCACAGTAACCGGCCAGCCCGGCAGAGCCTTCCAGCCCGGCGACCGACGAGATGTGGATGATCGATCCACCCTTCCCGTGCGCCCGCATCGCCGGCACCGAATGCTTCACCCCCAGGAACACACCGGTCAGGTTGATGGCGATCTGCCGGTTCCACGCTTCCAGGCTCATCTCCAGGATCATCTGGCCGCTGCCGATCCCGGCATTGTTCACCAGCGTGTCCAGATGCCCGTGCAGGCGCACCGTTTCGGCCACCACCTCGCGCCAGCCATCCTCCTCCACCACGTCCTGGTGGCGATAGGCCGCCTTGCCGCCGGCCTTGCCGATCAGCGCCAGCGTCTCGTGTCCGCCTTCGTCGTCGATGTCGGTCACCATCACGGCCGCGCCCTCCCGCGCCAGCGCGATCGCCGTCGCGCGGCCGATGCCGCTGCCCCCGCCCGTCACGATGGCGGATTTGCCCTTCAGTCGCATGAAAACCTCCCCAATGGGCCTTTGGGCCCTTGGCGGATCATGCGGCGAAGGCGGCTATTTCAACACTCCCTTTCTTGCCATGGCCCGCGAATACCAGGCGAAGAACAGGCAGCCCACCAGCACCACCACATGCATGGCGGAACTGTCACCCATCACCTCGCGGCCGTTGGAAAGGTAGAAGGCGTAGAACAGGCTCAGCAGATAGGCCAGCAGAGAGAGCATGAAGACCGGCGCGGCCGCCCGGCGGCGCAACAGCAGCAGCAAGGTGCCCAGCAGGGCGCCCCACACACCGATGGCCCATACGGCGTTCATCCACATGGGATAGCCTTGCGCGAACGCGATCTGCGCGTCCGTCATCCCCATCTCCCGGAAGTAATCGGCCCCCCGCAGCTTCGACATCAGATAATCGTAAACGCCGAACCCGTTCCAGATGAGCCCCAGAACGCCGACGATCCAGAGATGCGCAGGCGCGCGGGATTCAGTGTCATTGACGGTCATCGTGAAGTCCTCCCCGCCTGCACGATAACCTGTTTCGGGTGTCTGGGAAATCAGGGCCTTTCGCGCGGCGCCGCTTCGCCCGGCAGGGGGTATTCCGGGTCGGGGATGCTGTCCAGTGCGTCCTTCAGGGCATTGGCCCAGCGGGTGCCAAGGTCATGGTAATAGGGGTCGCTGTCCTCGATCCGGGTCAGCGCCGCCGTCGATTGCCCCGGCCGCACGACCAGCATGTCGATCGGCAGGCCCACGCCCAGGTTCGATCGCATCGTGCTGTTCATGCTGACCAGCCCGATCTTGATCGCCTTGGAAAGCGGCGTGCGGTAACTCAGCATCCGGTCCAGCACCGGCTTGCCGTATTTCAGCTCCCCGATCTGGAAATAGGGCGTGTCCATCCCGCATTCGATGAAATTGCCCTCGCCATAGATCAGGAACAGCCGCGGCGCCCGCCCGTCGATGGAGCCGCCCACCAGCAGGGTCACGCCGATGTCGACCCCCTCCTGCTGCTGCACCATGGCCTCGATGTCCTTCTTGGCGCCCACCATCGCCTCGCCCACGATCTGGGCCACGCGAAACATCGTGGGGGCTGTCTCCAGGAACTCGGGCTCCTCGCTGCCCGGCATCCGCACGCCTTCATTCAGCCGGTTCACCAGCGCCTGCGTCGTGCTCAGCGATCCGGCCGATGCGATGGCGATGATGCGCTTCCCGTCTTCCCCGAACACCCGGAGCTTGCGGTAGGTGGAGATGTTGTCGATGCCCGCGTTGGTGCGCGTATCGGCCATCATCACCAGGCCTTCCTTCACCAGCAGGCCCACGCAATAGGTCATCCGGCAACGTCCCCTTAACGGCTGCGACGGCTACTGGTTCTGTGTCCGGCCGAAGGTGGACTGGCCCTGCCGCTGCGGCAGCGCTTGCCGACCCAGAACGCCCACCGCAAGTGATTCGACACCGCCGCCACGGCGGGTGCCGCGAACGGGCGCGGCCTCCAGGCTGTCCAGCCCGACCGCCACGCGCACATGGCCCGGGGTGCCGGATAGGCCATGCGTCGGATCGAAGCTCACCCAGCCCAGCCCGTCCACATGCGCCTCCACCCAGGCGTGGGCGGCTTCCTGCTCGGGATGGTCGGGCGCGGCGAAATGGCCCGAAACATAGCGGGCCGGGATGCCCAGATGCCGGGCACATGCGATGAACAGCTGCGAAAGATCCTGGCACACGCCCCGCCCCAGGCTCAGCACGGTATCCGCATCCGTCTGTGACTGCGTCGCGCCGGTCTGGAACCCGATGCGCGCCTGAACGCCCAGCATCAGCGCATGCAGTGTCGGCAGCGTCCCGTCGCGCCGGAAGCCGTCGGCAAAGGCCATGATCGGCGGTGTGATCGCCGTCAGTGGCGTCGATCGCAGGAACAGCAGGGGCGGCAGGGGCTCGTCCGGCACCTGCACCACGCCGGCCTGATCCGCCGTGATCACTAGTCCCGTCACATGCAGGGTCAGGCTCTCCACGGCGCGGTCGGCATAGAAACAATGCACCAGATTGCCGTAACAGTCCGTCCCGGGAACAAGGCAGCCGTCGGCATCCACGTCGATCCGCCAGTTCACCACCTGCTGGCATTCGCTGTTGCGCGGGGTCAGCTTCAGCAACTGCACGATACCGGCCGCAGGCTCGGAATAGGTGTAGCGGGTGATATGATCGATCAGCAGCTGCATCAGAACAGATACTGATCCGCGATGGCATCGCCCAGGCGATTGTTCCCGCTGATGAACGCCTCCAGGAATTCGTGCAGGCCGGACTGGAACAGCCGGTCGATGTCGGTGCCGCCCATGGCCCGAAGCGAAGCCGCGGCGATGCGGTTGGCCGGACCGCGCCTGCCGCGGCTTGCCGCCAGCTGGTCCAGCAGCCACACGGCATCTTCCAGGCAGGCGATCAGCGATCGCGGCATCGCACGGTTGAAGATCAGCAGATCCGCGACAAGCCAGGGCTTCACCGATTCCCGATACACCCAGCGATAGGCCGTCAGCGCCGAAACCGTTCGCAGCAGCGTCGTCCACTGGAAATAATCCAGGCTGCCGCCCACCGGTTCGGATCGGGGCAGCAGCAGGTGATATTTCACATCCAGCAGCCGCGCCGTATTGTCCGCGCGTTCCACCGTCGTCCCCAGCCGCAGGAACCAGTAGGTCGCCTCGCGCAGCTGGGTGCGGTGGGCCGCACCGTCGAACATCAGCAGCGAATTCTTGATGCTGTCCACCAGCCGCACCAGCGTCGAACTGTCGGGCATGGCGCTGCCGAAGCGCTGGACCTCGTGCCAGGCATCGTTCACCGCTTCCCAGGTTTCCAGCGTCAGCGAAGTGCGCACCGCCCGGCCGTTGTTCCGGGCCGCCTCCAGGCAGCGGCGGATCGAACTGGGGTTTTCCGGATCCAGGGTCAGGAAATGGCCGACATTGGCTTCGTCGACCGGCAGATTGCGCTCGTGGAAGGCCTGCGCCACCGCCGCTGACCGGATGGCGCTTTCCCAGGCGGGCGCCGCCCCCCCGTGGGAAGCCGGCAGAGACGCCAGCCGAACGGTCGCGTCGATCAGCCGGCACAGGAAATCGGCCCGCTCCAGATAGCGGCCCATCCAGTAGAGGTTCGAAGCCGAACGGGAAAGCATCAGGCCCCGCCTTCCGGGCTGTCGATCACCCAGGTATCCTTGGTTCCACCGCCCTGGCTGGAGTTCACGACCAGCGATCCTTCCTTCAGCGCCACGCGCGTCAGACCGCCCGGCACGATCTGGCTGCCGTTGGCCCCGGTCAGCACGAAGGGCCGCAGATCGACATGGCGCGGGGCCACGCCCGATGCCGTCAGCGTGGGGCAGGTGGAAAGCGCCAGCGTCGGCTGGGCGATGTAATGCTGGGGGTTGGCCTTCAACCGCGCGGCGAACTCGTCCAGCTGCGCCCTGGTGGCGTGCGGCCCAACCAGCATCCCATAGCCGCCAGAGCCATCGGTTTCCTTCACGACCAGATCGGCCAGATTGGCCAGCACATGGGACAGCGCGTCCGGCTCCCGGCAGCGCCAGGTCGGCACATTGTGCAGGATCGGGTCGCGCCCGGTGAAGAAGCGCACGATGTCCGGCATATAGCTGTAGATGGCCTTGTCGTCGGCAATTCCCGTTCCCAGGGCGTTGCTGATCGTCAGGTTGCCGGCATGAACCGCATTCACCAGCCCCGGCACGCCCAGCACGCTGTCCGCGCGGAAGATCAGCGGATCCAGGAACTCGTCGTCCACCCGGCGGTACAGCACGTCCACCCGCTTCGGCCCCTCGGTGGTGCGCATATAGAGAATGTCGGAATGCACGAACAGGTCGGAGCCCTCCACCAGCTCCACCCCAAGCTTGTCGGCCAGGAAACTATGTTCGTAATAGGCGCTGTTGTGGATGCCCGGCGTCAGCAGCGCCAGGCAGGGCTCTCCGTCGCAATTGGCGGGCGCAACCGATGTCAGCGTCTCCAGCAGGGTTTCCGGATAGGTTTCCACCGGCCTGAGCCCGCCCGCCATCGAAACGGCATGGATCAGCTCTGGCACCAGCCGCAGCATCACCTCGCGGTTTTCCAGCATGTAGGATACGCCGGATGGCGTCCGCGCATTGTCCTCCAGCACGAAGAACTCGTCCGGCCCGGTGCGGACCATGTCGATCCCGGCGATCTGCACCCACACATCCTTCGCCGGGCGGCGGCCCACCTGCGGCAGGCAATATTGCGGGTTCAGCAGCACCAGCTCTTCCGGCACGATCCCCGCCCGGATGCATTCGCGCGGGCCATACACGTCCGCCAGGAACATGTTCAGCGCCTGCACCCGCTGCTTCAGCCCTTCCTCCATCCGGGCCCATTCGCTGCCGGAAAGAACGCGCGGGATGATGTCGAAGGGGATCAGCCGCTCGCTCGCGTCCGGATCGCCATAGACGGCGAAGGTGATTCCGATCCGGCGGAAGAACAGTTCGGCCTGGCGGCGTCTTGTTTCGAGAAGATCCGGCGGGGCAGCCTTCAGCCAGCGTTCCACTTCGGCATAGGGCGGGCGGATCTGCACCCCCTGCCCATCCGCCCCGAACAGCGGTTCGGCACCTGCCCCGCCGGGGTAGGGGCCGAAGCCATAGGTTTCATCGAAAGCGCGTGACGTCACATATTCCCCTTGCAACGCGCACATATTGTGCGCCGCACAAGAGCCATGCAACCCTTAAAATGCGCGCCCCGTTCAGTCGTCGGCAGCCCGCGACGGCACATCGCGGCCGCGGGCCGGCTCTCTGGAAGGCGCCCGCTGCGTCTCACGCATCTGCGGCGCTTCCCGCAGCTGCGGGGCCGGCGCAGGGCGCACCTGCGGCGAAGGCGCGGGCCGTGCCTGCGCCCGCGCCGGATCGGCGGCCTCGGGCCGCTGCGGGGCGCTGCGGGGATGGCGACCGGCCTCCACTGGCCGTCCGTCGCGTTGCCCGCCCTGCCAGCCCGCGCGGGGCTGCCGCTCTCCACCCATGTAGGTCTGATCGCTGCGGGGATTCCGCCGCCCCCCGGTATAGGGCGGGCTGGCGCGCGGATGGACGTTGGGCGGAACCGGCGTGACCGTCTGGCCGTCCCCCGGGCGATCGGGGCGATCTGGCCGGTCTGGCCGGTCTGGCCGGCCGGGGTAACCCGGGCGCCCCGGTCGGACATGCTGCTGCATCCCCGGCCGCCATGCCCAATAGGCGGGCGCATGGCTCCACCAGTCATTGCCCCAGCCCGTGCCCCAGTTGGCCCAGCCATAGGGCGGCAGGGGCGACCAGCTCACATAATCCCCGCTGGTCCGCCAATCGACCCAGCCAGGCCCGAATCGAGTGTCCGGCACCCAGAACCAGCCCATCCTGTCGTCCCGGCCCCAGCGCCCGTAGTGATAGGTCGCCCAGCCCCAGGGTTCGCCGGACATCCACATGCGGCCATATCGCGGATCCTGCCGCCAGTAGCCGTCGCGATAGGGCTGCCACCCCGCCCCGACGGAGGGATAGAAGACACGGCCATAGTGGGGATGCAGCCCCCAGCTGCCATAACCGGCAAGAAGGTCAAAGAAGACATTGACGGACACGGCATCCCGGCCCCACCAAGTAACCGGCGGCCGCGTTGCATAGCCGCGCTCATCCAGGGGCGCTTCCGACCAACCCGTCGTGCTGCACGCGGCAAGCGAAAGCCCCAGACCAGTCGCAAGAAGCAGAGATTTCATGGAGGCAATATTGGCGCATCCGCTTGAACAAGGGCTGACTCAGGCCACGGCACCCGTAAAATGGCGTTCCCTCAACCTCGCCGCTGTTGCCGCGCTGGCGCTGCTGGGGGCGCCCGTCGCCGCAGTCGCGCAGACCACCCCGGCGGCCGCCCCGGCCACGAAAGCCGCCCCGGGCAGCGCGGATGCCCGGCTGAAGGCCCTTTACGATGCCGAATATCAGTGGCGCCTGAAGGAACAGGAACGCGGCCCCGGGCGCGGCGCGCCCGGCCCGCGCCTGCCCCGCGTCGATGCGAAGTCGCAGGCCGCCCGCCTCGTCTACTGGGACAATGTGCTGAAGGAACTGGATTCCATTCCCTTCGATCAGCTCTCCCATGCGGAACAGATCAACGCCCAGGTGTTCCGCACCATGATCGAGAACCAGTCGAACGAGGTTCGCTGGAAGCTCTACGAGATCCCCTTCAACACCGACACCTTCTTCTGGACGCTGGCGCCCTATGCCGGCACGCGCTTCGCCTCTGAAGAACAGTATCGCAACTATATCGGCCGCATCCGCGACATCCCGCGCTACTTCGACGAGCAGACGGTGAACATGAAGGCCGGCCTCGCGCGCGGCTTCTCCAACCCGAAAGTCACGCTCGTCGGCCGCGACGAAACCATCGTGCCCTACACCGCCACCGGCGAGTCGAACGCGCTCTATGCGCCCTTCCGGACCATGCCCGACAGTATCCCGGCGGAAACGCAGGCGCAGCTGAAGGCGGATGCCCTGGCGGCCATCAACCAGTCCGCCGTCCCGGCCTACACAAAGCTGCTGAAGTTCATCCGGGACGATTACATGGTCCGCGCCAGACCCACGATCGGCGCCTCGGAAATGCCGAACGGTCGCGCCTTCTATGCTTCGCAGATCAAGGAATACACGACCACGGACCTGACGGCGAAGCAGATCCACGAGATCGGGCTGAAGGAAGTGGCGCGAATCAAGGCCGACATGGAAGCCACGATGAAGGCCTCCGGCTTCAAGGGTACGCTGGGCGAATTCTTCACCTTCATGCGCACCGATCCGCAATTCTACGCCAAGACGCCGAAGGAACTGCTGGCGGCGGCTTCCTACACGGTGATGCAGGCCAACGGGCGGATGAACGAAACCATCGGCAAGCTGCCGCGCTATCGCCACGGGATCGTGCCCGTTCCGGACGATATCGCGCCCATCTACACCAGCGGCCGGGGCGGGCTGGATAACTGCCTGTTCAACACCTACCGGCTCGATCAGCGTCCGCTCTACACCCTGCCCGCGCTCGCGGTGCATGAGTGCACGCCGGGCCACAGCTTCCAGGCGGCCCTCGCACGAGAGGGCGAGGCCCGGCCCGACTTCCGCCGGGATCTCTATTTCTCGGGCTATGGCGAAGGCTGGGGCCTCTATACCGAATGGCTGGGCCAGCAGATGGGCATCTATGAAACGCCCTACGAGGAGTTCGGCCGCCAGACCTACGAGATGTGGCGCGCCGTCAGGCTGGTGATCGACACCGGCATGCATGAATATGGCTGGAGCCGCGACAAGGCGCTGGCCTATTTCAAGGAACATGTGGCCCTGTCCGACCTGGAGATCACCAACGAGGTGGACCGCTACATCAGCTGGCCGGGGCAGGCGCTGGCCTACAAGCTGGGTGAAATCACCATCCGCAACCTCAGGAAGGAAGCGGAAGCCGAGCTGGGCGCGAAGTTCGACCAGCGGCCGTTCCACGACGTGATCCTGGGCCTGGGGGCGGTGCCGCTGCCGCTGCTGGAATCGGAAGTGCGCGCCTGGATCGCGGCGGAAAAGGCGAAGCCCGCAAGGCCCGCCGATGCCGGCTGACCGCCGAACGCTGCTGGCGGCCCTGCCGCTGGCAGCCCTGCCGCTTGCGTCCGCCAGGGGCGCGGGCGACGGGAAGGCCGCGATCTCCGCCATGCTCACCGGCATGGCGGAGGCGTGGAACCGGGGTGATTTCCGGGGCTATATGGCGGGCTTCGCCAACCCGGACATCGCCTATATCTCGCGCGGGAAACGCCAGCCGGGGTGGGACGCGACGCTTCAGCATTATCTGAAACATTATGGCGGCGCGCCGGAAAAGCGCGGCCACCTCACCTTCTCGCAGTTCGACATCCAGATGCTGTCAGCGGATGCGGCGCAGCTGATCGCCCGCTTCGACCTGAAGTGGGCGGATGGCCGAACGGACGGCGGCCTGTTTTCCGGCGTGGTGCGCAGGCGCGACGGCCGCTGGGTGATCACGCTGAACCATGTGCAGGCCGAAACCCCGGACCCGCGCGACATCAACGAGGACGCCGAAAAGACCGCCATCGTGAACGTGATCCGCGCCATGGAAGCGGCGTGGAACCGGGGCGATTTCCACGGCTACATGGCGGGCTTCGCCAATCCGGACGTCGTCTTCGTCTCCCGTGGGCAGTTCCAGAAGGACTGGCAGGGCACGCTGGATCACTACATCCGCGATTATGGCGCGTCTGCCGAAACCCGCGGCACTCTGGCCTTCAGCAACATCCGGGTCGAAATGCTGGCCCCGGATGCGGCGCAACTGATCAGCAACTACCGGCTTGACCGCCCCGGCAACCCGCAGACGGGCATCAACACCCGGCTGATGCGCAAGCGCGACGGCAAGTGGGTGATCGCGCTCAACCATGTCTCGTCGATCGAGCAGGTCTGCCCGCCGACAAAATGAAAGGGCGGGGCATTCGCCCCGCCCTTCGCATCTGTTCGCGGATGGCCTCAGGCCGCTTCGGCCAGCAGCTCCGCTTCCAGCCGGCCGAGATGATGATCGAGGTCGCCGAACTGACTCTCGATGATGGAGAGGCGCTTGAAATAGTGGCCCGCCGCAAGTTCGGTGGTGATGCCGATGCCGCCATGGGTCTGCACGGCCCACTGCCCAAGGGCGCGCGCGCCCTTGTTGATCTTGGCTTTGGCCTGGCTCACCCACTTGGCGCGGTTCGGATCGTCCAGCCGCAGCGTGCCCATCAGCGTCATGGATTGCGCCTGCTCGGCCTCCATGAACATGTCCACCAGCCGGTGCTGGATCACCTGGAACTCGCCGATCGCCTTGCCGAACTGCTTGCGCTGCTTGGCATAATCCAGCGTCAGCTCGTGCAGCTTCTTCATCGCGCCGGTCGCCTCGGCGCATTGCGCCATCGCGGCATGGTCCACCAGCTTCTCGACAAGCGGAAGCGCGCCGCCTTCGGCGCCCAGCAGCGCATCCGAACCGACGCTCGCATTCTCGAAATAGACTTCGCTGGCCATGTAGCCGTCGACACAGGGGTAATCCCGCCGCACCACGCCCTTCGCGTTCGCTTCCACCAGGAACAGCGAGATGCCGCCCGCTTCGCGCTGGCTGCCGCCGGTGCGCGCCGTCACCAGCAGGTGCGTCGCATAGGGGGCCGCCACCACCACGGCCTTGTGGCCGTTCAGCGTCCAGCCCGATCCGTCGGCCTTCGCCGTCGTCTTCAGATCGGCCAGATTGTAGCGCCCCTGCGGTTCATAGAAGCCGGCGCCCACGATCACGTCGCCGCCGATGATGCCCGGCACCAGCGCATCGGCCCTGGCGCCGCCGGTTTCCACCAGCGCGCCGGCGCCCAGCACCACGGTGGAAACATAGGGCTCGACCGCGATCGCGCGGCCGAACTCTTCCATCAGCACCATGGTATCGACCGGTCCGCCGCCGAAGCCGCCATGGGCTTCGGGCAGCGCCGCGCCCAGAATGCCAAGCTCGGTGGCGAGTGCGCGCCAAACGCCCGGATCCCGCCCGCCTTCGCGCTTGAGCATGGCGGCGCGCTTGTCGAAGTCATAATTGTCAGCGAGGTAGCGGCGCAGCGTGTCGCGCAGCATTCCCTGCGTTTCGGTGAAGTTGAAGTCCAAGAAACCCTCCCGGAAACTGTGTAGCCGGATGCCGGGCCTTAAAGGCCCAGCACCATTTTCGCGATGATGTTGCGCTGGATCTCGTTGGATCCACCGTAAATGCTGGTCTTGCGCATGTTGAAATAGGTCGGTGCAGACCGGTGCGCGAACTCGGGCCCGATCGGATATTCGTTCGAGCCTTCGGGGAATTCGCGGAAATAGGGCGCGGCATAGTTACCGGCCGCTTCCAGCACCAGCTCGGTGATGCGTTGCTGGATTTCCGTGCCTTTCACCTTCAGCAGCGAGGATTCCGGCCCGGGGCCCTTGCCCGACGCCTCGCCCGCCAGCGTCCGCAGTTCGGTGAACTCCAGCGCGGTCAGGTCGGTTTCCAGCTCCACCACCTTGCGGCGGAAGAAGGGGTTCGCCAGCAGCGGCTGGCCGTTGCCGTCCTGTTCGGCCCGGGCGATTGCCTTCAGCTTCTCGATCCCGCGCTTGGAACGGGCCACGCCCGCGATCCCCGTCCGCTCATGCGCGAGCAGGAACTTGGCGCAGGTCCAGCCCTTGTTCTCTTCGTACACGCGGTTCTCGACAGGCACCTTCACATTGTCGAGCCACACCTCGTTCACTTCATGCTCGCCGCCGAGTGTGATGATCGGCTTCACGGTGATCCCCGGCGACTTCATGTCGATCAGAAGGAAGGAAATGCCCTCCTGCTGCTTGGCCGACGGATCGGTGCGAACCAGGAAGAAGCCCCAGTCGGCATGTTGCGCCAGCGTCGTCCAGGTCTTCTGACCATTGACGATGTAATAGTCCTTGCCGTCCTCCGTCACGCGCTCAGCGCGCGTGCGCAGCGAGGCGAGATCGGAGCCGGAACCCGGCTCGGAATAGCCCTGGCACCACCACACGTCGCCGGACAGGATGCCGGGAAGATGCTGCGCCTTCTGCTCGGGCGTGCCGAAGGTGTAGATGACCGGGCCCACCATGTTGATGCCGAACGGCAGCGGCGGAATCGTTTCGGCCCGGGCGCTTTCCTCCGAGAAGATGTAGCGCTGCGTCGCCGTCCAGCCGGGGCCGCCATATTGTGTCGGCCAGGCAGGCGCCGCCCAGCCCTTCTTCGCCAGGATCTTGTGCCAGGCAAGCATGTCCTCCTTGCCCAGTTCCTCGCCCTCGTCCTGCTTGCCGCGCAGGTGGGCCGGATAGTTTTCGGCGATGAATGCCCGAACCTCGTCGCGGAACGCGACTTCTTCGGGGCTGAACGCAAGATCCATGGTCTGAGGCTCCCTTCTTGGCGGTGAGCTAGCATCGGCCGTGCCCCATTCCAAGCTGCCAGATTGGCGCAATCCCGAACGGAAATCCGCCAAGGCGCTGGCGCGCACGAATCCATGCGCTAATAGGGGCTGCAACATGTGGCGTCTCCACCAGTTTCCCCTCTGTCCGTTCAGCCGTGCCGTGCGCTTCGCCATGGCCGAAAAGGGCGTGTCCGCCGAACTGGTCGTCGCCTATCCATGGGAACGGGGGGAAACACTGTCGCGCCTGAACCCGGCAATCCAGACGCCCGTGCTGGAAAACGGCCAGCTGGTGCTGTGCGACAGCAGCGCGATCATCGAATATTTCGACGAGACGGTGGAACGCCCGCCGCTGGTGGGCGGCAGCGCCACCGAACGGGCAGAGGCGCGGCGCCTTGCCCACTGGTTCGCCCAGCGCTTCTATTCCGAAGTGACCGCCCCGCTGCTGGCGGAGCGGATGTACAAGCGCATCGTCAGCCGCGAAATGCCCGACGGCATCGCCATCCGCAACGCAAACCGCGCCGCCGAACTGCACCTGCAATATGTCGACGACCTGCTGGACGACAACCGCTGGATCGCAGGCCCCACCTTCGGCATCGCGGACATCAACGCCGCCGCCCAGATTTCCGTGGCGGATTATCTGGGCGGGATCGACTGGCGCGGCCATGGGCAGGCGAAGGTCTGGTATTCGGCGCTGAAATCCCGCCCGTCGTTCCGCGCCATCCTGGCAGACAGGATGGAAGGCATCCGCCCGCCGCCGGATTATGACAAGCTCGATTTCTGACGCACCGCGGGCGGAGGCCCGCATTAGCAAAGACTTGCGGGCCGAGGCGCTCGCGCTCGGTTTCGTCGCCTTCGGCATCGCCCGGGCAGACGCTGCCCCCAGGGCCGGCGAACGGCTGCGGGAATGGCTGGCCGAGGGCCGCCACGGCGACATGCTGTGGATGGAAGCCCGCGCGGATCAGCGCGCAAGCCCCCGCGGCCTCTGGCCCGAAGTCCGGTCGGTCGTCGCACTCGGCCTGCCCTACACGCCGGCATTCGATCCGGCGCGCAATCTCGCGCGGCCGGATCTCGGCACCATTTCCGTCTATGCGCTGGGCCGGGACTATCATGATGTGGTCAAATCCCGGCTGAAGGCTCTCGCCCGATGGCTCGTGGCGGCGAGCGCGGAGCCGGTGAAGGTGTTTGTCGATACCGCCCCGGTGATGGAAAAGCCGCTGGCCGAAGCCGCCGGCCTCGGCTGGCAGGGCAAGCATTCGAACCTGCTCAGCCGCAAGGCGGGCAACTGGCTGTTCCTGGGCGCGATCTACAGCAGCGCCGATCTCGAACCGCTGGCGGAAGAGGGCACGAAGGCGAACTGCGGCAGCTGCACCGCCTGCATCGCCGCCTGCCCCACCGGCGCCATTGTCGCCCCCTACAAGGTGGATGCACGGCGCTGCATTTCCTACCTCACGATCGAACATAAGGGGCCGGTTCCGGTCGAATTCCGCCCCGCACTCGGCAACCGTATCTATGGCTGCGACGATTGCCTGAACGCCTGCCCCTGGAACGCCCGCGCCCGCTTTCCGGCCGATCCGGCCTTCCACCCGCGCGCGGAACTCGTGGCGCCGCTGCTTTCGGATCTGCTCGCCCTGGATGAGGCCGGGTTCCGCAGCGTCTTTTCCGGTTCCCCCATCAAGCGCATCGGCCGGAACCGCTTCATCCGCAACTGCCTTTACGCCGCCGGAAACAGCGGCGATCCCGCCCTGATCCCCGCCATATGCGCACGGCTGGATGACGCGGATGATGTGGTGGCGGAAGCCGCCCGCTGGGCCCTGGCCCGCCTCTCGCCCCCGGCCTGACCCGGCCGCGCGGGCCGCGCGGCCTCTCCCCTTGCGGCCCGGCCTCAGGCCCGTGCCGTTTCGCTGTCCAATTCCGCCAGCTTTGCTTTCAGCTCCGCGATCAGCGGCTGCACGGACCCCAGCCGTTCCTTTTCCGCCGACAGGATCGAAGCGAACAGCAGGCGTTTCCAGTGCAACCCGTCAAGCGCCGCTTCCGGAACCGAACTGGTCACGATGTCCACCAGTCGTTCGGCCGAATGCAGCCGCCCCCACAGATAGTCATTTTCCCGATAGGCGCGGCTGAAAAAGGCCGCGAAGGCGTTCAGCTGCCAGCCCTTCAGGCAGGCCTTCGCCCCGCCGGCCCTCAGCAAGGTGGCGTCGTCGGGCGAAATCCGATCCACCTTCAGTTCCTCGAAACTATCGGCATCCTCCTCCTGCATCATGGGCAGAATCGCGATGTCATAGAAGGGAAAGCCCAGCCAGGCCCTGATCAGCTTGCGCCGGCTTTCCTTGCCGAAGCCCGGATCATTCACCGCCGCCACCAGCACCCGGTCGGCGTCGGCGTCCAGCGCCCGCAGCCCAAGCGTATCGGCCAGCGTATCGATCGCGCGTCCCGCTGCAATCGCCCGCTCCGCGCCCATCGCCGCCAGCACATCGTGCGCGGCGGCCGCCAGCGTTGGGACATCCGGCGGATCCGCCGGCGCCCGCCGGGCGACGAACGGCGCCGTCACGACATACAGGGCCGCCTTCAACGCTTCGGCGCTCGCCCGCTCCTCGGAACTGCTGCTCGCCGCGATCTCGGCGGAAAGCCGCCGCACGAAAAAACGCAGCCGCCGCACCCGGAAGCCGATATCCAGCTGCCTCAGCATCTGGACATAGCCGCTGGCGTCCGCGTCGGGGCCCACCGCCCTGTCATGATCGAAAGCGCCCCGGGCCTCCGCCGCCTCGTCCAGCGCCGCGCGCAGCCGCGCGGCATCCGCCGGGCCAAGATCCGCCGCCCGGGCCAGCAGGGCGCCGGCTTCGTCCAGCACGGTCCGCATCTTCAGCTGTGCATAGGCCGCAAAGGCGAAGCCCGCCTCCTTCGCCGCGACGGACTGGATCCTGAACCGCGCCCGCGATAGCCGTTCGGACGAAACCGGCAGCAGGAAGAAGCGCGCGCCCACCGCCCGCAGGATCGCGTCGTCGACGGCGGGCGTCATCGCGTCCGTCACCGCCTTCAGCCGCCGGATGCGGGCGGACATGCCGTTGATCCGATCCAGGCTGTCGCGGATCGGCTGTTCGCGCGGGATGTCCGCCATCGCCCGGAACATGGTGGTGAAGAAGCCGGGATCGCGCCGGGCGAAGGCGTCGGCCGCATCCCCCACGCCGGGCTTCGGATCGATGTAGACGAAGCGCCGGTCCACCTCCCGGTGCGCGGGCCGCATCCTCAGCGCGGCGATCGCCGGCCCGAACGGCGCGTTGTTCAGCACGCTGCCGTCGATCAGCGCCACGTCCTCGGGCGGCCGGTCGCTCCACAGTTGCGACTCGATGAAGGCGGCGCGCCCCGGCCAGGCCTCGCCACGTTCCGCCATGCGGCGGTCGACTTCCGTCACGGTTGCCGGGGGAAAGGCCCCGGGGAAGCTGGACGTCGCCCGGGCGGCCAGCAGCAGTTCGGGCCGGGCGGCGACCGGCGCGCGTGGTGCAAGCTGCACCTCCCGCGTGGCGCCGTGCCGGCGGGTGACAGCCGGAGACGTGAAGCTGAACAGCCGCCGATGTTCCCGCTCGGTCACGGTGTGGGGCGAATGGATCGCCAGTTCCGCCTGCACGCCCCAGTAATCCGTCACGGTCACATACAGGTCCAGTGGCAGCGTCGGCGGAATCAGCGGGCGCGTGAACGGGCCCGCCGCCATCGCATCCATCGCCTTGTCCAGCATCGCCGTCAGCACATCGCCGGAAAAGGGCGGCTTGAACCAGCGGCTCCGCACAAAGCGCGCCAGCTTCAGCGCCACTTCCGCCCGCACCTCCGGCACGTCGACGGATGCAAGGCTGGTGGATTGCCGCGCCGCGAACCAGGCGACGGGTTCCTTGTAGAAGGCGCCCATCCGCTGGATCAGCGTCCCGCCCGGTCTGGCTTCCGGGTCCAGCAGCCGGTCAACGTCCGCCTCGTCCAGCCACATGTCGGTCAGCGGCTCCAGCGTCTGCCCCAGTGCGATCGCGTTCGACAGCAGCACCGCATTGATCCCGCCGGCCGAAGCCCCCGCCAGAATGTCCACGATAACGGCCAGATCGGCATGGGGGCGCAGCGCCTCCAGCAGCGCAGCCCATACCGGCTCGCTGTCGCCCGCCGAGGGTTGGCCCTGCTTGCGCGCCTCGCTCGCCCGCAACAGCTTCCAAAGCTCCTTGGTCACACCGTGCATGTAGATGGCGAGGCTGACCCCGCCGTAGCAGACCAGCGCGAGGCGCAGCTCCTTCTCGCGGATCATGCGGCGCCCTGTCTGCCGTCAGAAATCGGCGAGGACCTGATCGGGCGGGCGATGCCCGTCCGCGAAGACGCGGATGTTCGTGATCACCTTTTCCCCCATCGCCTGCCGCCCCTCGAACGTGGCGGAGCCGAGATGCGGCAGCAGCACCACGTTCGGCAGCTTCAGAAGCTTCGGCGAAATGGCTGGCTCATGCTCGAACACGTCCAACCCCGCGCCGGCGATCCCGCCTGTCGACAGGGCCGCCACCAGCGCCTCCTCGTCCACCAGCGCGCCGCGCGCGGCATTGATCAGATAGGCATGGGGCTGCATCAAGCGCAGCCGCTCGGCATTGATCAGATGGCGCGTCTCGGCGGTTTCCGGGCAGTTCAGGCTGATGATGTCCACCCGTTCCAGCATGGCGTCCACCGTCGGCCACCAGGTCGCCTCCAGCGTCTCCTCCACCACCCTGGGAAGCCGGTGGCGGTTGTGGTAATGGATGGAAAGGCCGAAGGCCCGCGCCCGCGCGGCCACCGCCTGCCCGATGCGGCCCATTCCCACGATCCCCAGCCGCTTGCCGGAAATGCGGTGTCCCAGCATCGCGGTGGGCGACCATCCGGTCCATTTCCCCGCCCGCACCAGTTTCTCGCCCTCGGACAGCCGGCGCGGCACCGAAAGGATCAGCGCCATCACAAGGTCGGCGGTATCGTCCGTCAGCACGCCCGGCGTGTTCGTCACGGTCACGCCCTTCGCCCGCGCCGCCGCAAGGTCGATATGATCAACCCCCGTTCCGAAATTGGCGATCAGCCTCAGCCGTTCGCCCGCGCCGGCGATCAGTCCGGCGTCGATTTCGTCCGTCACGGTGGGCACGAACACGTCGGTGTCGGTCATCAGCGCTGCCAGCTGTTCGCGGGAAAGAGCCGTGTCGGCAAAGTTCAGTTCCACGTCGAACAGTTCGGCCATCCGTGTTTCCACCGCCTGCGGCAGCCGCCGCGACACGGTGACACGAAGCTTGCGATCATATTTGTGGAAGCGCGAAGTCATGCCGACATGCATGGCCCGGCCCGCGGACTCTTGCAAGGCTGCCCGGGCCTTGGCAGGGGTGTGGGATGCGTGTCCTCCTGCCGATCCTCCTCTTTCTCGCCACCCCGTCGCTCGCGCAGGAAGCCCCTGCCGCAGCCCCGGCGGAAGCGGCCACGCCCACCAACAAGGATGCGCTGAAATACCGTTCCGGCCTGCCGGTGCCGCGCTTCGCATCGCTGCGCGCCGGTCGCGCCTACATGCGCGCCGGCCCGGGGAAGGAATATCCCGTCACCTGGGTGTTCGTGCGCCCCGGCACGCCGCTGGAAGTGGTCAGCGAATGGAATGTCTGGCGCAAGGTGAAGGATGCCGACGGGACCGAAGGCTGGATGGACCGCGCCATGCTCCACACCGATCGCACCATCCAGATCACGAAGCAGACGCGCGAACTCCGCGCCCGGCCGGATCTGTCGTCCCCCATCGTGCTGCGGGCCGAACCGGGCGTCGTCATGCGTGTCACCATGTGCGCGGATCGCTGGTGCCGGGTCGAGGGCCAGGGGCGGTCGGGCTATCTGCTCCGGGAACATGGCTTCGGCGTCTACCCCGGCGAACAGATCGGCTGAGGCAGGCGGGGCGTGACCGGGCTGATGCTTCTCGCCTGGCTGCTGCCGCCGCTCACCCTGCTGTTGCTGCTCCTGCTGGGCGGGGTGATCCTGACCCAGCGACGCCTGATCCGCCGCCTGACGGACGAAGCGCGGCACGATCCGCTGACCGGCCTTCCCAACCGGCGCGGGCTGGCGCTGGCCTGGGATGCGCTGGAACAGCCGCGCGCGCTCATCCTCGTCGATCTTGTCGGCTTCAAGGCTGTCAATGACAGCCACGGCCACATCGTGGGGGATCGGCTGCTCAAACAGGTGGCGGAACGGCTTGCAGCAACAGTCCCGGAACCGGGCCTCCTTGCACGCTGGGGGGGCGATGAATTCGCAGCCGCCGTCCCTGCCGGCTGCGCGGAAAAGGTGCGCGCTGCCATCGCGGCAGCCAGCGCACGCCCCTATGTACTGCTGACGGGCGTTCACCCCGTGCTCACCACGATCGGCGCGCGAACCGGCCTGAGCGCCGGCCGTGACCATCTCGAAGCGGCTGTCGAGTCTGCGGCAGACAGCCTGCACACCGCCCGCGCCGCCGCCTAGAACAGCGCCGAAAGCACCTCGCGCAGCACCGGCCCGCACAGATCCTCCGCGATCAGGCCCGCTCCCAGCCGCCCACCGGCTTCGCCGTGGATCCAGCAGGCGGCGGCCGCCGCTTCGAACCCGCCCATGCCCTGCGCCAGCAGGCCCGCCGTCAGCCCGGCCAGCACGTCGCCCGAACCCGCCGTCGCCAGCCAGGCCGGCGCGTTGCCGTTGATGGCGGCCCGCCCGTCCGGCGCGGCTATCACGCCGTCGGATCCTTTCAGGATCACCACCGCCCCGCTGTGTGCCGCCGCCGCGCGCGCCCGTTCCAGCCTGCTGCCGGAAAGGCCGGGGAACAGCCGCGCAAACTCGCCCTCGTGCGGGGTCAGCACAACCGGCCGTTCGTGCCGCCGCACCAGCCGGGCCAGATGGTCCGCCTCTCCGGCAAAGGCGGTCAGCGCGTCGGCATCCAGCACCAGAGGCTTGCCCGATTGCAGCGCGGCGCCGGCCACGCAGCGCGCGGCGGCGCCCGCGCCGGGCCCTGCCAACAGGGCCTTCACCTTCGGCCCGGCGGCCAGTCGCCCGAAGGTCTGCGCGTCGCCCTCGGCCAGCATCACTGCCGTCACCTGCGCCGCCTGAACCGCGAGCGCCGCCGCATCGCCCACCAGCGTCACCGCGCCCGCGCCCGCCCGCAGTGCCGCGCGCGCCGCCAGCCGCGAAGCGCCCGTCTGGAACCGGGGCCCCGACCAGACGAGAACAGCGCCGCGCGCATATTTGTGCGTATCCGGCGCCGGCACGGGCAGCTGCCACAGGCCCGGCCTGTTCAGGAACAGCGTTGCGCCCTCGGGCTTCGGCAAGCCGATATCCGCCACCTGCAGCCGCCCGCAGTGCGTCCGCCCCGGCAACAGCAGGTGCCCGGGCTTGGGCGTATGGAATGTCAGCGTTTCCGTGGCCCGGATCGCGGGGCCCGGCGCCGCCCCGCTGTCGGCGTTCACACCGGACGGGATGTCGATGGCCAGGATCGGCACGGCCGACGCATTGGCCGCCCGCACCAGCCGGGCGGGCTCCCCCTCCAGCGGGCGGGCCAGACCGATTCCGAACAGCGCGTCGAGGATCAGATCGAACCCGGCCGGGTCCGCCGGTCCCGTGGGGCCTTTCCAGCCGGCCCTTGCCCGTGCGGCATCGCCACCGGCCGCCGGCGTTCCCGCTGCCGTCACCTGCACGTCGAACCCGGCGTCCGCCAGCAACTGTGCCGCCACATGGCCGTCGCCGCCGTTGTTGCCCGGCCCCGCCAGCACCAGCACCCGCCCGCCGGGCCTCAGCCGCGCGGCGGCGGCGCGCGCCACTTCGGCGGCGGCGCGCTGCATCAGGGCAAAGCTGTCCCCGCCGCCGGCGAACCAGGCGGCCTCTGCGGCCCGCATCTCGCCTGCGGTCAGGATCGCGCGCGGCGGCACGGGGCTCAGGCCGCCTTGCGCGCCTGGGCCCGCTGCCAGTCGCGCGAAACCAGCCTCTCCTCGATGGCGGTGCGCGCCACCAGTTCGCCGTTGCGGATCCATTGCCAGGTCCGCGCGCGCTTCTTTCCGCAATCGGAAATCTGGATCATTTCGTACACATAGAGATCCGGATCGTCGGCGCGCTGCCAGTAAAGCACCATGGTCCGCCCCTTGTCGTCCATCGGCAGCTCGGTCGCCCAGCCCGTGATCAGGGGATTTTCCCACCACAGGCGGCCGTCGCGGAAGCTCGCCGGCAGGTCCATCCGCTGCGAACGCCCATCGGCCCAGTCATAGATGTTGGTCTGTACATAGGGGTGGTCGCCGTCTTCGGGAAAGCAGCACAGCACCCGGCTGCGATGTTCGTCCACCAGCTTTCCCGCATCATCGTAATGGCGATAGCTGCCATCCCAGACACCTTCGTGCCGGGCCAGTCCGGCCAGTTTTTCCTTCAGCCCCATCCGCCCCATTCCTCCTGAAGGGCGGATTTTCGGCCCTGCGGCCGACCAACGCAAGCGCAGACATGCGAAAACGGCCGCGCGGGGGTTCCCGCGCGGCCGTTTTCGGCAATGCCCGAAGGCTTACTTCTTCAGGCTGGTCAGCCCGCCGAAGCGCTTGTTGAACTTGGCGACACGGCCGCCGTCCTGCAGCTTCGCGGCGCCGCCGGTCCAGGCCGGGTGGCTCTTCGGGTCGATGTCCAGCGCCAGCGTGTCGCCTTCCTTGCCCCAGGTGGAGCGGGTTTCGAACACGGTGCCGTCCGTCATCTGCACCTTGATGGTGTGATAATCGGGGTGAATGCCAGCCTTGGCCATCTGCGAAAATCCTTCGTGACGTGGCTGGTTCCGACCAGCCGGGAAAGGCGGCGCGCATAGCGGCCCTGCGGTGAAAAGGCAAGTTCGGCCGCCCGGCCGCCCGCGCCTCGCTTTGCGAATGTCGTCAATCCGCTCTAACAGGTTGCCATGCCAGTGATTGGAACCCAGGTGCCATCGGGCGCCGAAAGCGATGCGAACAGGGCCCAGATGGCGGCGCTTGTCGCGGAACTGCGCGCGAAAGCCGCCGGAATCGCGCTTGGCGGCCCGGAATCCGCCCGGCAGCGCCATGTGGCGCGCGGCAAGCTGCTGCCCCGCGAACGGGTGGAACGGCTGCTCGATCCCGGCACCGCCTTTCTGGAAATCGGCCAGTTCGCCGCACAGGATGTCTATGGCGAAGACGTGCCGGCCGCCGGCCTGATCGCAGGCGTGGGCCAGGTTTCCGGCCGGCTTGCGATGATCGTGGCGAACGACGCCACCGTGAAGGGCGGCACCTATTATCCGCTGAGCGTGAAGAAGCATCTGCGCGCGCAGGAAATCGCGGCCGAGAACCGGCTGCCCTGCATCTATCTCGTCGATTCGGGCGGCGCCAACCTGCCCCGCCAGGACGAAGTGTTCCCAGATCGCGAGCATTTCGGCCGCATCTTCTTCAACCAGGCCAACATGTCCGCGCGCGGCATCGCCCAGATCGCGGCGGTGATGGGCAGCTGCACGGCCGGGGGCGCCTATGTGCCGGCGATGGCGGATCAGTCCATCATCGTGAAGAACCAGGGCACCATCTTCCTGGGCGGCCCGCCGCTGGTGAAGGCCGCCACGGGCGAGGAAGTGACGGCAGAGGATCTGGGCGGCGGCGATGTCCATGCCCGTCTGTCGGGTGTCGTCGATCATCTGGCGGAAGATGACGCCCACGCCCTGCAACTGGTGCGCGACGCGCTCGCCACGGTGCCGCCCGGCGAAACCCCCGCGCGCAGCCCGTCGGAGCCGCCGAAATTCCCGGCGGATGATTTGCATGCGCTTGTGCCGGCCGATACCCGCCACCCGGTCGACGTCCACGAGATCATCGCCCGTCTGGTGGACGGCAGCCGCTTCGACGAATTCAAGCCGCTCTATGGCGCCACGCTGGTGACGGGCTTCGCCCATGTCGAAGGGCTTCTGGTCGGCATCATCGCCAACAACGGCATCCTGTTCTCGGAAAGCGCCCAGAAGGGCGCGCACTTCATCGAGCTGTGCTGCCAGCGGAAGATCCCGCTGATCTTCCTGCAGAACATCTCCGGCTTCATGGTCGGCAAGAGTTACGAGAATGAAGGCATCGCCAAGCATGGCGCCAAGCTGGTGACGGCGGTGGCGACGGCCGCCGTGCCCAAGATCACCATCGTGATCGGCGGCAGTTTCGGGGCTGGCAATTACGGCATGTGCGGCCGGGCCTATTCCCCCCGCTTCCTGTGGATGTGGCCCAACGCCCGCATCAGCGTGATGGGCGGCGAACAGGCGGCCAGCGTGCTGGCCACGGTGAAATCCGGCGGCTTCGCCAGCAAGAAGGAGGAGGAAGCCTTCAAGGCCCCCATCCGCGAGCAATATGAACGCCAAGGCAATCCCTATTACGCCAGCGCCCGCCTGTGGGACGACGGCATCATCGCGCCGGAGGACACGCGCACGGTGATCGCGCTGAGCCTCGCGGCGGCGCTGAACGCCCCCGTCCCCGAAACCCGCTTCGGCCTGTTCCGGATGTGACCATGCTGGAGATCACAACAGACCCGCGCGGCCTCGCCCGCGTCACGCTGAACCGGCCCGAGAAGCACAATGCCTTCGACGCCGCGACCATCCTCGAACTCACCCGCACCTTCGCGGCGCTGGGCGCGGATGCCGCTGTGCGCGCCATCCTGCTGTCCGGCCATGGTCCCAGCTTCTGCGCGGGCGCCGACGCCCGATGGATGCGCGAGCAGGCGACACTGGGTGAGGAGGAGAACCGGGCTGACGCCATGCGTCTCTCCGACATGCTGGCGACGATCAACGATTGCCCCAAGCCGGTGATCGCCAGCGTGCACGGCAATGTGTTCGGCGGCGGGGTCGGGCTCGCGGCCTGCGCCGATATCGTCGTGGCGAAGCCCGACGCGCAGTTCCGCCTCTCCGAAGTGCGTCTCGGCCTCACGCCGGCCACCATCTCGCCCTTCGTGGTCGCGAAGATCGGGGCATCGCAGGCGCGGCGCTGGTTCCTGACTGCCGAGAGCTTCGGCGCGGAACAGGCGCAGGCCATGGGCCTCGTCCACGCCGTGGGCGAGGATGTGGAAGCGCTGGCCGAAGGCTGGTTCCAAAACCTGCTGCTTGGCGCGCCCGGCGCCATCGCCGACGCCAAGGCGCTGATCCGCGACGTGGCGGACGCCACCATCAGCTATTCCCTGCGCGCCGACACCGCCGAACGGATCGCCGCGCGCCGCGCCTCCGCCGAAGGCCATGAAGGCCTCGCCGCCTTCCTTGAGAAGCGCAAACCCGAATGGGCCCCCAAATGAAGAAGTTGCTGATCGCCAACCGGGGCGAGATCGCCTGCCGCATCATCCGCACCGCAAGGCGCATGGGCATCACCACCGTTGCCGTCTATTCGGAGGCTGACGCGAACGCCCCCCATGTGCGCATGGCCGACGAAGCCGTGGCCATCGGCCCGGCCCCGGCGCGTGACTCCTATCTGCTGCCGGAAAAGATCCTGGCCGCCGCGAAGGAAACCGGCGCGGATGCCGTCCACCCCGGCTATGGCTTCCTCAGTGAGAATGCCGACTTTGCCGAGGCTGTGCGCAAGGCGGGCCTGATCTTCGTCGGCCCCTCGGATCAGGCGATCCGGGTGATGGGCCTGAAGGACAGCGCGAAAACCAAGATGAAGGCCGCCGGCGTGCCGGTGACGCCCGGCTACATGGGCGATGACCAGTCCCTGCCCCGGCTGGAGCGCATGGCCGAGATGATCGGCTATCCGCTGCTCATCAAGGCGGTCGCGGGCGGCGGCGGCAAGGGCATGCGGCCCGTGAACACGAAAGCCGAGTTCACCGAGGCGCTGCTGGCCGCCAAGCGCGAGGCGGCCGCCGCCTTCGGCAACGATGGTGTGATGCTGGAAAAGCTGATCGCCCGGCCCCGGCATGTGGAAGTGCAGATCTTCGGGGATCGGCACGGCAATGTCGTCCACCTGTTCGAGCGGGACTGTTCGCTGCAGCGCCGCCACCAGAAGGTGATCGAGGAAGCGCCCGCGCCGGGCCTGTCGGATGAACTGCGCCATGTGCTGGGCGTCGCCGCCGTCACCGCCGGCCATGCCATCGGCTATGAGAACGCCGGCACGGTCGAGTTCATCCTCGACATGGACGATCGCGACGAGAACGGCGACCCGAAATTCTACTTCATGGAAATGAACACCCGCCTGCAGGTGGAACATCCCGTGACAGAGGCGATCACGGGCCAGGATCTGGTGGAATGGCAGATCCGCGTCGCGCGCGGGGAAATGCTGCCGCTGATGCAGGATGCCATCGAATGCCACGGCCATGCGGTGGAAGCGCGGCTCTATGCCGAAAACCCGGACAAGGGCTTTCTGCCCTCCACCGGCACCCTCACCCGGCTGGTCTTCGGGGAAGGCGCCCGCATCGACACCGGGGTGGAACAGGGCGGCGAGGTGACCGTTCATTATGATCCGATGATCGCCAAGCTGATCACGCACGCCTCCAGCAGAGAGGAGGCGCTGGCGCAACTGGTCAGCGCGCTGGACCGGACCGTGGTTGAAGGCGTCACCACCAACCGCGGCTTCCTCGCCCGGCTTGCGGCGCATCCCGCATTCGTGGCGGCAGAGGTGGACACTGGATTCATCGCCACCCATGAATCCGGCCTGTTCGCGCATCAGACGCCACCGCCGGCTGTCATCGCGGCGGCGGCGGCCGCCCGCGCGCCATCCGCCGCAGACGGTCACTTCGCGCGCCCGTTCCGGCTGAACCTGCCGCCCGTCAGCCCGGCCGCCCTGTGGGGCGAGGACGGCACCGAATATCGCCATGCCGTCGGCCCGGACGGCATCCGGCTGGAAGGCGCGCTCCTGGCGCCCAGCCGCCAGGCCGCAATCATTTCCATCGAAGGCGGGGTCGAGGCCCGGCTGAAGGGCCTGACCTGGCGCTTCTTCTTCGAAAACCCCGCCTGGGCCGGCCACTCCGCCGCCGGCCCGTCCGACGGTCAGATCGTCGCCCCCATGCCGGGCAAGCTCATCGGTCTGTTCGTCAAGGCCGGAGACAGCGTGCAGGCCGGCGACAGGCTCGCCGTGCTGGAAGCGATGAAGATGGAGCACCGGCTGACGGCACCGTTCGATGCGCGGGTCGAAGCCGTCTCCGCAACCGTCGGCGGGCAGGTTCAGGAAGGGGCGCTGCTGGTCACGCTGGTGCGCGCCGATTCGTGAAGGGCCCTCCCCTAAGCAGGCCTCAGTAAAGGATCGGCGGGGGCTGCTTCCCCTGGCAGGGCCGGGCTCTGGCGCAAGGGTCTTTCCGGGCATCATCCGGGGCGCAGGCTGAAACCGGTGCCAGCAGAGCGAGGGCCAGCGCCACGCGCCGCCCTGTTCCGCCGCAAAGCCTGCCAAGCCCCGACATGCCGTCTCCCCTTTGCCCTTCCGCCGGCTAACGGCCCGTTGCCGAACGCGCGATGAATGGCATTGCGGCCCGCAAATCGCTAGACACATGCCATGACCATTCCCATGCTCCGCTTCAACCACGGCCCCGAACTCCAGATGCTGCGCGACAGCGTGCGGGCCTTCGCCGATGCCGAAATCGCCCCCCGCGCGGACGAGATCGACCGGACGAACATATTCCCGCGCGATCTCTGGCCGAAACTCGGCGCGCTCGGGCTTCACGGAATCACCGTTCCCGAAGCGGATGGCGGCGCCGGGCTCGGCTATCTCGCCCATGTGATCGCGGTGGAGGAAATCAGCCGCGCCTCCGCCTCCATCGGCCTGTCCTACGGCGCGCACTCCAACCTGTGCATCAACCAGATCGCGCGCTGGGGCACGGCAGAACAGAAGGCCAGATATCTGCCGAAACTGATCTCGGGCGAACATGTCGGCAGCCTCGCCATGTCGGAGCCGGGCGCTGGCTCCGATGTCGTCTCGATGCGGCTGCGCGCGGAAAAGCGGAACGACCGCTATGTGCTGAACGGCAACAAGTTCTGGATCACCAACGGCCCCCACGCGGACACGCTGGTCGTCTATGGCAAGACTGACCCCGAAGCCGGGCCGCGCGGAATCACCGCCTTCCTGATCGAACGCGGCATGAAGGGCTTCTCCACCGCGCAGAAGCTCGACAAGCTGGGGATGCGCGGCTCCGACACCTGCGAGCTGATCTTCGAGGATTGCGAAGTCCCCTTCGGGAATGTGCTGGGCGCGGAAGGACGGGGCGCGCAGGTGCTGATGTCCGGCCTCGATTACGAGCGCGTCGTGCTGTGCGGCGGGCCGCTGGGCATCATGCAGGCCTGCCTCGATCTCGTGCTGCCCTATGTCCATGATCGCAGGCAGTTCGGCCAGCCGATCGGTCAGTTCCAGCTGATGCAGGGCAAGATCGCCGACATGTATGTCGCCTTCAGCACGGCGCGCGCCTATGTCTATGCGGTGGCTGAAGCCTGCGACCGGGGAGAGACCGCCCGCAAGGATGCCGCGGGTGCCATCCTCTATTCGGCGGAAAAGGCCACCTGGATGGCGCTGGAAGCAATCCAGGCACTGGGCGGAAACGGTTATATCAACGATTATCCGGCCGGCCGCCTTCTGCGCGACGCGAAGCTGTATGAAATCGGCGCCGGCACCTCCGAAATCCGCCGCTACCTGATCGGCCGCGAACTGTTCGAGGAAACCGCCTGACCCCCGGGCGAATCCTTGCTGCGATCCTCGCGGGTGGCAAATCGAGCCGCTTCGGCAGCGACAAGGCCCTTGCGCGGTATCAGGGAAGGCCGCTCATCGCCCATGTCGCGCAGGCTTTGACGCCGCAGACAGACGACCTTGTCCTGTGCGGACGGAGCTGGAACGGGCTGCCGATGCTCACGGACCAGCCCGTTCCCGGCCTGGGCCCCGTCGGCGGTCTTTGCGCCGCACTGCAGCATGCCCGCCTGCACGGGTTCGAAGCCGTTCTGCTCGCGCCCTGCGACCTGCTCGGTATCCCGCCGGACACGGTCGCCCGGCTCTCCCCCGCGCCGGCCGTGGCGCAGGATCAATGGTTGCTGGGCCTTTGGCCCGTCGGGCTTCTTCCACGAATAGAGGGCGTTGCGCTGACGGAAGGCGCGGTATCGATCCGCCGGCTCGCCGCCGGGCTGGGGGCGAGGCCAGTTCCCCTTCCGGGCTTGCGCAATATCAACAGGCCAGCCGATCTGGCCTGATTCATCGCGCGCCGGGCACATTTCCGCGCATTCCTGCACGTGATTGACTTACAGATGCCGTATATGCTGCATTGCAACACAGGCAGAGGAGTCGAGTCGTGCTGGACACCATTGACGCAGTCGCCGCCTTGATCCTGACCCCGAACGGGATCGCCGCACTCGGCCTGGCAACGGCGGCCATCATGCTTGTCCGCCGCAGCAGCGGCAAGCGCAGGCGCATCGACTGAAACTGGAACCGACGCCGGACCGGGCAGCGCCCGGATCCGGCAGCCCGACGATCAGGCCGGCGGGTCCGCGATCATCGCGGTGAAGCGCGCTTCCGCCGCCAGCACACCATCCACCAGCGCCCGTCCGGCGAACTTGCACACAGTCGCGCGGCGCTGGATGAACTCTGCCTCCAGCTTCAGCAGGCAACCAGGCTCCACAGGCTTGCGGAACTTCGCGTCCTCGATCGCCATGAAATAGACGAGCTTGCCCGTGCCCTGCAGCCCCAGGCTGTCGATCGCGAGGACGCCGGCGGCCTGGGCCAGCGCCTCCACGATCAGAACGCCCGGCATGATCGGGCGGCCGGGGAAATGGCCCTGGAAGAAGGGCTCGTTGAACGTCACCGCCTTTACGGCGGTGATGCGCTCATTGGGCACCAGCGCCTCCACCCGGTCCACAAGAAGCATGGGGAACCGGTGCGGAAGCCGCGCGAGAATGCCGCCGATCTCCAAGGTCGTCAGCCCCGCCTCAGTTGCGCGGCGCGGCCGGCGCGGTCGGGGCCGGCGGCGTCACCGAAACCTTGGGCAGGCTGGTGTTCAGCCGGCCGATCACGTCGTTGGTGACTTCCAGCGAAGCGGTGTGCTGAAGGGTCGCGCCCTTCTGCAGCGCGATCGAGGCGCCGCGCTCCCGCATGATCTGCGTGATGATCGGATCCGAAGCGGTGGAAATCTGCTGGATCACATACTGCCGCGAACGGGCCAGTTCCTCCTGGCCGCGCGCCAGTTCCTGGTTGGCCGCGTTTTCCTTGTCCTGGAAGGCCTTCACGCGCTGCTCCAGCGCCGGGCCCGCCAGCGTCTTGTTCTGCTGGCCCTGCCCGATGGCCTGGGCTTCGGATTGCAGCTGGCCAGCCAGCGTGGTGCGGCGGGTGGCCAGTTGCTGGGCCTTCGCCTGCAGGTCGGTCGCGGCCTGCTTGCCGGCGGCGCTCTCGTTCACCACCCGGTCCATGTCCACAATCATGATCACCGGCGGCGACAGCTGCTGGGCAGCAGCCGGAACAGCAGCGGCTCCGATCAGAAGTGCGGCCGTCACGGTCTTCAGAAACGTCGTCATCAGAATTGGGTTCCTACATTGAACTGGAAGATCTGCGTCTCGTCGCCTTCCACCTTCTTCAGCGCTTTCGCAAGGTCAAAGCGGAAGGGACCGAAGGGTGAATTCCACGAAACGCCCACGCCGATTGAAACGCGCGGACTGGCGCTGTTGCCATAGGCTTCCTCGATGAAGCCGGGCGTCGTGTAGTCCACGCAGTTCTGGCCGTTGGCGTCGCAGGCCTGCTCCACGATGTTGTCGGCCTTGGTGTAGAGGTCGGGGAAGGTCACGTCCCACAGGGCGCCGACATCCACGAACACGGAAGGCCGCAGGCCCAGTTCGCGCCCGCCGGATCCAAGCGGAACTTCCACTTCCACCCGGCCCAGATAATAGCTCTGTCCACCGACTGCGTCGCTGAACCAGTTGTCCTTGTTGGTATCGACCGTATCGGTCACCTTGTTGTAGCTCTTGCGGATGATCCGCGGGCCCACGCCGCGGATGCCGAAGCCGCGGAACCGCGGCTCACCCAGATAGAAGCGGTCCACAAGACGGACGTCCTCGCCGCCCCAGCCGAAGATGTTTCCGGCCTCGCCGCCGATGTTCAGGATGAAGTTCGCCGGCAGTCGCCAGTAGCGGTCATAGTTCACCCGCGTGCGCAGATACTTCACCGAACCGCCAAGCCCGGCGAAATCCTGGCTCAGGATGAACCGCTGCCCGCGCGACGGCCGCATCCGGTTGTCCAGTGTGTCGTTCACCAGGCTGTAGCCGATCGACGAAACCGTGTTCCGGCCCACCGCCTCGCACAGGTAACGGCCGGCCTTCAGCGGATCGCAGACGCCGTTGGTGTAATAGGTCGCCTGGTCCAGCCCCACGTCATCGACCGAGAAGCCATAGCGCATCTGCGCCGACCAGTATTCGGTGATCGCCGTGCCGGCACGGATCTGGAAGCCGGTCGTGGTCTGTTCGTAGGTGGTCGAGCGATCACCGTTCGTGTTGAAGGTGAAGCTGTTGTAATCCCGCCGAAACACATCAAAGCCCAGCGCGAGGTTGCGATCGAACAGATAGGGCTCGGTGAAGCCCAGCTCGATCGACCTCGAATAGGAGCTGATATTCGCGCTCAGCCGCAGTTGCTGCGCCCGGCCGCGGAAGTTCCGCTCCTCGATGGAGAAGCTGAAGATGAAGCGTTCGATCGACGAGAAGCCGGCCGAGAGCTGCAATGACCCCGTCGGTCGTTCTTCCACATCCACCTGCAGCGCCACCTTGTCGGGCGCGGTGCCGGGGTTCTGCTTCACTTCCAGCTTTTCCTGGAAGAAGCCCAGGCTCTGGATCCGGTCGCGGGAGCGCTTCACCTTCACAGAGTTGAAGGCGTCGCCTTCGGCAAGCCGGAATTCCCGCCGGATCACCTCGTCCCGGGTGCGGGTGTTGCCGTTGATCGTCACGCTCTCGACATAGACACGGGGCGCTTCGTTGATCACGAAGGTGATCCCCATCTCCTTCTTGTCCTTGTCCCGGTCGAAATTGGGGCGGACATCAGCGAAGGCATAGCCCAGCAGGCCGACGGATTCCGTCAGGCCGTCGATGGTGTCTTCCACCATCTTGGCATTATACCAGTCCCCCTCCTTCATGGGGATGAGCGCCTTGAAGGCGTCGGCCTTCACGTCGCGGATCTGACTTTCCAGATCCACCTTCCCGAACTTGTAGCGCTCGCCTTCCTCGATCACATAGGTCACGATGAAGTCGCGCCGGTCCGGGGTCAGCTCCGCCACAGACGAGACCACGCGGAAATCCGCAAAACCCTGCGTCAGGTAGAATTGCCGGAGCTTCTGCTGGTCATAGGCCAGACGGTCGGGATCATAGGTATCGTTGGACGTGAACATGCGCAGCGGCCGCGCCTGCCGCGTCACCATTTCCTCGCGCAGTTCCTTGTCGGAAAACTGTTCGTTGCCGATGATGTTGATCTGCCGGACCTTCGATTTCGCACCTTCGGAAATCTCGAAGATCAGATCGACGCGGTTCTGCTCCAGCTGGACGATCTTGGGCTCGACCCTGGCGGCGAAGCGCCCGCCCCGGCGATACAGTTCCAGGATGCGCGCCACATCGGCCCGCGCCCGGCTGCGCGTGAAGATCTGGCGGGGCGCCACCTTGATCTCCTCGCGGATCTTGTCTTCCTTCACGCGCTTGGCGCCTTCGATGATCACGCGGTTGATCACCGGATTTTCACGCACGTCGATCGTGATATTGCCGTCGCCATCGTCGCGGATCTGCACGTCGGCGAACAATTCGGTCGCGAACAGGTCCTTCAGCGCGCGATCCAGCAGCACCCGATCATAAACCTCGCCCGGGCGCAATTCCACATAGGACCTGACGGTATCAGGCTCCAGACGCTCGTTGCCCACGACGTTCACCGAACGGATCCGCCGCACCTCCGCCGCCGGGGCGGCAGCCGCGGGTTCCGCGGCCGGCGCGGCCTGCACGGGCGCCTGCCCGGGCGGAACAGCCTGTCCGAACGCGGCGGACGGCGCCACCAGCGCCGTTCCGATAAGAAGGAACGGCAGACAGCTGGAACGGCTGGATTTGGTTAACTTGGCAAGGCCGTGGCCCGCCGCCGCCACATTGATCGTCACGTGATCCCTGGTTTCCTGCCTGGTCAGCCGATGACGCTGGCGATGCGGTCCCACACCCCGACCGACCGAAGGTCGTTCCATGTAAGCACCAGCATCAGCGACATCAGCAGCGCGAATCCCGACATGAACGCCCATTCCTGTACCTTGGGATGAAGCGGCCGACGCCGGACACCCTCAAGCGCGTAGAGGAACAGATGCCCGCCGTCCAGCATCGGGATTGGCAGCAGGTTGATGAACCCGAGGTTTATCGAGATGAGCGCGATGAAGCCGATGAGGGCCGGCAGCCCCAGCGTCGCGCTCTGCCCGGAAAACTGCGCGATCTTCACCGGTCCGCCCAGATCGTCCAGCGGGCGGCGACCCGTGACCACCTGGGCCATCGTGTCCCACATCATGCGCACGGTCGCCCAGGTTTCCACCATCGCCCAGCGCAGCGCCTGCACCGGCCCGTGCCGCACGACGACCAGTTCACCCGACATCAGGCCGAGCTGGCCACGCTGATAGGTATTTCCGAAGCGGTCCACCTCGGTCACGATGCGGGGCTTCGCATCCAGCGAGAGGGGCTGGCCATCACGCTCGACCTGGATCTCGATCGGCGTGCCGGGATTGATGGCGACGATCCGGCTCACATCCTCGAACCGGTCCACGCCCTGCCCGTCGATGCTCAGGATGCGGTCGCCTTGCTTCAGGCCGGCGGCGGCGGCCGGCGTGCCGTCCACCACCTTGCCCACCACGGCCGGCGTGATCTGGTGGCCATAGGTCATGAAGAAGGCGGCGAAGATCAGGATCGCGAACAGGAAGTTGATGGCCGGGCCCGCCGCCACCACCAGCGAACGCTGCCACAGCGGCCGGTTGTGGAACAGGTTTGCCCGCTCCTCGGGCGGCAGTTCCGCATCCAGAGAGAAGTCCGGCTGGCTCGCCGCGTTGGCGTCACCTGCGAATTTGGCATAGCCTCCCATCGGGATCCAGCCAAGCTTCCATCGGGTGCCGTGCCTGTCCGTCCAGCCGACAATCTCCTTGCCGAACCCCACGGCGAAGGCTTCCACCTTGATGCCGAACAGGCGCGCCACGCCATAATGGCCGAACTCGTGCACGAACACGAGAACGCCGATGACAAGCGCAAAGATGGCAAGCGTGAACAAAATACCGGGGCTGGCGAGCGTTTCCATGTCGCCTGTCTATCCGGCCGCCCGGTGGCCCGCAAATGAAGCCTGTTTCACGCGCGTAACATATTGTTGTGCATGCGCCCGCGCCCGCCGGTCGGTCTCGAATACGTCGTCCAGATTCGCCGGGCAGCGGGTCTCCAGCGACTCCAGCGTGTCGGCCACCACGGCGGCAATGTCCAGGAACCCGATCCGGCCTTCCAGGAAGGCGGCCACCGCCACCTCGTTGGCGGCGTTCAGCACACAGGGCCTGCACTGTCCTTCGGCCAGCGCGGCTTCGGCGAGCGCAAGGGCCGGGAATCGCACACGATCCGCTTCCTCGAAGTCCAGCCGGCCGATCTTCGCCAGATCCAGGCGCTCCACCGGGGTCGCGATGCGTTCCGGCCAGGCCAGCGCATGGGCGATCGGCACCCGCATGTCCGCCGGCCCCAGCTGGGCCAGAACGGATCCGTCCACATATTCGACCAGCCCGTGAACCAGGCTCTGCGGATGCACCAGCACGCCCAGCTGTTCCGCCCGCACGCCGAACAGATGATAGGCTTCGATCAGCTCAAGCCCCTTGTTCATCAGGGTCGCCGAATCGATGGAGATCTTGGCCCCCATGGACCAGGTGGGATGCTTCACCGCCTGCGCGGGCGTCACGCTTGCCATCGCCTCGCGCGGCATCTGGCGGAATGGCCCGCCCGACGCCGTCAGCACGATCCGGCTCACGCGTGATCTGTCCTCCAGCACCTGGAAGATCGCGTTGTGTTCGCTGTCGATGGGCAGCAGCGCTGCGCCCGTCCGCTCGGCGGCCGCCGTCATCAGCCCGCCGGCGCACACCAGCGCCTCCTTGTTGGCCAGCGCCACCGGAATGCCTGCCTCCACCGCAGCCAGCGTCGGCGGCAGCCCGGCCGCGCCCACGATCGCGGCAACTGCAAGGTCGGCTGGCTCCCGCGCCACGGCGGCCAGTGCGTCGGCGCCGGCGGAAACGGTCACAGGTTCCCCGGCCAGCGCGGCCGACAGATCGGCGTATGCAGACTCGTCGGCAATCACCACATGAGCGGGCCGGAAGGTGCGCGCCAGTTCGGCCAGACGCCGCCAGTCCTGCCCGGCTGTCAGCGCCGCCACGGCAAAGCGATCCGGATTGCGCGCCACGAGATCCAGCGTGGACGCCCCGACAGAGCCGGTCGCGCCAAGTATCGTCAGCCGCTTCAAGCCAGCATCTCCGTCACCCTCATCACATAGTCGGCCGGCTGCTGCAGGCCGGCCCACAGCGCCACCACGCAGGCCACCGGCACCAGCCCGTCCACCCGGTCCATGATCCCGCCGTGCGCCCGCAGCAGTGTTCCCGAATCCTTCACCCCGGCGCGCCGTTTCAGCCAGCTTTCGAAAAAGTCCCCCGCCTGGGCCACAACGGCCAGCCCGGCGCCCAGCAACGCCATCAGCGGCAACGCCTGCGGCCAGCCGGCGAAATGGGCGAACAGCACCGAAAAGGCGCCGGCCCCGGCCATGCCGCCCAGCAGGCCGGCCCAGGTCTTGTTGGGGCTGATCGCGGGCCAGATCTTCGGCCCGCCGATCGCCCGCCCGGCGAAATAGGCCAGGATGTCCGTTGCCCAGACAAGGCCCATCGTCCACATCACCAGCGCGAAACCGTCCGGCTGGTTCCTCAGCCAGATCAGCGAAACCGCCGGCAGGCCGGCATAGGCAAGCCCGGTCGAAATCCAGCGCTTGCCGCCAGCCCGCAGCAGGGTGGACAGCAGCAGCAGCGCCAGAACCGCCCCAAGCAACAGCAGGAGCGCCGGCACAGGCCGGCCCATGTGCGCCAGCGCACAGGCTGCCGCCAGCGCCGCCAGCCCCGCGATCCGCCAGGGCTGCGGCGTGCCGTGCATTCCGCCCCATTCCCACAGCACCAGCCCCACGCCGGCTGCGATCATCAGCGTGAAGGCCGGCCCGCCAACCCAGATGTCGGCCACGGCGACCACGGCCAGAAAGGCTCCCACGATCACGCGGGATTTCAGGTTGGAAGCGCCCGCCGCGCGCGCGCCGTTCTCAGCGTCCGCCATAACGGCGCTCGCGCTGGGCAAAGGCCTGAATGGCCTCTTTCAGGACAGACTCGTCGAAATCGGGCCACAACACGGGGGTGAACCACATTTCGGCATAGGCGGCCTGCCACAGCAGGAAGTTGGACAGCCGTTGCTCCCCGGACGAACGGATGATGAGGTCGACGGGCGGCAGGTCGGCCGTGTCCAGCTCCGCATCGATCATCTCTGCGGTGATGTCGTCCGCGGCGATCTCACCCCGTGTGGTGCGGGCCGCCAGAGCCCGTGCGGCGCGGACGATCTCATCCTGACCGCCATAGTTCAGCGCGACCACCAACCGGAACCGGCTGTTGCCGCGCGTCGATTCGATCGCATTTTCCAGCCGCTCGACGACATCGGGCTTCATCGCCCGCCAGTCGCCGATCAGGCTCAACCGCGCACCCGCCGAATCCAGCTCTTCCAGTTCGGCCAGCAGATGATGCCGCAGCAGGCTCATCAGGTCGGAAACCTCGTCCGCCGGCCGCCGCCAGTTCTCCGAACTGAAGGCGTAGAGGGTCAGCGTCTCGATTCCCATGCGCGGGGCGGCGCGCACGATGCGCCGCACGGCATCCACCCCGGCCCGGTGCCCCGCCACGCGCGGCAGACGTCGCGCCTTCGCCCAGCGGCCGTTGCCGTCCATGATGATGGCCACATGGCGCGGCCCGCCGGGCACGGGCCCGGCTTCGTCGGCGGGGCCGCTCGCGGCCTCACCCGCCGGCTGGGCCGGACGCACGGGATTGAACCATTTCACTTGCCAAGGATTTCCTTCTCCTTGGCGGTTGCTGCGGCGTCCACTTCGGCGATGGCCTTGTCGGTCAGCTTCTGCACCTCGCCCTCCAGGCGCTTCTGCTCGTCCTGGCTGATCTGGCCCTTCTTCTCGGCCGTCTTCAGCACGTCGTTGCCGTCCCGGCGCACGTTGCGGATCGCGACCCGCGCCTTTTCGGCATATTGCGTCGCCAGCTTCGCCAGTTCCTTGCGGCGTTCTTCCGTCAGGTCGGGGATGGGCAGGCGCAGCGTCTGGCCTTCCGTCACCGGGTTCAGGCCCAGCCCGGCGGAACGGATCGCCTTTTCCACCATCTGCACGTTCGAACGATCCCACACCTGAACCGCCAGCATCCGCGGCTCGGGCGCCGTCACCGTCGCCACCTGGTTCAGCGGCATGTTCGCGCCATAGACTTCCACCTGCACCGGATCGAGCAGCGTGGTCGAGGCGCGGCCGGTCCTCAGGCCGCCCAGGTCACTCTTCAGCGTCTCGACAGCGCCCTTCATGCGGCGGTCGAGATCGGCCTTGGTTGCGTTGGCGTCGAATTCAGCCATGATACTCCCCTTGGATCAGTCCTGCCCGCCAACGACGGTCGAAACGCCGTCGCCGGCAAGCACCCGGGCCAGATTTCCCTCTTCCCGGATATTGAACACCACGATCGGGATGCGGTTGTCGCGGCACAGCGCGATCGCCGCCGCATCCATCACCTTCAGATTGTCCGCCAGCACCTTGTCGAAGCCGATCCGTTCATAGCGCGTCGCGCCGGGGTTCGTCTTGGGGTCGCTGTCGTACACGCCGTCCACCGATGTTCCCTTGAACAGGGCATCGCACTTCATTTCCGCCGCGCGCAGCGCCGCGCCGCTGTCGGTGGTGAAATAGGGGCTGCCGGTGCCGGCGGCAAAGATCACCACCCGGCCCTTTTCCAGATGCCGTTCGGCCCGGCGGCGGATATAGGGTTCGCATACGGCCGCCATCGGAATGGCCGACATCACCCGCGTTTCCACGCCCAGCTGCTCCAGCGCGTCCTGCATCGCCAGCGCGTTCATCACGGTCGCCAGCATGCCCATGTAATCGGCCGTTGCCCGGTCCATGCCCTTGGCGGCGCCCGCCATGCCGCGGAAGATGTTGCCGCCGCCAATCACCAGGCAGAGCTCCAGGCCCTGGTCCTTGGCCGCCTTCACCTCGCCCGCGACGCGCTGCACGGTCACGGGATCGATGCCGAACGCCTGGTCGCCCATGGCAGCCTCGCCCGAAAGCTTCAGGAGGATTCGCTTGTGAGGCGTGGAGGACATGAACAGCCTGTCTGTTGGAACTGTCCCCGCTTAGCGACGTGCGGCGGACATGAAAAGGGCGCACCCGGCAACCCGGATGCGCCCCGATCAATTCAGCGCGGAATCAGGCGACGCCGGCGGCGGCAGCCACTTCGGCCGCGAAATCGCTCTCGGCCTTCTCGATGCCTTCGCCCAGCTGGAAGCGGATGAACTTGGCCACCAGCAGGTTGCCCGACAGACGCTTGGCTTCGGTGGCGATGAAATCGCCCACCTTCGACTTGCCGTCGATCACGAACACCTGGCTCAGCAGCGCCTGTTCGCCGGCGAACTTCTTCACCGCGCCATCCACCATGCGCTCGATGATGTCGGCTGGCTTGCCCGAACCGGCGGCCTTCTCGGCCGCGATCGCGCGCTCGCGCTCCAGCAGGGCCGGATCGATATGCTCGATCGAAAGCGCCAGCGGGTTGGCGGCCGCCACATGCATGGCGATCTGCTTGCCGATCGTCATCAGCGCGTCCTTGTCGGCAATGTCGCTGTCGATGGCGACAAGCACGCCGATCTTGCCCAGGCCCGGGGCCGCAGCGTTGTGGATGTAGGAGGCCACCACGCCGGTCGCTTCAACCACCTCGGCACGGCGCAGAACCTGCTGTTCGCCGATGGTTGCGATGTTGTGCGTCAGCACGTCCTGCACGGTGCCGCCGCCGGCGGGATAGGGCGCCGCCAGCAGATCTTCCACCTTCTCGCCCCTGGCGAGCGCGACCTGGGCGACTTCCTTCACGAAGTCCTGGAACTGCGCGTTCTTGGCGACGAAGTCGGTTTCGGCGTTCACTTCCACGACTGCGCCGCGGTTGCCGGAAACGGCCACGCCCACCAGCCCTTCGGCGGCCGTGCGGCTCGCCTTCTTGGCGGCGGCGGCCAGACCCTTGGCGCGCAGCCAGTCGATCGCCTTCTCGATTTCGCCTTCCACTTCGACGAGCGCCTTCTTGGCGTCCATCATGCCCGCGCCGGTCAGGTCGCGGAGTTCCTTGACGAGGGCGGCGGTAATGTTGGCCATCTTCGGCTCCTCTTCTCTTTCGAAATCTGCTCTTAAGGGTTCAGGGGGCTGCACGGCTTCGTGCAACCCCCGAACGTCAGTTTGATGACACGGCGGGTAAAAACCCGCCGGACCGTCAGGCCGTCAGCGCCGGATCCAGCTCGGGCTCGGCCATCGCGCCCAGATCGACGCCCTGGTCGGCCATGCGGCCCTGCTTGCCGCTCAGGATCGCATCGGCCACGGCATTGCAATACAGCTGGATGGCGCGGCTCGCATCGTCATTGCCCGGAACCGGGAAGGCGATGTTGGCGGGATCGCAGTTGGAATCCAGGATCGCGATCACCGGAATGCCAAGCACATTGGCTTCCTTGATCGCCAGATCTTCCTTGTTCACGTCCACCACGAACATCAGATCGGGCAGGCCGTTCATGTCGCGGATGCCGCCCAGCGAGGCTTCGAACTTGTCGCGCTCCCGGGTCATCTTCAGCACTTCCTTCTTGGTGAAGCCGTGCGTGTCGCCCGAAAGCTGCTCCTCAAGCGTCTTGAAACGCTTGATCGAGGCCGAGATCGTCTTCCAGTTCGTCAGCATGCCGCCCAGCCAGCGGTGGTTGACATAATGCTGGCCCGAACGACGGGCGGCTTCCGCGATCGGCTCCTGCGCCTGGCGCTTCGTGCCGACGAACAGCACCTTGCCGCCAGCGGCCGAGGTGGCGCGCACGAAATCCAGCGCGCGCGCGAACAGCGGCACCGTCTGCGACAGATCGAGAATGTGAACGCCGTTGCGCTCGCCGAAGATGTAGGGCTTCATCTTCGGATTCCAGCGGTGGGTCTGGTGGCCGAAATGGGCGCCAGCTTCCAGCAGCGCCTGCATCGACACGTCTTGTGCCGTCATGGTCTTTTCTCCTAACCGGTTGGTCCGCCGCGAAGGTAAGCCCGACTGTGGCCGGGCACCGGAAGGTTTCCCCTCGCGTGTGGGATGGGCGGCGGAACTAGTGTCGGGTGGCGCCGGAGTCAAGCCGGGGCACGGCCAACGCCGAGGCCACGCCCCAGGCGATCAGGGCCTGGCCGCCGAAATAGGTGGCCCAGATGGCCAGGTCCGCCCAGCCGACATTGGCGATCAGATCCATCCGCGCGAAGATCAGCAGGTCGCTCAGCACGAACAGCAGCGCACCTGCCGCCGCAAGCGCAAAGCGGGACATCAGCGCACAGGCCGCCATCGCGGCCAGGAACAGCGTGTAGACGGCAACCGCCGGCGCCCAGTCCGGGCTCGCCAGATGGAAGGCCAGCGCCACGGTTCCGGCCAGGAACGCTGCCGCCAGCGCCACGTCCCTTGCGCCCACGCCGGGCCGCCGGTTGCGCAGGTAAAGCGGGATCGCCACCACATGCCCCAGCGCGAAGATCGCGGCCCCGGCCATGAAATGCAGTTCCAGCACCATGTCCGCCGTCGCGCCCAGGACCAGCACGGTCGCCAGCAGCCTGTGGTCCGTGCCGGTGCCCTGGCGGCTCGCCCAGGTCGCCAGCAGGCCGACGCCCGCTCCCTTCCAGGCGATCGCCGCCCAGTCCGGCAGGGGAATGGCCCAACTGAAGACGTAGCTGATCCCGGCCACCAGCGCCGCCACGAAGATCAGTGGCGCCTTCAGCCCGGCATTCGGGGGCGCCCTCACATCTTCAGCCTGAGCTGGCCAAGGAAATCGCGCTTGCCGACCCCCACGCCTTTCGCCCGCATGATCGCATAGGCCGTGGTCGCATGAAAATAGAAGTTCGGCTGCGCGAAGGACAGAAGGAAATTCTCCGCCGTGAAGGGCAGCGTCATGCCCGGCAGCGTGAAGGCCATGTCCCGGCCGATCAAGCCTTCCATTTCCTCGGGCGTCACGGCGGCCAGCCCTTCGGCCGCCTTCGCCAGCAGCGCCTTCATGCCGGCGAAGTCCCCCGGCATCGCGCCGCTCATGGCATCCAGCGTGCCGGCCCGCACGCCTTCGATTGCGCCGAAGCTGTGCTTCGCCACCGACTTGATCTGGAAGCTGAAGGGCAACATCGATTCATGCAGGCTTGCGTTCACGATCCCCGCCTCGCCGCAGCCCTGTTCGGCGCACCAGGCTTCGGCTTTTTCCAGCAGTGCCTGCACCGAACCCAGGATCTGCCGCGTGCCGGGCACGAAGGCGTCGTAAAGTGAAATCGGCATGTCCATTCTCCCCTTCCGGCCCTGTTGCAGGGCCGCTCAAACCACCGCCAGGGCCCCCATCGCGGAAACGGTCGCGGATTCGACCCCCGGCAACTGCGATATCTCGATATCCGCACCGGCGGAAATCAGGAAGTTGCGGCCCAGCAGCAACTGCGCTTCCCCGCCGCTCGTCCTCGGCACCATAACCTCCGCCACCACCTTGCCGCCGCGCTGCAGATAAGCGGCCAGCATCGGCACGATATCGATTCCGGCATCCGGCTTCAGCCGGATTTCCAGCCGAGCCCGTGCCGTTTTCACCAGCACGTTCAGCGGCGTCGCATTCTGGATCGTCAGCCGCGGGCTTTCATCGCCCTCGCGCCACTGCAGTTCCACGTCCAGCAGCAGCGGCTCTCCCGCAGCCAGCGCGGCGGCCAGCGCCTCCTGCGCCTCCGCGTTGAAGCAGGTCGCCCCCCATTTGCCGGACTGGTCCGTCAGATCCGCCATCATGTAGCGCCGGTCGGGGCCCTTGCCCTGCGGCACCCGCCAGCGGGTCTCCTCCACCAGCCCCGCCATCTTCACAGACTGCCGCGTCCCGGCAGGCGCGCGCTTCGCCAGCGCATCCACCGCCGTCACCACATGCATGGCCGCCAGCACGGGCGAATGCGCCTCCACCGGATGTCCCGAAAACCAGAAGCCGAACGCCTCCCGCTCCCTGGAAAGCCGCTCGCCCAGCGGCCAGGGCTTCACATCGGGCAACAGCACGGCCTCGGCTGCCGAATCCGCGCCGAACAGCCCGCCCTGCCCGGTCATCCGCTGGTCGGCCGCGCGCGTCGCTGCGGCCATCAGCAGTTCCGCGCCTGCGTAAACCCGCGCCCGGTCCAGGCCGAAACAGTCGAACGCGCCGGCCGATGCCAGCGCCTCCATCTGCCGCCGGTTCAGCGCGCGCGGATCGATCCGGTTGACGAAATCGTCCAGGCTGCGGAACGGCCCGTTCGCCGTCCGCTCCCGCACGATGTCCTCCATCGCGCCTTCACCCACACCCTTCAGCGCCCCCAGCGCATAGCGCACGGCGATCCGGCCTTCGTGATCCTCCAGGGTGAAATCCGAAGACGAGGCGTTGATGCACGGCCCCAGCAGCGGCACCTCCAGCCGGCGCATGTCGTCCACGAACACCGCCAGCTTGTCGGTCAGGTGGATGTCGTAGGCCATCGATCCGGCATAGAAAGCGGCCGGATGATGATGCTTCAGCCAGGCCGTCTGCCAGGCCACCAGCGCATAGGCGGCCGCGTGGCTCTTGTTGAAGCCGTATCCCGCGAATTTGTCGACAAGGTTGAAGATGAATTCGGCGCGGTCGCCATCCACGCCATTGGCCTTGGCCCCTTCCACGAAGCGCGCCCGCTGCGCGTCCATCTCCGCCTGGATCTTCTTGCCCATCGCCCGGCGCAGCAGGTCGGCTTCACCCAGCGAGTAGCCCGCCAGCACCTGGGCGATCTGCATCACCTGTTCCTGGTAGATGATCACGCCGTAGGTCGGCTTCAGGATCGGCTCCAGCATGGGGTGCAGGTAATCCGGCTCTTCCCGGCCCCATTTCCGGGCGGCGAAGCTGGGGATGTTGTCCATCGGGCCGGGGCGATACAGCGCGCCAAGCGCGATGATGTCCTCGAACAGCGTCGGCTTCACCAGCGCCAGCGCGCGGCGCATGCCCTCGGATTCGAACTGGAACACCCCAACCGTGTCGCCGCGGGTCATCATCTGGTAGACATCCGGATCGTCCCAGGGCAGCGCATCCAGGTCGATCTCAACCCCCCGTGCCGCCATCAGCGCCCGCGCCCGCGCCAGCACCGACAGCGTCTTCAACCCCAGGAAGTCGAACTTCACCAGCCCCGCTTCCTCGGCCCATTTCAGGTCGAACTGGGTCACGGGGAAGTCCGAGCGGGGATCGCGATACAGCGGCACCAGCTCGGAAAGATTCCGGTCCCCGATCACCACGCCGGCGGCATGGGTGGAGGAATGACGCGGCCGGTTTTCCAGCTGCAGGCCCACCTGGATCAGCCGTTCCACCTTCGGGTCGGCCGCCATTTCCTGCTTCAGTTCCGGCACGCCGTTCAGCGTGCGGTTCAGATCCCAGGGGTCTGCCGGGTTGGCCGGGATCAGGTTGGAAAGCCGGTTCACCTGCCCATAGGGCAGCTGCATCACCCGGCCCACGTCCTTCACCACCGCGCGCGCCTTCAGCGTTCCGAAGGTGATGATCTGCGCCACCTGCTCGCGGCCATATTTCCGCTGCACATAGCGGATCACTTCTTCCCGGCGGGTTTCGCAGAAATCGATGTCGAAGTCGGGCATCGACTTGCGCTCGGGGTTCAGGAACCGCTCGAACAGCAGCCCCAGCGCCAGCGGATCGAGATCCGTGATCTGCAGCGCCCAGGCGACCGCCGATCCCGCGCCCGAACCCCGCCCCGGTCCCACCGGAATCCCCTGCGCCTTCGACCATTGGATGAAATCGGCCACGATCAGGAAGTAACCGGAAAAGCCCATGTCCCCGATGATCTTCAGTTCGAAGGCCAGCCGGTCCCAATAAGGCTGCTCGTCCACCTCGATCGCCGCCAGCCGCCGCCTGAGCCCTTCCTCCGCCAGCCGCACCAGTTCCGCCTTCTCGGCCTCGGCGTCAGGCACCAGCTTGGGCAGCACGGGGTCGCGCTTCTTCAGCGCGAAGGCGCTGCGCTTCGCCACATGCACTGTCATCGCCAGCGCCTCGGGCAGGTCGGCGAACCGCTCCGCCATCTCGGCGGCGGTGGGCAGATAATGGCGCGGGTTGGATCGCTTGCGATCCGCCGATTCCAGATAGGCGCCCTCGGCGATGCACAGCATCACGTCGTGCGCGGCATGGCCCGAAGGCTCAAGGAAACGCGCCGGATTGGTCGCCACGATGGGCAGCCCTTGCGCATGCGCCAACGCCAGCAGCCCATGCTCGCTCGCCTTCTCGACCGGATCGCCGGTGCGGGAAATCTCCACGAACAGCCGATCCCCGAACAGCTGTTTCAGCCGCCGCGCCAGCGCATCGGCCTCGTCCGCCTGCCCCTCGCTGAGCAGCTTCGCCAGCGCGCCGTCCGGCCCGCCCGTCAACGCCAGCAGACCGGCCGTGCGCCCGTCCAGCCGCTCCAGCCCGGCCTCGCCCTCCAGGTGCGTGGCCGAAACCAGCTGAAGCAGATTCTGCCACCCCGTCTCGTTCTGCGCATAGAGCACCAGATGATCGACCGGCGGTTTCGCCCCCGGCCTCAGCGTGCCGGGCGGCATGTCCCGCACGAGGGGCAGCAGGGTGCCGATGATCGGCTGCACGCCTTCATCCATGCAGGCCTTGGAAAAGGCCATGGCAGCGAACAGATTGCCGCGATCCGCCAGCCCGATGGCGGGAAACCCGCGCTTCGCCGCTTCCTTCGCCAGCGCCTTCACCTCGATGGTGGATTCCAGCATCGAAAAGCAGGTCTGGATTCTCAGCGGGATGAACATCCGTCTATCCTGAAACCCCGGCCGGCTTCACTCAACCGCCGGAACGCACATAGCTGGGGACAAAATCGCCCTTCACGGGGCCTAACCCGCCACAAGCTTCCCATGATCCAGCCGCACCACCCGATCCATCCGCGCGGCGAGCGCCCGGTTGTGCGTGGCGATCAGCGCGGCCGAGCCTTGCGAGCGGACGAGCGACAGGAACTCATCCAGAACCCGCGCCGCCGTGTCCTCGTCCAGGTTGCCGGTGGGTTCGTCGGCCAGCACCAGCACCGGGCGGTTCGCCAGCGCCCGCGCCACCGCCACCCGCTGCTGCTCTCCGCCGGACAGCTGCGACGGGCGATGATCCAGCCGGGCCCCAAGCCCCAGCGCCGTCAGCAGTTCCTGCGCACGCGCGCCGGCGGCCGCCCTGTCAGCGCCGTGGATCAGCTGCGGCAGCACCACATTCTCTGCCGCGGAAAAGTCAGGGAGCAGATGATGGAACTGATAGACAAAGCCCAGCTTGTCGCGCCTGAGCGCCGTGCGCGCGGCATCGGATAGATCGGCGGCTTGCGTGCCGTCGATCGCGATGCGCCCGCCGAAACCACCCTCCAGCAGCCCCGCCGCCTGCAACAGGGTGGACTTGCCGGATCCCGAAGGCCCCAGCAGCGCCACGATCTCGCCCTTCGCCAGCCGGAAGTCCACGCCGCGCAGCACTTCGATGGTGGCGTCGCCCTGCCGGAAGCTTCTGGTCAGGCCGGCCAGTTCCAGTGCCGCGTCACTCATAGCGAAGCACCGTGACCGGATCCGTGCTGGCCGCCTTCCAGGCCGGGTAGAGCGTGGCAAGGAAGCTGAGTACGAGGGTGAGGACGATGATCCCGACCACCTCGGCCGGGTCGGTCTTCGCGGGCAGTTCCGTCAGATAACGCACGGAAGGATCCCACAGGTTCGATCCGGTGATGCGCGAAACGCCCATGATGATGCCGTGCCGGAAATGCAGCACCACGAACCCCAGCACACAGCCCAGCAGCACGCCCAGCCCGCCGATGGCCGTCCCCACCGTCATGAACACCCGCATCAGCGCTGCGCGGCTTGCGCCCATGGTGCGCAGGATGGCGATGTCCCGCGTCTTGGCGCGCACCAGCATGATCAGCGAGGAAAGGATGTTGAACACCGCAACCAGGATGATGATGGAAAGCACCCAGAACATCACCACCTGCTCCACCACCAGCGCCTCGAACAGGGCGGAATTCAGCTGCCGCCAGTCGGAAACCAGCGCCGAAAGCCCGATCTTCTCGGCCAGCGGGCGCACATATTGATCCACCTTGTCGGGATCCAGCGTGGTCATCATCACCATGCCCACTTCGTCGCCCATGTCGAACAGGGTCTGCGCCTCGCCCAGCGGCAGCACCACGAAGGCCTTGTCGAAATCATAGATGCCGATCTCGAAGATGGCGCCCACCTCGTAGGAAACGATGCGCGGCACGGTTCCGAACGGCGTGGTCGTCCCCTCGGGCGAGATCAGGGCGATCTGGTCCCCCACCTTCAGCCCCAGATTCTGCGCCAGCCCCGATCCGATGGCGACAACCCGCTCGCCTTCCTTCAGCCGGGCGATGTCGCCCTGCTTCACCGTCTTCGCGATCACATCGGTCTTGCGGATGTCGTCGATGGTCATGCCGCGTACCAACACGCCTTCCACCCGGCTGTTGGCGGATCCCATCAGCGGCTGCTCGATCAGCGGAATGGCGGTCACGATCCCCGGCGTCTTCTTCGCCTCCTCGATCACCCGCCGCCAGTCCGGCAGGCGGCCGCCATAGCCCTGCGCCACGGCATGGCCGTTCAGCCCCTGGAAGCGGTCGAACAGCTCCGCGCGGAAGCCGTTCATCACGCTCATCACGGCAATCAGCGCGGCGACGCCCAGCGCGACAGCGACCAGCGAGATGCCCGCCACCAGCACGATGAAGCGCTCGCCCTGCCCCGGCAGCAGATAGCGCCGGGCGATCATGCGCTCGTAGGCGGTGATCACCGGGCGAGCTTCGCCAGCACGCTTTCGATGGAAACCTCCTGCTTCTCGCCGGTCGCGCGCCGCTTCAGTTCCACGGTGCCGGCGGCCACGCCCTTGGGCCCGACGGTCACCTGCCAGGGCAGGCCGATCAGGTCCATCGTTGCGAACTTCTCGCCGCCGCGCGCGTCGCGGTCGTCGTGCAGCACGGAAAGGCCGGCGGCCTCCAGCTTCGCCTGCAAGCCATGCGCCGCTTCGGCGCAGGCGGCGTCGTCGGCCCGCAGATTGATGAGGCCCACGTCGAACGGCGCCACGGAATCCGGCCAGACGATGCCGGCCGAATCATGGCTCGCTTCGATGATGGCGCCCATCAGGCGGGAAACACCCACGCCATAGCTGCCCATCAGCGGGTTCACCAGGCTGCCGTCCTTCGCCTGCACCTGCATTCCCATGGCGGCCGAATATTTGGTGCCGAAGAAGAAGATATGGCCCACCTCGATCCCGCGCCGCTTCGCCAGCCGCTCGGGCGGGACGGGGCAGTTTTCCACCTTCTCATGCTCCTCGGCCTCCATCGCATAGAGGCCGCGCAGCGTCGCGGGCGCATCCGGGTCGGTCAGGTCCACCTCGTCCAGCGCCGAATCATAGAAGACTTCGCTCTCGCCGGTGTCGGCCAGGATGTGGAATTCGTGGGAAAGGTCGCCGCCGATGGGGCCGGTGGGCGCGCGCACGGGCACCGCGCGCAGGCCCAGCGCCGCGAAGGTCCGCAGATAGGCGGTGAACTGCGCGTCATAGCTGGCGCGGCCGCCCTCTTCGTCCATGTCGAAGCTGTAGGCGTCCTTCATCAGGAATTCGCGCCCGCGCATCACGCCGAAGCGGGGCCGCACCTCGTCCCGGAACTTCCACTGGATATGATACAGCGTGCGCGGAAGGTCGCGGTAGCTCCTCACGCAGTCGCGGAAGATCGCGGTGATCATCTCCTCGTTGGTGGGGCCATACAGCATCTCGCGCCCGCCCCGATCCTGGAAGCGCAGCATTTCAGGGCCATAGGCGTCGTACCGGCCCGATTGCCGCCACAGGTCGGCGGACTGGATGGTGGGCATCAGCAGCTCGATGGCGCCGGCCCGGTCCTGCTCCCGGCGGACGATGTCCGCGATCCGGTCCAGCACGCGCAGCCCCAGCGGCAGCCAGGCATAGATGCCGGCAGCCGTCTGCCGGATCAGCCCGGCGCGCAGCATGAGCTGGTGCGAAACGATCTGCGCATCGGCAGGCGTTTCCTTCATCACGGGCAGAAGATAGCGGGACAGCAGCATGGAACCTCGTCAGATCGCTGGGGCCGATCACCCCGGAACAGGCGTGCGCTGCCTAGCCCATGCTGTGGCGCGCCCGCAACAGCGCTTCCTCGAAATCGGCATGCCATGTTCCAGTTTGATGACACTGCCGGCGACTGGCTCTAGGTTTGCAACGCCAAGGACGGCAGCGCCGGCCAGGGTTCGGGAACTGGCCCGGCATCCCGCATCCCGCTCAAGAGGATGGCGATGCCTGCAAACTGGGCCATCAGGGGTTAGAGTGAATACGGACCGCCCGGCGAACGCCGGGCGGTCCTTTTCATCTTGCCCCTCACCCATGTCTCCAGCCAGTTCCCCTCTCCACTCCGACAGCGGCGCGGCCCTTCACAGGCCCGCAACTCTTCGGCATTACTTGCTGCGGATCTTCAGCCGTTCACAGGGGCACGGCAACGATCCCATGGGGCATTCAATTCATGCGCATGTTCGCAAATCTGATGGCGTCGCTTGCTCTGGCCGGCGCGGTTTCCACCCCCGTGGGCGCTGCCTGCTGGGAAGCGGAGGAATATGAAGCCGCGCGCATGCGCGACCTGCAGACGGTGCTGATGGTCAGCGCGCTGAAATGCGGGCGCGCCGACGGCTCCATGCCCGGCGCCTACAACCGCTGGGTCGGCCGCGCGAAGGACAAGCTCGTCGCCGGCGAACAGAAGCTGCTCGCACACTTTGTCCGCGAGGGGGACAAGGCCCGCTACGACAAGTTCACCACCGCGCTCGCCAACCGCTATTCCGAATATGCCGAGGACTCGAAATTCTGCGAACGCGCAAAGGCCCTCCTCGATGCCGACGAGAAGCACAACGGCGTGCTGGAACAGGTCGCGCTGCTGATCAATTCAAAGCCGAACGGCGTGGAGGAAATCTGCCCCGTGAAGAAGCCGCCGGCTTCGCAGATCATCGTCTCGCCCTTCGATCCGATTCCGGATCCCCGCAACACGGCGCAGGCCGCAGATGCCGTCCCTCCGGCGGAAACGGCAACTGCAACGCCGCCGCCGCAGACCGCAGGCGTGGAACCGGCCCCGCAGGCAGCCGCCATTTCCCCGGCCGCAGACGCCCAGCCCGCAAGCCCGGCGCCCGCGCCCACCGGCACTACACCAGCCGCGACTGCTTCAGAGCCGCCGCAATGAAGCTCGCGAACAGCGGGTGCGGTTCGAACGGCTTCGATTTCAGTTCCGGATGGAACTGCACGCCCACGAACCAGGGGTGGTCCGGCCGCTCCACGATTTCCGGCAGGCGCCCGTCGGGTGACATGCCGGTGAACGAAAGGCCGGTCGCCTCCAGCCGCTCGCGATAAGCGGTGTTCACCTCGAAGCGATGGCGGTGCCGTTCCGAAATCTCGGTCGCGCCGTAGATGGCGGCGGCATGGCTGTTGCCTGACAGTTCGGCCGGATAGGCGCCCAGGCGCATCGTCCCGCCCAGGTCTCCGCCTGCCTGTCGCTGCTGGATCCCCTCTTCCGACATCCACTCGGTGATCATGCCCACGATAGGCTCGTCCGTCGGCCCGAACTCGGTGGACGACGCAGCCTCGATCCCGGCCAGGTTTCGCGCAGCTTCCACGCAGGCCATTTGCATGCCGAAGCAGATGCCCAGATAGGGCACCTTGCGTTCCCGCGCGAAGCGGATCGCCGCGATCTTGCCCTCGGCTCCGCGTTCCCCGAAGGCGCCCGGCACCAGGATGGCGTGCATCGGCTCCAGCTTCGAGGCGATCTCGGCGTCGTCCTGCTCGAACAGTTCCGCGTCGATCCACTGGATTGTCACCCGGGCCCGGTTGGCGATTCCGCCATGCACCAGCGCCTCGTTCAGCGACTTGTAGGCATCCGGCAGGCCCACATATTTTCCCACGACGCCGATGGTCACATCGCCTTCGGGATTCTGCAGCCGGTCCACGATGTCGGTCCAGCGCGAAAGATCAGGCTCGCGCCCGGGCGGCAGGCCGAAAGCATGGATCACCTGCGCATCCAGCCCCTCGGCATGATACTGCAACGGCACGGCATAGATGGATTTCGCATCCAGGGCCGGAATCACCGCTTCCTTCGGCACATTGCAGAACAGCGCGATCTTCGCCCGATCGCTCTCGGGCAGCGGCTTTTCGCAACGGCAAACCAGCACGTCGGGCTGCACGCCCAGCGCCGCCAGTTCCCGCACGCTGTGCTGGGTGGGCTTGGTCTTCAGCTCGCCGGCGGCGGCGATGTAGGGCACCAGCGTCACATGGACGGAAATGCTGTTGCCGCGCCCCAGGTCGTTCTTCAGCTGGCGGATCGCCTCGATGAAGGGGAGCGATTCGATGTCGCCAACCGTGCCGCCGATCTCGCACAGCACGAAATCCACATCGTCGGTGTCGGCGGTGGCGAACGCCTTGATGGCGTCCGTCACGTGCGGGATCACCTGCACGGTCGCCCCCAGATAATCCCCGCGCCGTTCGCGCGTGATGATCTGCTGATAGATCCGGCCAGACGTGATGTTGTCGGACTTGCGGGAGGACACGCCCGTGAACCGTTCGTAATGGCCCAGGTCCAGGTCGGTTTCCGCCCCGTCGTCGGTCACATAGACCTCGCCGTGCTGGTAAGGGCTCATCGTGCCCGGATCGACGTTCAGATAGGGATCGAACTTGCGGATCCGCACCCGGTAGCCGCGCGCCTGCAGCAGTGCGCCAAGAGAGGCCGCCATCAGCCCCTTGCCAAGGGAAGAGACCACGCCGCCGGTGATGAAGATGAACCGCGCCATGGGAGAAAATACCTAGCCTCTGCCGCCCCGGCTGTCACGCCGGAGCGACGGTTTTCAACAGAATAAGTGAGCCGTCAGTTCTGGACGGGCGGTGCGTCGGCCGGCGCGGGGGCCGGCTGGCCTGCGGGCGCGGCAGGCAGCGCGCCAGGTGCCGGCAGGGCCGGCGCGATGGGCGCGCCTTGTTGTGCGGGCGCGATGGGCGCGCCTTGCTGAGCGGGCGCGATGGGCGCGCCAAGCGGCCCCACAGGGGCGGCTTCGCGGGCGAAGGTCGTGTCGATCGTCTTCGGACGGTTCGAGTGCCCGGCCAGCCAGGCCAGGCCCAGCGACGAAACGATGAACAGCGTCGCCAGGATCGCCGTCGTGCGGGTCAAAAGATCCGCGGCGCCGCGCGCGGAAACCAGACCACCGGCATTGCCGCCACCCGTCAGGCCGCCACCTTCGGACTTCTGCACAAGGATCACGGCCACCAGCGCCAGCGCCAGCAGGCCATGCACGACAAGAAGGAAGGTCATCAGCACGTCGGATGCACTCGCAAATCTGAAAAGGGGAACGGCCGCGCACATAAGACGCGGCCGCCCGAAAGGCAAGGAAGGGGAAGTCCCGTCGTCGGACGGATCCACCCGCCGGGTCGGCAGAGCCGCCCGGTCGGGCGGCCCGCCGGCCTCAGTTGTAGCGCTTCAGCTCTTCCTTCGCGATCGTCACGCGGTGCACTTCGTCCGGGCCGTCCGCCAGCCGAAGCGTGCGCTGGCCGGCATAGGCCGCCGCCAGTCCGTAGTCCTGGCAGACGCCGCCGCCGCCATGCGCCTGGATCGCCATGTCGATCACCTTGGTTGAAACGTTCGGCGCCACCACCTTGATCATCGCGATCAGGGCCTTGGCGTCCTTGTTGCCCACCGTATCCATCGTATAGGCCGCCTTCAGGCACAGCAGCCGCGCCTGCTCGATCTCGATCCGGGCATTGGCGATGCGCTCGTGCCAGACGCCCTGGTCGGCGACCGGCCGGCCGAAGGCGACCCGGCTCTTCAGCCGCTTCACCATCTTCTCCAGCGCCCGCTCGGCCGCCCCGATGGAGCGCATGCAGTGGTGGATCCGCCCCGGCCCCAGCCGCCCCTGCGCGATCTCGAAGCCCCGGCCCTCGCCCAGGATGATGTTCTCGGCGGGCACCCGCACATTTTCCATCAGCACTTCATAGTGGCCGTGCGGGGCGTCATCATAGCCGAACACGTGCAGCGGACGCAGCTTGGTGATGCCCGGCGCATCCAGCGGCACCAGGATCTGCGACTGCTGCAGATGCTTCGGCGCCGACGTGTCCGTCTTGCCCATCACGATCGCGATGGTGCAGCGCGGATCGCCCACGCCAGACGACCACCATTTGCGGCCGTTGATCACATATTCGTCGCCTTCGCGGCGGATCGACGTTTCGATGTTGGTCGCGTCGGACGAAGCGACCGCCGGCTCCGTCATCAGGAAGGCCGAGCGGATCTCCCCGCGCGACAGCGGCACCAGCCACTTGTCCTGCTGCGCCTTGGAACCATAGCGCGCCAGAACCTCCATGTTGCCGGTGTCCGGGGCGGAACAGTTGAACACTTCGCTGGACCAGGCCACGCGCCCGAATTCCTCGGCAATCGGCGCATATTCCAGGTTCGTCAGCGGCGTTCCCTCGAAGGTGAAGTGGTTCAGCGGCTCGCCCCCGTGCGTGGGCGGCACGAACATGTTCCACAGCCCGGCCGCGCGCGCCTTGGGCTTCAGTTCCTCGATGACGGGGATGACCTTCCAGCGCTCGCCCTGATGCGCCTCTTCCTCGTAACGGGCCTCGTTCGGATAGATATGCTCGTCCATGAAGGCGCGAACGCGCTCCAGCATCTCCTGGGTGCGCTTGGAATATTCAAAATGCATCGGGTGTCTCCCCTTGGGTCCATCATAATTGGGCCGGACCTCCTTGCCGGGGGAATCGCCGACCCGCAACCTGTGCCAAGGTGAGAGGGTTCCACACCCTGTTTTGTTGCGCGGGATCAATGCGCGCCGCGCAGGCGCCGCTCTCAGAGCCGCCCGAGCTCCGCCGGCTTCAGCTGCATCTTCAGCTTCACCGCGCTTGTCGGCGGATCAATGGCGCTGGTTTCGAAGCGGATGGCCTGCCCCGCCCCGACCGTCTCGGCCTCCGGCCGGACGGTCCAGCGGGCAACCGTCTGCCCGCCCGCGTCCAGCAGGCGGATTTCCACCGGCGGCACCGGCAGCGCCCGGGCTGTGGGGTTGCGCACCGTTCCCTCGATCTCCCACAGGCTGCGATTGCCCGGCAGCGCGCGGCGCACGGCCGACGCATCCACCGACAGCGGCGGCGGCGGCGTTCGCGGCAGCTTCACGCTGGGCACATTCACACTGGGCACATTCACGGCGGGAATCGCCACCGAAGGCAGGCCCACGGCAGCCGGATCGAACGGCGGCAGCCCATAGGCCTCGGGCCGCAGCCGCCCGGTCCACACCAGCGCCAGCAGGATGGCCGCCACCAGCAGCAGGCCACCCAGCAGCCATGGCCACAGCCGGCGTGGCGCCTCGTCGTCGTCCGCCTCCTCATCCCAGCCGTCCGGTTCCGGCTCGGGTGGCAGAGGCGGCTGTTCCGGCACCACATCCACGATCGGCGCCGTCAGGCCGGCCCCGGGCCCGGGCAGGCGGCTGCGCACCGGCGGCCTGTCCGGATGCACCGGCACCGGCGGCGATTCGAAATGGATCGCGGGCTTCTGCGGCGGGGCATAGAGCGGCCCGGACGGATCCTTGGGCGGCGTGAAACCGGTGGGCGTGAACACGGGTGGCGGGCGGTCCAGCGGCGGGCGGAAATCCGGTTGCGGCGGGGGCGGCGGGATCACCGGCCTCGGGTCCGGCCATCCGCCGACAGCGGGCCAGGCCGCGTCCGCCAGCCGCGGATGCTCCTCGTCGGGCGGAAGCGGATCGTCCAGCTCCAGCACCTCTTCCTCGGGCGTGGCCGCCCAGACGGACCGGCATACCTTGCAGCGCGCGCGCCTCGGGCGGAACACCGGTTCCCCCTCGGGCCCCGGATCCGTCGGCCAGTCACTGGCATCGATGCGATAGCGCGCCCCGCAATTCGGGCAGGTCAACTGCATGGCTGCCTTTTCCACGAACGGCCGCAGAAGCACAAGTGGATGGGCGACCCGGGTGGATGAAGGGGCGCAGCCGGCCGATACGGCGTCCTTCGCAAGCGCCGTTTGCATGCAGGCGGCCGCCCCGTCTATGTCAGGGGCCAATGGTCGCCAGCAACAACCTCCAGGCGCGCAAGCGCCGTTCCAACGGTCGCGCCGGCGGCCCGTCCGCGCTCGGGTGGATCGCCCGCGGGTTCGCGCTCGTGATGCTGATCTGGATCGGCGGGTTCGTCCTTTTCCTTTTCACCCTGCCAGGCCCCGCAGCAGAGGGAACCGTCACCGATGGCGTCGCCGTGCTGACCGGCGGCCCCGGCCGGCTCGTTCGCGGGGCAGAGGTGCTGAAAGCGGGCCTCGCCCAGCGGTTGCTCGTCTCGGGCGTCCACCCCAGCGTGAAGCCCGGGGAACTGGCCGAAGCCGCCCGCATCCCGGCCAAACTCGCGGCGTGCAAGGTCGATCTCGGCTTCAAGGCCGACAGCACGCGGACCAACGCCGAAGAAATCTCCGCCTGGGTCGCGCACAACAAGTTCCACTCCGTCCGGCTCGTCACCGCCGCCTATCACATGCCGCGCGCCAAGGCCGAAGTCGAAGCCAGGCTGCCGCCCGACGTGCTCGTGGTGGCCGATGGCGTGCGCGCCGGGCTGCCGCTGTGGTCGATGCTGGTCGAATATGCCAAGCTGCAGGCCTCCTGGCTGCTGCTCAGGGTCAGGCCCGTCTGATGGTCGCCTTTCTCCGCTCGGTGCTGTTCCACCTGATCTTCTACCCCGGATCGGCCATCGTCGCGTCGGGAATCGCGATCGCAGGCGCCTTCTCCACACCCGCCATCCGCAGCGGATCCAACATCTGGGCGCGCTGGTTCATCTGGTGCGCGGATGTGTTCCTGGGAATCCGCGTGGTGGTGCGCGGCCGCATTCCGAACGAAAGCGTGATCGTCGCATCCAAGCACACATCCGCCTACGAAACGATCCTAACCCTGTATCTGTTCCACCATCCCGCCGTGGTGATGAAGGCGGAACTGCGCAGCATCCCGATCTGGGGCCGGATCTCGGCAAAACATGGCAGCATCTTCGTCGCGCGGGACAAGGCCGGCGCAGCGCTCAAGTCCATGATCCGCCAGGCCCGTGCCCGCTCGGCAGAGGGCCGGCCGGTGTTCATCTTCCCCGAAGGCACGCGCGTGCCCTACGGATCATCCCCGCCGCTGAAAGCCGGGCTCTACGGCATCTATGCGGGCCTCAACGTCCCCGTCGTTCCGGTCGCGCATGATGCGGGGCGGTTGTGGACCAGGGGATTCGTGAAGCGCCCCGGCATCGTCACCCTGTGCTTCCAGCCCGAAATCCCGCCCCGCCTCCCGCGGGAGGAGATGGAGGCCCGGGTGCATGAAGCCATCAACCGCGACCCGCTTACGGCGGAGCCGCTGGCATGAGCCGCCGGATTCCGCTCTGGGCCACGCTCATCCCGCTCGTGCTCGGCGTCCTGCTCTGGGCCTGGCTGTGGCGCGGCTATGAAGCCCGGCTGGAATCCGATCTGGCGAAGATCCTGCCGCCCGGCACCGCCATCGAAGCCACCGGCTTCCCCTACCGGCTGGAAGCGAGGATCGCGCCGGCCCGCGCGGGGATTGAGGATGTCGCGCTCTCCGCCAGCGTCAGCGCCGCCGAAGCCGCCGTCAACCGCGTGCCCTGGCAACGGGATCGTCAGGTGATCGCCGCCCGCAACAGCGACGCCGCCGTTGCGCTGAAATCCCTGCCGGGCGCCCATGTTCGCGTCACGGCGCCCATGGCCCAGGCCTCGCTCCGGCTGGACGACGGACGGATCGCGCGCCTGTCCATCGTGTGGGATCAGCCCGATCTCTCCACCGGCCTCGTCGCCGTGCCTGTCAGGGCCGGGCGACTCGAAGCCCATCTGCGCGAAACACCCGCGCCGGCGGGCGACCAGCCGGCCGGGCCGGCGGGCGGCCCCACCGGCCCCACGCAGGGGCAACTGGTGCTGGGTTCGCCCGACATCCGCTTCGGCGAAGGCGCGCCCCTTGTCTTCAGCCTCGATTCGGAACTCACGGCGGCGGCGCCCCTCACCAGCTTCGCGGGCTGGGCCGGGGGCGGCACATATGAAATCCGCAGCGCCACCCTCGCCGACAAGACGGGCGAGGTGGCGCGCCTTTCGGCCACGCTTGTCAGGGATGCGAAGGGCCGCCTCGCCATCGCCGGCACGATCGACACGGTCTGCCCGGCCAGCGTCCGCGCCGCCATCGCCGGCGAAGCCGCGCCCGTCGAACAGCGCACCCGCAAGCCCGAGCGAATCGCGATCAGCGGCAGCCTCCCCGGCGAAGTCACCGCCACCGCGCGGGACGCCGGCAAACCGCCGCCACCGGTGCGAGGGCAGGAACCCCCCTGCCCCCGCCTGCGCTGAAACGAGCCCAGCCACAACACCCCAGACGAATCACCATCCCGGCGGCAAGGCCGCCGCAAGAGGGCCCCAACAAAAACCGGCGGCAAGGCCGCCGCAAGCGCGACCGCGCGCCCGAGCAAGTGCGAGGAAGTCCGCCAAAGGCGGATCAACAAAAACCGGCGGCAAGGCCGCCGCAAGCGCGACCGCGCGCCCGAAGCGAAGCGGAGGAAAGCCAAGCGGGCGGATGCCCACGCCCGGCGCCTGAGGGGCCCAACCAAAAACCGGCGGCAAGGCCGCCGAAAGGCCGACCGGCCGCCGCGCCAGGTGGCGCGCAAGCCAAGGGCCGCGGATGCGGCCCGCCCGGCGCCTGAGGGACAAATGAATGAAGTGGGAACCGAAGCGACCCGCGCCGGAGATCGTTACGGCTGCTTCCTTCCGGACCTGACCGGGTTGGCGAACGACACGTCCACCTCGGCTCCCGCTGGCGCATATGGCGATGTCTTGCAGAAAGCGCAACTGATCGCCCGTTGCCCTTGATCTCCGCCCCGGCAAGCGCCACTCACGCTGCATGAGCCTGTTCCCCGAAGACGCCCCCTATCGCGTGCTGGCCCGCAAATACCGGCCGTCCGATTTCGGCGCGCTGATCGGGCAGGATGCGGTCGTCACCACGCTGGCGAACGCGATTGCGCGCAACCGCCTCGCCCAGGCCTGGCTGCTCACCGGCGTCCGCGGCGTGGGGAAAACCTCAACCGCCCGAATCATCGCCAAGGCGCTGAACTGCATCGGGCCGGATGGAACCGGCGGCCCCACGATCGAGCCCTGTGGCGTCTGCGCAAACTGCACGGCGATCTCGGCTGGCCAGCACATCGACGTGGTGGAGATGGACGCCGCCTCCAACACCGGCGTCGACAATATCCGGGAAATCATCGAAGCCGTCCGCTACGCCTCCGTCTCGGCGCGCTACAAGGTCTACATCGTCGATGAAGTCCACATGCTGTCGAAGGGCGCCTTCAACGCGCTGCTGAAGACGCTGGAGGAACCGCCCCCGCATGTGAAGTTCATCTTCGCGACGACCGAAGTGCAGAAGGTGCCGGCCACCATCCTCAGCCGCTGCCAGCGCTTCGATCTGAAGCGCGTGCCGACCAGCCTTCTGGCAGAGCATTTCCGCAAGGTGGCCGAGGCCGAGGGCGCAACCGCAGAGCCGGAGGCGCTCGCGCTCATCGCCCGCGCCGCGGAAGGCAGCGTGCGTGACGGCCTTTCCATCCTCGATCAGGCCATTGCCCAGGCCGGCGCGGGGGCGGTTTCGGCAGAAGCCGTCCGCGATATGCTGGGCCTTGCGGACCGGGGCCGGATCGCCGCCCTGCTCGGCGCCATCCTCGCGGCAGACGCGAAGGACGCGCTTGCCGCCGTCGATTCGGCGCACGGCGCGGGCGTCGATCCGCAGGCGCTGATCGCCGGCCTGCTTGACATGATCCACCTGACCGTCCGCGCGAAGCTGGCCGGCAGCATCGACCCGGCCCTTCCGGAAGCCGACCGCCAGGCCATCCGGCAATGGGCGACGGACCTGTCCTTCCCCGCTCTCCACCGGCTGTGGCAGTTGCTGCTGAAAGGCCATGCCGAAACCGGCCAGGCCCCCGCGCCCCAGCAGGCCGCCGAAATGGCGATCCTGCGCTGCGTGCATGCGGCCGGCCTTCCCGATCCGGACCGCGTCGCAAAGCTCGTCGCCGACGGCGCACTGCCCGCAGCCCGGGCCGCGCCGCCCGCAGCGGCCTCAACCGCGCCCGCCACCGCGCCCGTGGCCGGCGCGGTCCCGCAGGCGGCGTCCGCAGCGCCCTCCGATCCGGCCGCCGTCGTCGCCCTGTTCGAATCCCGTGTCGAACCGATGCTGGCGAAACAGCTGCGCGACGAAGTCGCCATCGATGTCCGGCCGGGCCTGCTCGTGCTGGGCCAGCTCGGCGCGTTGCCGGCCGGCTTCGCAGCCGATGTCCGCCGCCTCCTTACGGAATGGACAGGCCAGCCCTGGGATGTCCGGATCGAGCCGGCCGCACCCGATGCGGAAAGCCTGCGCATGATCGCGGACAGGGCCCGCGCCGACGCCCATTCGGCGGCCCTTGCCGATCCGATGGTGCAGGCCCTGCTCAGGGAATTTCCCGGCGCCGAACTGCTGAGCCCGGCCCCGCCGCGCCCGTCGGTCGCCCCCCTCAGGAGAGCAAGTGCATGAAAAGCATAGATGAAATCATGAAAATGGCCAACAATGTCCAGGCCCAGCTGGCCCAGGCGCAGGAAGGCCTCGACAAGATCGAGGTCGAAGGCGTCTCGGGCGGTGGCCTGGTGAAGGTGAAGGCCTCGGCCAAGGGCCGCATCATCCGCATCGACATCGATCCCAGCCTGCTGACGCCGGATTCGAAGGAGATGACGGAAGATCTGATCACCGCCGCCCTGAACGACGCCCGCGCCCGCGCCGATCAGGCCGCCCACGCCGAAATGCAGAAGATGACGGCAGGCCTGCCCCTGCCGCCCGGGTTCAGGCTGTAACCGCCAGCAGCTTCACGGCGGCGGCCCGCGCCTCCGCCGTCACTTCCGCGCCCGAAAGCATGCGCGCCACCTCGTCCAGCCGTGCGGCCTCGTCCAGTGGCTCCACCGTCGTCGCGCCGCTCGCCTTGCTGATCCGCAGATGGTGCGCGCCGGCTGCGGCCACCTGCGGGCTGTGTGTCACCACCAGCACCTGCGCGCCATCGGCCACCCGCGCCAGCCGGCTGCCGATGGCGCTCGCGGTTGCCCCGCCCACGCCCCGGTCGATCTCGTCGAAGATCAGCGTTCCCGCCGTGCCGGTGCTGGCCAGCGCCACCTTCAGCGCCAGGATGAAGCGCGAAAGCTCCCCGCCGGATGCGATCTTCGTCAGTGGCCCGAAATCGGTGCCGGCGTTGGTGGCGATCTCGAACGTCACCTGATCGGTGCCGGTCACCCCTGGCGCAGCCGGGGCCAGCACGGTCCGGAAGCGCGCCGCCTCCAGCTTCAGCGCCGGCAATTCGGCATTCACCGCCGCATCCAGCCGCTCGCCTGCCGCCGCCCGCGCCGCGCTCAGCGCCCCGGCCAGTCCCTGAAACGCCGCCAGCGCTTCGGCTTCCGCCTTCGCCAGCACCGCGATCTGGTCGCCCGCCACGTCCAGCGCGGCCAGCCGCGCCGCCAGCTCGGCCGCCAGCGCAGGCAACGCCTCCACCTCCACCCGGTGCTTGCGCGCCATGGCCCGCAGCTCGAACAGCCGCGTCTCCGCCGCCTCCAGCGCCTGCGGCGACACCAGGAATCGCGCCCGCACGCCCTGAAGCGCGGCTTCCACGACATCGCCTTCCACCAGTGCGCGGTCGATCGCCTCCAGCGCAGCCTGCAATGCCGGATCCGCGTCCGCGATGCGCTCCAACCGGCGCGCGGCCTGCCGCAACTGCCCCAGCGCGCCATCGGCGGCCGAAACCAGCGCATCCACCGAATCCAGCGCGTCGGCCAGTTTCGCGCCCTTCTGCATGTTGCCCCGCGCCTCGGCCAGTTCGGCCTCCTCGCCGGGCAGCGGCTTCAGCGCCTTCAGCTCGCCCGCAGCATGCGCCAGCCACTCCCGATCACGCGCGTCCTTCTCGGCGGCGGCCTCGGCCGCCGCCCGCGCTGCCACCGCCTCGCGCCAGCGGCCATGGGCGGCGCCAACCTCAGCCAGTTGCGGGCCCAGCCCGGCGAATCCATCCAGCAGCGCCATGTGCCCCCGCGGGTTCAGCAACCCGCGCTCGTCGTGCTGGCCATGCACCTCCACCAGCAGTTGCCCCAACTGTCGCAGCAGCGTGGCGGAAACGGCAACGTCGTTCACATGCGCCCGGCTGCCGCCATCGGCCTTCAGCGTCCGGCGCAGCACGATCTCCCCCGGGCTGTCGCTCTCGATGCCGTTTTCGGCCAGCAGCAGGGCTGCGGCATGCCCGGGCGGCACCTCGAAGGTGGCGGTGGCAATGGCCTGCGTCGCGCCCCGGCGCACCATGGCGGCGTCGGCCCGTTCGCCCAGCGCCAGGCCAAGCCCGTCCAGCAGGATGGATTTGCCGGCCCCCGTCTCGCCCGTCAGCACCGTCAGCCCGGGCTCCAGATCAAGCGACACCCGCTCGATCAGCACAAGATCCCGGATCGAAAGCCCCCGCAGCAAGTGCGTGTCAGGCCCCGCCGGGGGCGGCCGCTCCGCTCTTGGGCCCGCCGTCAACGGTCGCGTTCGGTGCATGCTGCCGCATCAGCGCATAGGCCCGCTCATACCATTTCGAGCCGGGGTAGTTGGCCGACAGCACCGCCGCGTTGCGCAGCGCCTCATCCTGCAGGCCCAGCGCCAGGTTCGCTTCCACCAGGCGGAACAGCGCCTCGGGCACATGGCTCGTCGTCTGATACTGGTCGATCACGTTGCGATAGCGGATGGCGGCGGCGATCCACTGCCGGTTCCGGGCATAGAAGCGGCCGATGTCCAGCTCCTTGCCGGCCAGATGGTCGTTCACAAGGTCGATCTTCAGCCGCGCGTCAGCGGCATAGCGGCTGTCCGGATAGCGCCGGGTCAGTTCCTGCAGGGCCGTCAGCGCCTGCTGCGTGATCTTCTGGTCGCGCGCCACATCGGCGATCTGTTCATAATAGCTCAGCGCGATGATATAATAGGCATAGGGCGCATCGCGGTTGCCGGGGTGCAGGCTCAGGAAGCGCTGCGCCGTGATGATGGCCTCCGGATACTGACGGGAGGCATAGTTGGCGAAGGCCGACATCAGCTGCGCCCGCCGCGCCCACACCGAATAGGGGTGCTGCCGCTCCACTTCGTCGAACATCAGGGCGGCCAGCTTGTAGTCGCCCTTTTCCAGCGTGTCGCGCGCGATGGAATACAGGGTTTCCACGTCGCGGGCGACATAGGCCTGGTCTGCCTTCGGCTTGTTGCGATTGCGGGCGCAGCCGGCCGTCAGCGCCAGCGAAACAGCAAGCACGGATGCGGCAATCACGCGGCCGATGGGAATAGCCCGGATGGCCGGAACAGAGCGGAACGTCATGGGCCTGCGTCTTACCGGCGGAAACGACAGGCCACAAGCGGCGTCCAGCACGCCCCGTCGCATTGGTGTCCCGGGTGCCGCCACAGCAGCAGGGCCTGTACTGTCCACGGCCCTCCGGGCAGCGGGGGCGGCGCCTCCGCCCCGCGCGACAGGCTCAGATGCAGACGCGGGCGCCCCATGTCGGGCGAGGCCAGAAGCCCGTGCCAGCGATCCGCCAGCTGGTCGCGCAGCTGCATCGGCCCCTCGCCCGAAACCGGCGCCACCCACAGCCCGTCCCAGCGCTCAGGCCCGCCGATCCCGAACTGCGGTGCAGGCTGCGCCGCAACCATCCGCAGATCCCGCACGATCGCCGCCAGTTCGGCCCCGGGCAAGTGGCGGAACAGCCCCAGATGGGCAGGCGCGCGGGCGGCCGCCTCCGGCGCAAGGCGGCCCCGGATCGCGTCCGCCGCGCGCTGCAACGCACCCGGCATCGCCAGCGTCAGCATCAGCACATCGCCCCGCCCGGTGGCTGCGGCGGGCCGATCCCACCCCGCTGGCCAAAGCCCGGCCATGCCGCTAACAGGTGGCCCGATTGCCGCCGCGCCGCCGGCAGGCCGATGCTTCAAGAAGGTTGTTCATGCTCCAGTTCCTGCGCAAGTCGGTCACCTCCTGGGTCGGGATCCTCATCCTCGTCCTCGTGCTCGGGGCCGTCGTCATCACCCTGTTCCAGGGCCAGGCGCCGGGCGGGGGCGGCGGCGGCACCAGCGGCAAGGTTCTGGCGACGGTTGGCGATTCCCCCATCACCGAAGCCGATTACCTGCGCCTTGTCGACCGCGCCGTCGCCCGGGAACGGCAGCGCACGCCCACCCTCACCAACCCCGATTTCCTGCGCGGCGGCGGGGGCGAAATGGTGCTCCAGCAACTCATCTCCGGCAAGGCCATGCAGCAGTTCGCGGGGGAAAACGGTCTCGCCATCTCGCGCCGCATGATCGATGGCGAAATCGCGAGCGTCCCGGCCTTCCAGGTGAACGGCAAGTTCGACGAGGCCACGTTCCGCCGCCTTCTCCAGGATCAGCGCCTCACCGAAGAGGAACTGCGGGAATCGGTCGAACAGGACCTGCTGCGTCGCCAGTTGCTGCAACCTGTCGTCACCGGCACCACCGTTCCGCGCGGCATGGCCGAACCCTATGCCGCCCTTCTTCTCGAGGTGCGGCGCGGCTCGATCCTGCCCATCCCTTCTGCCGCAATGCCCGATCCGGGCAAACCGACCGATCAGCAGCTGAAGGCCTTCCATGCGGAAAACAAGGCCGCCTACACGCTGCCGGAACGGCGTGCCTTCCGCTTTGCCGAAATCGATCCCACCAGCCTGTTCGAAAAGGCGCGGCCCACGCCGGATCAGGTCCGCAAATATTATGACGAGAACCTGCAGGAATTCGGCGGCGTCGAACAGCGCGAGGTGCGTCAGGTCGTCCTGCGCGAAGAGGCCGCCGCAAAGGCGTTCGTCGCCGCCGTGCGCGGCGGCAAGCCCTTCCTTGAAGCCGCGGCCGCCGAAGGTTTCGCCGATGTCGACACCGTCCTCGGCGTCCAGAGCGCGGCCGATCTCGCCAAGTCGGTGAACCCGGCTGTCTCGAAGGCCGCCTTCGCGCTGAAGCCTGGCGCCGTTTCCGATCCGGTGCAGTCGCCGCTGGGCTGGCATGTGCTGGTGGTGGACAGGCTGATCCCGGCCGCCGCCAGGCCCTTCCCGGCCGTCAGTGCACAGATCGAAAAGAAGCTGGCCGACGAAAAGGCCGCGGATCTTCTGGCCGACACCATCGCCAAGGCCGAAGACCGGCTGCAGGGCGGCGAATCGCTGGGCGATGTGGCGAAGTCGCTGGGCGCCGCGGTGCAGACCGCGCCCGCGCTCGCGGCGGATGGCCGGCTGTTCGATGCCGATTACCGCGTGACCCGCGTGGAACAGCCGCTTCTCGCCAAGGCCTTCGATGCCGATCCGTCCGAAGGGCCGCAGGTGGTGGAACTGGAAGGCGGCCGATACGCCCTCATCGAGGTGACGGATGTGCTCGCGCCCGAAACCGTTCCGCTCGACAAGATCCGGGCCGATGTGGAGATGGCCTGGTCCATCAAGGCCCGCTCCGATGCCGCAAAGACCGAGGCAGAGCGCATCGCCGCCGCCGTCGGCAAGGGCGAAACGCTGGCCCAGGCGACGGCCGGCAAGACGCTTCCGGCATCGCAGCCCCTGTCCGTCCGCCGTCTGGAACTCACCCAGATGGCCCAGCAGGGCCAGCAGGTGCCGCCGCCCGTCGTGATGCTGCTCAGCACGCCGAAGGGGCAGGCCCGTGTGCTTGCGGCGCCCGGTGGCCAGGGCTGGTTCGTGGTGAAGGTGGACGACATCGTCCCCGGCAATCTCGCGGAAGCGCCCCAGCTCGTCGACGCCGTCCGCCAGAGCCTGATCCGCGAAGCCGGCGGCGAAATGGCCGAAAGCTTCGTGCGCACCATCGAGCGCGATGCAGGGGTTCGCCGCAACCCCGATGCCATCAAGCAGGTGAACCAGCGCCTGACGGGCGCGACCGCCGAATAACCGCGATGGCAGGCGCGCAGGATCGAACAGAGGCGCTCGCGCGCCTGGTCGCGGGGCAGCATGTCTGCCGCCATCTCGTGCTGGAAGCCGATACCGAAACCCCCGTTTCGGCCTGGCTGAAGCTGGCGCAGGAAGGCCGGGGCGACTTCCTGCTGGAATCGGTCGAAGGCGGGCGCACGCGCGGTCGCTATTCGCTGATCGGCCTCGATCCCGATCTGGCCTTCCGCGCGCAGGGCCACCGGGCCGAAACCAACCGCAGCTGGCGCACGGATCGCGCCGCCTTCCAGCCCGAAGCCGCACCGACGCTTGACGCCCTGCGCGCCCTTGTCGCCTCCATCCGAATGGCGGTGCCCGCCGGCCTGCCGCCCGCGCTTCCCTTCCTTGTCGGCTATTTCGGATATGAAACAGCCGGCCTTGTCGAAAAACTGCCGGTTCCGGCAACGGACCCGCTCGGCGTTCCCGACATGGTCTTCGTGCGCCCCGGCCTGCTGCTGGTTTTCGATCGCCTCGCCGACACGCTCACCCTCGTCGCGCCGGTCTATGCCGGCGGCGGAATCGACGCCGAACAGGCGATCCGTGAAGCGGACGACAGGCTGAACGCCGCCGCAGCGCGCCTCGCCCGTCCACTGCCGCCACGCAGCGCGGCCCCCGCCCTGCCGGAAGCGTCCCCGCCCGTCCCGGCCGTGGCGCCCGGGCGCTACCGCGACATGGTCGCAGCCGCGAAGGACTACATCGCCGCCGGAGACATCTTCCAGGTCGTGCTGGCCCAGCGCTTCTCGCTGCCCTTCCCGCTGCCCCCGTTCCAGCTCTATCGCGCGCTGCGTCGGGTGAACCCGTCGCCCTTCCTCTACCATCTGGATCTGCCGGGCTTCGCCGTCATCGGCTCGTCTCCCGAAATCCTCGTCCGCGCGCGCGATGGCGAAGTCACCATCCGCCCGATCGCCGGCACAAGGCCCCGCGGCGCCACCGACGCAGAGGACGAAGCCAACCGCCAGTCGCTGCTGGCCGATCCCAAGGAACTGGCCGAACATCTGATGCTGCTCGATCTGGGCCGAAACGATGTCGGCCGCGTGGCGCAGGCCGGCAGCGTGAAGGTCACCGAACGCTTCACCATCGAACGCTACAGCCATGTGATGCACATCGTTTCCAACGTTGTCGGGCGGCAGCGGCCGGGCACCGACGCGATCGACGCGCTGCTGGCGGGCTTCCCGGCGGGCACCGTTTCCGGCGCGCCCAAGGTGCGGGCAATGCAGATCATCGCCGAACTCGAATCGGAAAAGCGCGGCCCCTATGCGGGCGGCGTCGGCTATTTCGCGCCCGACGGCGGCATGGACAGCTGCATCATCCTGCGCACGGCCGTGGTGAAGGATGGCGTCATGCACGTCACGGCAGGCGCGGGCATCGTCGCGGATTCCGTGCCAGAGGCCGAACAGCGGGAATGCGAGGCGAAGGCCGGCGCACTGATGGCGGCCGCCCGCGCCGCGCTGGCGGCCGCCGCCGAACCGGGCTTCGGGCAGTAGGGCGGCTTTCGCCACCTCCCCAAAATCGATCTTTGTGCGGCGGCTTCGCCGCGCCTAGAAAGGCGCATGGCAGCACGGCCCCTCATCGACGGCTTCGGGCGGCGCATCACCTATGTGCGCCTCTCGGTGACGGACAGGTGCGATTTCCGCTGCGCCTACTGCATGCCGCTGGCCATGGAATTCCTGCCGCGCGCCGAAATCCTCTCGCTGGAGGAACTGGACCGGGTCGCCTCAGCCTTCATCGCGCGCGGCGTCACCCGCATCCGCCTCACCGGCGGGGAGCCGCTGGTTCGCAAGGGCCTGATGACCCTTGTCGAGGGCCTGTCGCGCCACCTCGGCCCCGGTGGCGGCCTTGAGGAGCTCACCCTCACCACCAACGGCAGCCAGCTCGCCCGCTTTGCCGAACCGCTGGCCGCCGCCGGCGTGCGTCGGATCAACGTCAGCCTCGACACGCGCGATCCCGCGCGCTTCCGGCAGATCACCCGCACAGGCGATCTCGCGCCCGTGCTGGATGGCATCGCCGCCGCCCGCGAAGCGGGGCTGAAGGTGAAGATTAACATGGTCGCGCTGAAAGGCCTGAACCAGGACGAGATCCTGCCCATGGCCCGCTGGTGCGCCGAGGGGGGCCATGACCTCACCTTCATCGAAACCATGCCGCTGGGCCTGGTGGAGGAGGACCGCACCGATCGCTACCTCCCCCTCACCGAAGTCCGTCGCGTGCTGGAAGGCGCGCTCACCCTTGTCGACAGCCCGGAGCGCACCGGCGGCCCCGCCCGCTATGTCCGCGTGGCCGAAACCGGGCAGAAGCTGGGATTCATCACCCCGCTTACCCATAATTTCTGCGAATCCTGCAACCGCGTCCGCGTCACCGCCACCGGCACCCTCTTCCTCTGCCTTGGCCAGGAAGACCGGCTCGAACTCCGCGACATCCTGCGCCGGGACGGCGCGTCCGCCCTCGACGCCGCGCTGGACCGCGCGATGCGGCTGAAGCCGAAGGGCCATGATTTCGTAATCGATCGCCGCAACGCGCCGCCCGCCCTTTCCCGCCACATGTCGACGACGGGCGGCTGAAGGCGATGCGCGGCGAAAACAGGCTGGGGGGCATGTTCACGCCCAAGCTGGGGCTGCTCGTGTCCAGCACCCCCCAGGCGGAGGAAGCCGCCCAGGCCCTGCGCGCCATGCAGGAATTCGTGCCCATCCTGGAATCCGATGCGGTCGTCGTGCTCGGTGGCGATGGCTTCATGCTGTCCGTCCTCCACCGCGTGCTCAATTCCCGCACGCCCAAGCCCGTGTTCGGCATGAACCGCGGCACCGTCGGCTTCCTGATGAACGATTACCGCCCCGACGCCCTGCAGGACCGGGTGCGCGACGCCACCAGCTTCTTCCTCTCCCCCCTCACCATGGAAGCGACGACGAACAGCGGCAAAACCATCGTCTCGCCCGCCATCAACGAAGTGTCGCTGCTGCGGGAAACCCGCCAGGCCGCCAAGATCGAGATCGCGATCGACGGCAAGGTCCGGCTGGAGGAACTCTCCTGCGATGGCGCGCTCGTCTCCACGCCCGCCGGCTCCACCGCCTACAATCTGTCGGCCGGCGGCCCGATCCTGCCGCTCGATGCCGATCTGCTCGCGCTCACCGCGCTCAGCCCCTTCCGCCCCCGCCGCTGGAAGGGGGCGCTGGTGAAGAACAGCTCCACCATCGAATTCCGCATCCTCGAATCCGAACGCCGACCCGTCTCGGCCGTCGCCGATCAGGTCGAGGTGCGGGATGTCGCGCATGTCCGCATCAAGTCCGATCTCACGCGCCGTCTCGAACTGCTGTTCGATCCCGATTACGCGCTGGATGACCGGATCCTGATGGAACAGTTCATAAGCTGAATTTTTGGGGAGAAGATGATGGTCTATGTAAGGGAAGATGTGCAGCAGCTGCTCGGCATGATGGCCGCCGTCGGCGGGCCGCAGATGCACGAGGTGGATCCCGAAACCGCCCGCGCCATGTATGTGCAGATGGGCTCGATCGGCGAACGGCCGGTGCCCGAAGGCGTCGCCCTTGCCGACATCGAAATTCCCGGCCCCGCGGGCCCGCTGAAGGGCCGCACCTATCGCCCCGCCAATGCCGCGGCGGATGGCACCACCATCGTCTTCTATCATGGCGGCGGATGGGTGATCGGCGATCTGGAAACCCACAACAGCCTGGTTGCGGAAATCGCGAAACTCACGGGCTTCAACGCCGTTGCGGTCGATTACCGCCTCGCCCCCGAAGCGCCCTGGCCCGCCGCCGTCGACGATGCGCTGGCCGCCGCCCGCTGGGTCGCCACCTCGCCTGCCGCACTCGGCTTCAAGGTGTCGCGCCTGATCTTCTGCGGCGATTCGGCCGGCGGAAACCTCTCGGCCATCGCGGCCCGCGCCATCCGCAAGGAATTTCCCGTCGCCGCCCAGTGGCTGATCTACCCCGGCGTCGACATGACCAACGCCGAAGGATCGATGCAGGATTTCGCCGAAGGCTATCTGCTCACGGCCGCCGGCATGGCCTGGTTCGGCGCCCATTACGCGGCGGACGTCAGCCACCCCCATGCCTCGCCGATCCTGTCCGACGATTGGGAAAACCTGCCGCCCGCGCTCGTCTTCACCTGCGGCCTCGATCCGCTGCGTGACCAGGGCCGGGCCTATGCGGGCAAGCTGATCGCAACCGGCAACCGGGTCATCTTCCGCGAAGCCGCCGGCCAGGTCCATGGCTCGGCTCAGCTGCGGCAGGCCATCCCCTCGGCGCAGACCGATCTGGAAGGCCAGGCGGCCGATCTGAAGGCCCTGCTGGCGTGAACCGGGAAGCGCTGCCCTACCGCCCCGGCGTCGGCATCATGCTGGTGAACCCCGCGAACCGCGTGTTCGTGGGGCAGCGCTTCGATTCCACCGTGGAAGCCTGGCAGATGCCGCAGGGCGGCATCGATCCGGGCGAGGATCCCTACACGGCGGCGCTTCGCGAACTGGAAGAGGAAACCGGCGTCCTCGCCGCCCTCACCAGCCCCATCGCGGAAACGGCGGACTGGCTCGATTACGACCTGCCGGACGAACTGCTGGGCCGCATCTGGAAGGGCCGCTACAGGGGTCAGCGCCAGAAATGGTATGCCCTGCGCTTCCACGGCACGGACGCCGACGTGAACCTGCTCGCGCATGAGGCCGGCGGCCATGCCGAGTTCAAGGCCTGGCAATGGGCCGGCCTCGACCAGCTCGCGGACCTCATCGTCCCCTTCAAGCGCGACCTCTACACCCGCATCGTCGCGGAACTGGGGCCGAGGATTTAGAAGGTCAGATCAACCCCGCCAGCGGACTTGAAGGGTCGGCATAGCGGCGCATGGGCATCCGCCCGGCCAGATAGGCGTCCCGGCCGGCTTCCACCGCCGCCTTCATCGCGCGGGCCATCCGCACCGGGTCCTTCGCCTCGGCGATGGCGGTGTTCATCAGCACGCCGTCGCAGCCCAGCTCCATGGCGATGGCCGCGTCGCTGGCCGTGCCCACGCCCGCGTCAACCAGCACCGGCACGCGGGCCTGCTCCACGATCAGGCGGATGTTCACCCGGTTCTGGATGCCCAGCCCCGAACCGATCGGCGCGCCCAGCGGCATTATGGCGGCGGCCCCCGCATCCTCCAGCCGCCGCGCCACGACGGGATCGTCAGAGGTATAGACCATCACGTCGAACCCCTCCTTCACCAGCACCTGCGTCGCCCGGATGGTTTCGATCACGTCGGGGAACAGCGTTTTCTGGTCGGCCAGCACTTCCAGCTTCACCAGCGTCCAGCCGCCAGCCTCCCGCGCCAGCCGCAGGGTGCGCAGCGCGTCGTCGGCGGTGAAGCAGCCCGCCGTGTTGGGCAGGTAGGTGAAGCGGTCCGGCTTCACGAAGTCAGTCAGCAGCGGCTGGGTGCTGTCCGTCAGGTTCACCCGGCGCACGGCCACCGTCACGATCTCCGCGCCGGCCGCTTCGGCGGCGGCGGCATTCTGGGCATAATCCCGATATTTGCCCGTGCCCACGATCAGCCGCGAACGGAACGTCCGCCCGGCGACCGTCCAGCTGTCGTCCTGCCCGCCGCCGGAGGGCGGCAAACTCGTTCCCCCGCCGCCGAAGGGCGGCAAACCCATGCTCCCCCCGCCGGAGGGCGGCAGATCCATGCCGCCTCCCACGAAATGCACGATTTCCACCTCATCCCCCTCGGCCAGCAGCACGTCCGCCCATGCGCTCATCGGCACGATCTCGCGGTTGCGTTCCACCGCGACCCTGCCTTTCGTCAGCTCAAGTGAGCCGACAAGCGCCTCGACACTGCTGCCCGCCGCCAGTTCGCGCGGCTCGCCATTCAATCGGATGGAGATTTTCATGGCCGCCTCTATAAAGCCCCCACCCGCAGGCTCAACCGAAAGGCAAGCATCTTGTCGAACCTCGTCCTGGTGCTCAACGGCCCCAACCTCAACCTGCTCGGCACGCGGGAACCCGAAATCTATGGCGCCACCACACTGGACGACATCGCCGCCCTGCTCACCGAACAGGGAGACAGGCTGGGCCTGATGATCGATCTGCGCCAGTCCAACCATGAAGGCCATCTGATTGATTGGCTGCACGAAGCCGGCGCCCGCAACGCCGTTGCGGTGATCCTGAATGCGGGGGCCTATACCCACACCTCCGTTGCGCTGCGCGATGCCATAAAGTCCATTGCCGTGCCGGTGATCGAAGTGCATCTGTCCAACCCGGCCGCACGCGAATCCTTCCGCCATGTCAGCCACATATCTCCCGTGGCGGCCGGCGTGATCCAGGGCTTCGGGGCGCAGGGCTATGCGCTGGCGCTGGACGCGGCCGCCGCAATGCGGCAAGGGCGCTAACCATATTTCAAAAACCAAGGGATACAGAATGGCTGCTTCCAAGGGCGCCGAATCCGCCGACAAGATGCGCGTCGAAATCGATCTGGTGAAACAGCTCGCCAGCCTGCTCGACGAAACCAACCTCACCGAAATCGAAGTTCATGATGGCGATCGCGCCATCCGCGTGGCGCGTGGCGCCGCCGCAGCCCCCGTGGCCGTCGCGGCCGCGCCGGCCCCCGCGCCCGCACCGACGGCATCCGCCGCGCCCGCCGCGCCGGCAGCCGAACAGCACCCGGGAACGGTTCGCTCGCCCATGGTGGGCACCGCCTATCTCGCCCCGGAACCGGGCGCGCCCGATTATGTCAGCGTCGGCAAGGCCGTGAAGGAAGGCGAAACGCTGCTCATCGTCGAAGCGATGAAGGTCATGAACCCCATCACCGCCCACAAGGCTGGCGTGGTGAAGGCGATCCTGATCGCCAACGAGCAGCCGGTCGAATATGACCAGCCGCTCGTCATCATCGAATAGGCACAGGGCCCGCCATGTTCCGCAAGATCCTGATCGCCAACCGGGGTGAGATCGCGCTGCGCGTGCTGCGCGCGGCCCGCGAAATGGGCATCGGCACTGTCGCCGTCCATTCCACGGCCGATGCCAGCGCCATGCACGTCCGCCTGGCGGATGAAGCCATCTGTATCGGCCCGCCCTCCGCGTCCGACAGTTACCTGAACATCCCCAACATCATCGCGGCCGCCGAAATCGCCCAGGCCGATGCGATCCACCCCGGCTACGGCTTCCTGTCCGAAAATGCCCGGTTCGCGGAAATCGTGGAAGAGCACCGCATCACCTGGATCGGCCCCACGCCCGAACATATCCGCACCATGGGCGACAAGGTCGAAGCCAAGCGCACCGCTGGCGCGCTCGGCCTCCCGCTCGTCCCCGGCTCGGACGGCGCGGTGGAAACCGTGGATGAAGCCCGCAAGGTGGCCGAGGAATTCGGCTATCCGGTGCTGGTGAAGGCCGCTGCCGGCGGCGGCGGACGCGGCATGAAGGTGGTGGAAAACGACGCGATGCTGGAAGGCGCCTTCCGGCAGGCCCGTGCGGAAGCGAAGGCCGCCTTCGGCCATGACGCCGTCTATATCGAAAAATATCTGAAGAACCCCCGCCACATCGAATTCCAGGTCTTCGGAGACGGCAAGGGCAACGCCATCCACCTCGGCGAACGCGACTGCTCCCTGCAGCGCCGCCACCAGAAGGTTCTAGAGGAAGCCCCGTCGCCGGTGCTGTCCGCGGCCGAGCGCGAGCGTATGGGCGCCATCTGCGCCAAAGCCATGGCCGACATGAAGTACCGGGGCGCCGGAACCATCGAATTCCTCTGGGAAAACAACGAATTCTACTTCATCGAGATGAACACCCGCCTGCAGGTGGAACATCCTGTGACGGAATTGCTGACCGGCATCGACCTGGTGAAGGAACAGATTCGCGTCGCCGCCGGCCTGCCGCTGTCGCGCACGCAGGATCAGGTGGCGCTGAAGGGCCATGCGATCGAGGTGCGGATCAACGCGGAAGACCCGCAGACCTTCGCGCCCTCGCCCGGCCTCGTCAGCGAATTTCACGCAGCCGGCGGGCCCGGGGTTCGCATCGATTCCGCGCTCTACAGCGGCTATCGTGTGCCCCCCACCTACGACAGCCTCGTCGCCAAGCTGATCGTCCACGATGACAGCCGCGAACAGGCCATCGCCCGGCTGAAGCGCGCGCTGGAGGAAATGGTGGTCGGCGGAATTAAATCCACCATCCCGCTGCACCAGCGCCTGGTGGACGAGCCGGATTTCCGCTCGGGCGACTACAGCATCAAATGGCTGGAAGCGCTGCTCGCGAAGAAGAACTGAACACCTGCCCCGGCCGCCGGCCGGGGCTACCCGCCGGCCGGTCAGTTTTTTTCCCGGCCGCCACAGCAACGCCACACTGTGCCTGCATAGGGCCGTGCTTCCGCGCACCCGCCATCCATGGCCGCGCCCCTTTTTCCGACGGATCAGATCCTTGAGCTTCCCCACACTCCCCCTCCTTGCCGAGGCGCTTGCAGCCCGTGGCTACACCCAACCCACCGCGGTTCAGGCCGCCGTTCTCGAACCCGGCACGGAAGGCCGCGACCTCATCGTCTCCGCGCAGACCGGCTCGGGGAAAACCGTTGCCTTCGGCCTCGCCATCGCCCCGCAGCTCATCGATGAAAACAGCAAGGCCCGCCACGCCTTCGCGCCGCTGGCGCTCGCCATCGCCCCAACGCGCGAACTGGCGCTGCAGGTCAGCCGCGAACTGGAATGGCTGTTCGCGGGCGCTCAGCTTCGCGTCGTCACCTGCGTCGGCGGCATGGATGCCGCCCGCGAACGCCGCGCACTGGCCGGCGGCGCGCATGTCGTGGTCGGCACGCCGGGCCGCCTGCGCGATCACCTCGAACGCGGCGCGCTCGATCTCGGCAGCCTCTCCGTCGCCATCCTCGACGAAGCCGATGAAATGCTCGACATGGGCTTCCGCGAGGATCTCGAGGAAATCCTCGACGCCACGCCCGAAGGCCGCCGCACCCTCCTCTTCTCCGCCACCATGCCGCGCCCCATCGTCGCGCTCGCAAAGCGCTACCAGCGCGATGCCCTCACCATCTCCACCGTGGGCGAGGAACGCGGGCACGGCGACATCAGCTACCAGGCCGTCACAGTCGCCCCGTCCGACATCGAACATGCGGTCGTGAACCTGCTGCGCTTCCACGAAGCGGAAACCGCCATCCTGTTCGCCGCCACGCGGGAAAATGTCCGCCGCCTGCACGCCAGCCTCAGCGAACGCGGCTTCGATGCCGTGATGCTGTCTGGCGAAAGCAGCCAGTCGGAACGCAACCAGGCGCTCCAGGCCCTTCGTGACCGGCGCGCCCGCGTCTGCGTCGCCACAGATGTCGCCGCGCGCGGAATCGATCTGCCGGGTCTTTCCCTCGTTATCCATGTGGAAATCCCGCGGGATGCCGAAACGCTCCAGCACCGCTCGGGCCGCACCGGCCGCGCCGGATCGAAGGGCACGGCGATCCTGCTGGTGCCCTACACCCGCCGTCGCCGGGTGGAAGGCCTGCTGCGCGACGCTCGCATTACCGCCGAATGGCGCCGCCCGCCCACGGCGGAGGAAATCCACGCAAAGGATCGCGCCCGCCTGCTGGAGGATCTTCTGCAGCCGGTCGAGATGGAAGAAGGCGACGCCGACCTCGTCACCCAGCTGCTGGCCCAGCGCACGCCGGAACAGCTGGCGGCCCTGCTGCTGAAAGCCAGCCGCGCCAGGTTGCCCGCCCCGGAAGACATGCTGGATGGCGGCAAGCCCGAAACCGACCGCACGAAGGAACATCGCCCCGGCTTCGACGATGTCGTCTGGTTCCGCATGAACATCGGCCGCCGCCAGAACGCCGATCCCCGCTGGATCCTGCCCCTGCTCTGCCGGCGCGGCCACCTCACCCGATCGGAAGTGGGCGCGATCCGTATCCAGGCGGCCGAAACCCATTTCGCCATCCCGCGCGCCAGCGCCGCCCGTTTCGCAGCCGCCGTCCGCCGCACCGCCCAGGATGGCGCGGATGACGAAGCCGGCGTGCTGTTCGAACCGATCGACAGGGCGGCCGCACCGGCCGGCGAAGGCGCCCAACCGCCGCGCAGGCCCCATGCCCCCAAACCGCACGCCGCCAAGCCCTGGAAGGCCGGGCCCCAAAGGGGCAAGGGCGCGGGCCACGGCGCGGGCAAGGGCAAGGGCCAGAAGCCGGGTTGAGGCGCCGCGCGGCGGTCCCGGCGCTGCTCAGCTGGCCGGCCGCCGTTCGGCAACGACATCCAGCGCCGATACGGGCTCGCCACATTCGGAACAGCACAGGCTGCTTCGAAACACATGCCCGCAACGCCGGTGCCGATGCCGCACGGGGGGGCCCTGTTCGCCAGCATACCACTGGTCGCCCCAGTGGATCAGCGCCAGCAGGGCCGGCAGCAGGCCAAGCCCCTTTTCCGTCAGCCGGTATTCGTGGCGCACGGGGCGCTCCTGATAGGGCCGCCGTTCCAGGATTCCGGCCGCAACCAGCCCATCCAGCCGCTCGGAAAGGGAACGGCGGCTGATCTTCAGGCTGCGCTCGAAATCCTCGAACCGCCGCACCTTCAGGAAGGCATCGCGCAGGATCAGCAGCGTCCAGCGATCCCCCACGGCCGAGAGCGCGCGGGCCAGCGAACAATCCTCCGATCCCAGCTCATTCCACTTCATCAAATCCATCCCGATTGACAGCCGCCCGAATCTGCCAATACCAGTTCCAAAAGTAAACGGACTCGGGGAAGGGGGACTCGCACATGGCACCGCACCGCAACAGCAGTGTCGCCGTCGTCGGCGCCGGGGATTTCATCGGTGTCGCCATCTGCCGCCGCTTCGCCGCCGAAGGCTTCCACGTCCACGGCGGCCGCCGGCAGGGAGACAAACTGGAACCGCTCGCGCGGGAAATCGCGAAAGCAGGCGGCCGCTTCACCGGCCACACGCTGGATGCCCGCAACGAGCAGGCCGTAACCGCCTTCCTCGATACCGCCAACGCCGCCGCCCCGCTCGAGGCGGTGATCTTCAACATCGGCGCGAACGTGAATTTCCCGCTTCTCGAAACCACCGAACGGGTGTTCCGCAAGGTGTGGGAAATGGCCTGCTACGCCGGCTTCCTCACCGGCCGCGAAGCCGCCCGCCACCTGCTGGCGAATGGCGGCGGCTCCATCTTCTTCACCGGCGCCACGGCCTCCATGCGCGGCGGCAAGGGCTATGCGGCCTTCGCCTCCGCCAAGGCGGGTCTGCGCCTCCTCGCCCAGTCCATGGCGCGGGAACTGGGGCCGCAGAACATCCATGTCGCGCATCTGGTGATCGACGCCGGGGTGGATACGGATTTCGTCCGCCAGCGCTATGCTGAACGCGGCATCACCGAAATCCCGGCAGGCGTGCTGATGAACCCGGCCTCGATCGCCGAAACCTACTGGCAGCTGCACCGCCAGCCGCGCGACGCCTGGACCCACGAACTCGATCTGCGCCCCCATGGCGAAACCTGGTGAGGAGATCCGCTCATGAACGTCACCTTCTGGTATGATTTCGGCAGCCCCAACGCCTGGTTCGCCCATCATGTGATCCCTGGAATCGAGGCGCGCACCGGCGCGACCTTCACCTATGTGCCGGTGCTGCTGGGCGGCATCTTCAAGGCGACCGGCAACCAGGCCCCGTTCGCCGCCTTTTCCAGCGTGCCGGCGAAGCTCGCCTACATGAACCATGAAATGGCCCGTTTCATGCGCCGCCACGGATTGCAGCGCTTCACCATGAATCCGCATTTCCCGCTGAACACGCTTGCCCTGATGCGCGGCGCCGTCGCGGCGGAAGGGCTCGGCCTTCTGGCCCCCTACAATGAAACGATGTTCCGCTTCATGTGGGAAACCCCGCGCAAGCTCGATGATCCGGCGATTCTCGCGGAAACGCTGGCCGAAGCCGGGCTTCCGGCCGAACAGCTCCTCGCCCTCTCGCAGGATCCCGCCGTCAAGGATCGCCTCGTCGCCAACACCCAGGCGGCCGTCGAGGCGGGGGTGTTCGGCATCCCCAGCTTCCGGGTCGGCGACGAGCTCTTCTTCGGAAAGGACAGCCTGACCGACCTGGAGGCGGAGCTGAACGAAAGGGGGTCCTGACCCCCAGCGTCAGGACCCTAGGCCGGAAACTGGCAGGTCAGCACCCAGGCCACCCCCGGCCTGTCCAGCTCGACCGTTCCGCAAAAGCGCAGCACGTCGCGCCCGATCAGCAGCCAGGGCTCGCGCCCGCGCCCCTTTTCCTTCTCTGCCGTCACCACGATGGCGTCCGGATCGTCCGCGCTGTCGCCCGTGATCCCCGCCGCCGCCCGCGCATCCAGTTCCTGCGCCCGCGCCTTCGTGATCCGAACCACAGGATCATAAAGTGGCAATCCCGCCAGGTTCGCACCGGGCGCAGGGCGCAGCGCCTCGACCGGCACGGTGAAGGCCGGCACGGGGCTCCACAGCCCCACCCGGCCCGTCCGCCGCGCCAGGCCCTCCCGCTCCAGCAGCCCGGCCGCCCGGGCGTTCATCACCGATCGTTCGCTGGTGAAATCGAAGATCAGGCGCAGCGTCTCGCCGCCCAGCGCCAGTTTCACCTCCGCATCGCCCTTCCCAGCACGCGCCAGCCGAAACGCCTGCCCGCCCGAAGGCGCCCGCGCATTGCGGATCCGCACCCGGTGCGCGTCGAACGCCAGCGCGGAAACGATCCCCTGCTGCGGGGCGGTCACCACATCCTTGTCGATCCAGATTGTGGGCAGCTTCTGCATCCCCGTGCCGCCCACGTCACCGGAAATGAAATTGCCGCGGATCACCGCCTCCCCGCCGGGAATCTGCGGGTTCTTCACCTTGAACTTGCCGATCAGGGGAAAGGGCTTCAGCTTCAGGGCCTGCGCGGGCTGAAGGTTCAGCAGCAGCGCCTTGTCGAAGCCCAGGCTCACCCGCACATCCACCGGGCCTCGCTTCAGCTGCACCGTCGTCAGCGGAATCGGATCCGCCATCAGCTCCACCAGCGGAACGGGTTTCGCCGCCGCAGGCGCGGCGGCAAGGGCAAGACAAAACAAAAGGGGCCGTGTCACCACGGCCCCTCTTATGGGATGAACCCGGCTGTTGACCAGATCAGCGCTTGGGCGCGATGGCCAGCAGTTCCACGTCGAACACCAGCACGGCGTTCGGCGGGATCACGCCGCCGGCGCCCTGCGCGCCATAGCCAAGCTCGGGCGGGATGGTGAAGCGGGCCTTGCCGCCCGGCCGCATCAGCTGCAGCCCCTCGGTCCAGCCGGGGATCACGTCGCCCACGCCGAACACCGCAGGCTGGCCGCGCTGATAGCTGGAATCGAACACGGTGCCGTCGGCCAGCCGGCCTTCATAATGCACCAGAACGGTATCGGTGGCGGTGGGGGTCGGGCCTTCGCCCGCCGCCAGCATCTCCACCTGCAGGCCGCTTGCCGTGGTCGTCACGCCGGGCTTCTCCGCATTGGTCTTCAGGAAGGCGCTTGCCTCGCGGGCGGGGGCGCGCTGGGCAGAGGTGCCCGCCAGCGCCAGGCTCACCGCGCCGGTCGCAAGCACCAGCCCCGCGACGATCCACTTGCCCAGGCCCTGGCCCCGGGTGCCGGTCTCAGCCATCGGTGGATGGCTCAGCGCTGGCCGTCGCGCTCGGCGCGCTTGCGGTCCAGCTTGCGGGCGCGGCGGATGGCTGCGGCCTTTTCACGGGCGCGCTTTTCCGACGGCTTCTCGTAATGGCGGCGAAGCTTCATCTCGCGATACACGCCTTCACGCTGCAGCTTCTTCTTGAGCGCGCGCAGCGCTTGGTCGACATTGTTGTCGCGAACGATGATCTGCATAAAAGGATCAGCACCTTCCCGAAAAGAAATCAGTCATTTGAAGCCGGCTCGATCCATCAGCGGCAACCCGAAAAGAATCGGGGTCGCCGCCAGCAGTTCCGGCGTCGCTGGCGCGCCCATAGCAAAGCGCCCCCCCAGCGGCAAGTCACCGCCTTTCACCTCCGCGCGAATCCGCCTAGAAGCAGGCCATGTCTTCCGCACCAGCCCCCACCGACATGACCCTGGACGAGCTTCGGCCCGTCCTTGTCGAAGCCATGCTCCCGCATGTTCCGTTCGATGGCTGGGGCCGTGCCGCCCTCGAAGCCGCAGCCCGCGATATCGGAATCCTGCCCGCCACCGCCCGCCTCGCCTTTCCCGGCGGCGCGGCGCAGATGGTGGAAGCCTATGTCGCCCGCGCGGATGCGCGGATGCGCGAAGCGCTGGACACACCCGCCTTCCACGGCCTGAAGGTGCGGGAAAGGATCACCACCGCCATCCGCACCCGGCTGGAACAGGCTGCCCCGCACAGGGAAGCCGCGCGGCGCGCTGTCAACATCCTCGCCCAGCCCCGGAACGCCCCGCTCGCCGCCCGTCTCTCCTGGCAGACAGCCGACAGCATCTGGCGCCTCGCCGGCGACACAGCCACCGATTTCAACCATTACAGCAAGCGAACGCTGGCCGCAGCCGTTTATTCCGCCACCCTCCTCTACTGGCTGGCAGACGAAAGCGAAGGCAGCGCAGACAGCTGGGCTTTCCTCGATCGCCGAATCGCCAACGTCATGCAGATCGAAAAGGCCAAGGCCCGATTCCGCGGGCATGGCGAACGCCCCAGCCTCGTCCGCTTCCTCGGGCGGCTGCGTTATCCGGTCGAAGGTTGATTTTCACTTCCCTTCGCCCGCCCCAGTTGATAATCGCTCGCAAGTGAACCAGTCCACACTTGAAGCGCTCGGCGCCGGGCGCGTCGCCCGGGTCACCGGCCTCGCCCCGGCCGATTCCGGTCTCGTCACCCGTCTGCTCGAACTCGGCTTCGATGAAGGCGCGCATGTGGAACTGCTCCACCAGGCCCCGCTGGGCGATCCCATCGCCGTCCGCGTGGATGGTTCCGTCGTCGCACTGCGCCGCGCGCTCGCCCGGCTGATTCTGGTGGCTGTCCCGCAATGAACATCGAAGCTCCGGTCACCGCCCGAACCCGCCATGCGCCGCTCGTGGCCGTCATCGGCCATCCCAACGCCGGCAAGACCAGCCTGTTCAACGCACTGTCGGGCGCCCGCCAGAAGGTCGGCAACTACCCCGGCGTTACGGTGGAACGGAAATCGGCGGATCTGCCCCTGCCGTCGGGCGGCCGTGTCGAACTGCTCGACCTGCCCGGCTGTTACAGTCTCCTCCCCAACTCGCTCGACGAACAGGTCACGCGGGACACACTGCTTGGCCTCCAGCCCGGCGAATCCCGCCCGGATGCCCTGCTGATCGTCGCCGACGCCACCAATCTCGCCGCCCACCTGCGCTTCGCCCTCGATGCGCTGCGCCTCGGCATCCCCGCCGTCATGGCGCTCAACCGGATGGACATGGCCGCGCGCGACGGCCTCTCGCTCGACAGCGCCGCGCTGGCGGACCGGCTCGGCATTCCGGTCGTCGAAACCGTCGCCGTCCGCAAGCGCGGCCTTGCAGATCTGCTCGCGGCGCTCGAAACCCGACTTAAGCTGCCCCCGGCCGAACCCGTCCCCTTCACCCCGGCCGATACGCGCGCGCTGGGCCGCGAAGCCCGCTCGATCGCGGGAGCCGTCACGAAGGCCGAAGGCACGGTCCGCCTCGCCAGCCGCAGGCTCGACACTGTGCTGCTGCACCCGCTCGTCGGGCCCGTCATCCTCGCCGCCATCCTGTTCCTGATGTTCCAGGCGGTCTTCAGCTGGGCCGAAGCCCCCATGGGCTGGATCGAATCCGCCATCGCCTGGGCGCAGGGCCTCGTCTCCGCCGCCCTGCCCGACAGCGTCTTCCGCTCCTTCCTGAACGACGGCATCCTGGCAGGCGTCGGCGCGGTCGTGGTGTTCCTGCCGCAGATCCTCATCCTGTTCGCCTTCATCCTCATCCTCGAAGGCTCCGGCTACATGGTGCGCGCCGCCTTCCTGATGGACCGGCTGATGGCCGCCGTCGGCCTGAACGGCGCGGCCTTCATCCCGCTCCTCTCTTCCTTCGCCTGCGCGATCCCCGGCATCATGGCCGCCCGCACCATCCCGGACGAGCGGGACCGGCTCACCACGATCCTCATCGCCCCGCTGATGACCTGCTCGGCCCGCCTGCCCGTCTATGCCGTCATCATCGCGGCCTTCATCCCGGCACGGCAGGTCTGGGGGCCGGTCGGCCTTCAGGGCCTTGTGCTCTTCGTCCTCTATCTGGCCGGCATCCTCGGCGCGATGCTCGCCGCCCTCGTGCTGAAGCGCACCGTCACCAAGGGCCCTGCGCCCACCTTCCTCATGGAAATGCCCAGCTACCAACTGCCGGCCTGGCGGGATGTTCTCTACGGTCTGTGGAACCGCGCCGGGGCCTTCCTGAAGCGCGCGGGCACCATCATCATGGGCGTCACCATCGCGCTCTGGGCGCTGGCCAGCTTCCCCGCCCCCCCGGAAAACGCCGAGCGCCCGGCCATCGAATACACGGTCGCAGGGCGCATCGGCCATGCGATCGAGCCGCTCGTCCGCCCCATCGGCTTCAACCATGAAATCGCGATGACGCTGCTGCCCGCCATGGCCGCGCGTGAAGTCGCCGTCGCCTCGCTCGCCACCATCTATGCGCTCGATGCCGACGAGGAAGACAGCTCCAGCCTCGTCGAGCGACTGCGGGGCGGCTGGCCGCTGGCGACCGCGCTCGCGTTCCTCGCCTGGTTCGTGTTCGCGCCGCAGTGCCTGTCCACCCTCGCCGTGGTCCGCCGCGAAACGGGCGGCTGGAAATGGCCGATCTTCATGTTCGGCTACCTCACGGCGCTGGCCTATATTGCGGCAGGGCTCACCTTCCACATCGCCAGCGCGCTGGGGCTGGGCTGATTCGTCAGTCCAGCATCCCCAGAAGCAGGATGCCCACGAAATAGACGGTCAGCGTCACCAGCGCCAGGCTGGAGACGACAACCGTGCGCCAGGCGGCCGAGAACCAGCTCAGCGCATAGCCCTCCTTCAGCTGCGCGAACATGTGCAGCACCGGCACCACCAGCAGCAGGAACGCATAAACCTGCCGCGGCAGCTCGAACGCTGCCGCCAGCAATGCCGTCAGGATCACCAGCATCGACATGAAGCTGATCGAGTAAAGCAGGAAGACGACATGATCATAGGCCTTCACGTCGCGCTTCCAGGCGAACAGCAGCATCAGCCACGGCAGAGACATGGGCACCAGCAGGAATGAAAGCTTGTAGCCCTTCTGCTTCATCTTGTAGAACATGAACTCCGGGTCGCTCAGCGCCCGTCGCACCTTTGCGTTCACATCCTCGCTGCCCAAATCCAGCGTCAGCCCGCCCGTCCGGGTCGCGCCGGTGATCGCCGTCACCACGTCGGCCGGGCTTGCCACCGTGCCGCCGCCTTCCAGCCGCTGCTTCGCCGCCTTCGCCAGGCTCTGCGCCGTTTCCAGCCGCACCACCTCCTGCCGCAGCGCCTCGCTGGCGGGATCGGCCGCCTGCCTTGCCCGCGCCTGCGCCAGATTGGCGTCCAGCGTGGCCATCTCTTCCCGGATCGCAGTTGCCGCCGCTTGCCGTTCCTTGCCCGACATCTGAAGGTCTGTTCCCTCCAGCCCGGGGGTCGGCAGGAAGCCGAACACCAGGAACATGGTGAAGACAGTCAGCAGGAACAGCGCGACCGGCGCAATGTAGCGCGCGCGCCGCCCCATCACATAGTCGCGCGTCAGCCTGCCCGGCCGAAACAGCAGCAGCGGCAGCGTGTGCCACAGCTTGCTGTCGAAATGCAGGATGCCATGCAGGAATTCCTCCACCGCATGGAACACCGAACGATGCAGATGCGCCTTCTGCCCGCAGGCGCTGCAATAGGCGCCGGAAAGGGCCGTGCCGCAGTTGGCGCACACGCCGCCATGCACGGTGTCGCGCGCTGCGCCGGGGTCGATCTCGTGCGCGGCGGCCGCCGCCGTCGCCAATGCCCCCGCTTCTTCCAGCCCGCTGTCCATGGCCCCGGAATCCCTTGCTTGCGCCCCGATTGCTGGCCTATCGCATGGGTCAATTCAAATTGGGAGACAGGCCCATGGCGGGCAGCGTGAACAAGGTGATCATCGTCGGCAACCTCGGGGCCGACCCGGAAGTGAAGAGCTTCCCCAGCGGCGGCCGAATCGCGAACCTGCGCATCGCCACCTCCGAATCCTGGACGGACCGTGCCACGAACGAGCGCAAGGAACGCACCGAATGGCATTCGGTCGTCCTCGACAATGACAATCTGGTCCGCGTCGCCGAACAATATCTGCGCAAGGGCTCAAAGGTGTATGTCGAAGGCCAGCTGCGCACCCGCAAGTGGCAGGATCGCGACGGCAACGACCGCTATACCACCGAAGTCTATGTCGGCCGCTTCCGGGGTGAACTCACCCTGCTCGATGGCCGCCGCGAAGGCGGATCGGGCGGCGGCTATGGCGGCGGCGACGATTATGGCAGCCCCGCCCCCTCGCGCGGGCCTGCGCCGGGTGCTGCCGCTGGCGGTTATGGCAGCAAGCCAGCCGCAACCTACGATGACATGGACGATGACGTTCCCTTCTAGGATTGGATGACATGCAGATCGGCAGGCTGAACCACGTCGGGGTCGCGACCCCCTCCATCGAAGAAAGCGTGAAGCTCTACCGCGACTTCCTCGGCGCCACGAAGATCCACGAACCGTTCGACCTGCCCGAACAGGGCGTGCGCGTCTGCTTCGTGGACGTGCCCAACAGCCAGATCGAACTGATCGAGCCGCTGGGCGCGGACAGCCCCGTGCACGGGTTCCTCGCGAAAAGCCCCAAGGGCGGACAGCACCATGTCTGCTTCGAAGTGCCCGACATCCTCGCCGCCCGCGACGAACTGGTGGCAAAGGGCGCAACGGTTCTGCGGAACGGTGAACCCCGCATCGGCGCGCACGGCGTGCCGGTGATCTTCGTCCACCCGAAGGACATGGGCGGCGTCCTCATCGAACTGATGGCCGAACCCGGCCACCACTAGGCCGCGCCGGAAAGCCCCCCTCCGGCAGAGGGGGGCACAGGCTATCGGCGGCCACCCCCGGCCAGATCCCCCGGCACATCCAGGTCGCGCAGCACCCCCGGATCGTCCACGGCCACGTCCACCGCCCCCAGCGCATCCAGCACCCCGCGCGCGCCGCGATCCCCCTCCAGCGCCAGCAGCGCCGGCCAGGCCGACCGCGCGAACCCCGCCGGATTGCCCCGCAGCCCGGCATGAACCGGCACAACGGCCCGCGCCCCCCCGGCCAGTGCCCCGGCCAGCGCCCGCAGGCTTCCGGCCTGCACGAAGGGCATGTCGCCAAGCAACACCAGAACGGAATCCCAGCCCGCCGGCGCGGCGCGCAGCCCGGTCTTCAGGCTTTCCGCCAGCCCCCGCTCAAATCCGTCGGCCCGAACCTGCGGCACATCGCCGGCCACGGCCCGCACAGCGTCCGCATGCCCGCCCGTCACCAGCAGCAGCGGCAGCCCCGCCGCCTGCACCGTCGCCAGCGTGCGCGCCAGCATCGGCACGCCATCCACCGCCATGGCCAGTTTGGCTGTGCCCATCCGGCGGCTCTGCCCGGCCGCCAGAACGATCGCCCCCACCGTCGGGCCCGGCGTCGGCGTCACCCGCTCCAGCCCCAGGGCACCGGCCGGCCGCCGCCATCCAGCAGGCCGCCCACCCCCATCGCCGCGATCCGCGCGGAATCCACACCAAACCCCGCCGCCCACAGTTCCAGCACCAGATCCAGCCCGTTGCGCTTCGGGCTGCGCGCGCAGCCCGGCAGGCCCAGCACCAGCGCGTCGCCCAGTCGCGCCAGCACCAGCAGGTTGCCGGGGTCCACCGGCATGCCAACGCGCAGCACCTCGCCGCCCGCCGCCCGGATGGCCGCCGGAATCACGTCGCGCGGGTCGGATGTGGCCGTCGCACCCGCCACCAGCAGCAGGTCCGCGCGCGCCGCAGCGAGTGCCGCCGCCAGCGGCGCAACGGCATGCGCGGGCTCGGGCCCGGCTTCCATCACCACGCCCAGTCGCGCCAGCCGCGCAGCGGTCACCTCCGCCGTCTTTGCCAGCAGCTTCGCGCCCGTGTCGGGCAGGCGCGTCTGCACCAGAATGGCGTTCAGGCCCGTCCGCCAGCCCGCCACGCGAATCGGCCCGGCGGCTGCGCGAACCGCCGCCATCGCGTCGGCCGCCACGGCATAGGGCATCACCTTCACCGTGCCGACGATGTCGCCGGCCGTCACGGGGCTCAGCGGCGGCAGTGTCGAAATCCCCACCGCCTCGCTTGCGGCATTGGCCGCCGAAATGTCCTCCGGCGCATAGTCCAGCAAGCCGCCGGTCGCCGCATGCAGGTTCACCCGCCCATGCACCGGCGGGTGTGCCACCACGCCGGGCCCGGCCAGCAGCCCCCCGATCTCCGCCGCCGCCGCCGCCTCCGGCACGTCGCCCGGCTCCAGCCGTGCCACCCACAGCTGGGTCATCCCGTCCGCTCGCGCCGCCGCCAGCAGCGCCGCATCAACGGACGCCCCCTTGGCGAACCGTCGCCCACCCAGTGTCAGCCCGTGCGCCAGCATCGCGCCTTCCGCCTCCGCCAGCGGCAGCGCGCCGAAGATCAACCCCGCCGCCTCCAGGCCGCCACCATCTGGGCCGCCACGCTCAGCGCGATCTCGGCCGGGTTCGCGGCCCCGATGTCCAGCCCGGCCGGCCCGTGGATGCGCGCCAGGTCCGCCGCGCCGAATCCCGCCGATCCCAGCCGGTCCAGCCGCGCCGCATGGGTCTTCCGGCTGCCCAGCGCGGCGATGTAATAGGCGTCCGATCGCAGCGCCGCCGCCAGCGCCACATCGTCCAGCTTGGGGTCGTGCGTCAGCGTCACAACGGCGCTCGCGCCGTCGGGCTTCCAGTCCGCCAGCGCCTCGTCGGGCCAGCGCCCGTCCACCTCGAATCCGGCGAAGCGTGGCCCGGCGGCAAAGGCTCCGCGCGGATCCACGATCAGCACCCGGTGCCCCAGCGAAGCCGCCATCGGCGCCAGCGCCTGTGAAATATGCACCGCACCAACCAGCATCAGGCGCAGCGGCGGATCGATACGCAGGGTCCAGTCACCGCCTACGCCTTCGGCCGCTCGCCCGGCCGCAAAGTCGAAACCGATCGAAATCGCCGCGCCCGCCGCGCGCGCGGCCGCGATCCGCGGCAGCAACGCGGGGGGAAAGCCGCTGTCATCCACCGCCTGCACGAAGATGGAAATCTCGCCGCCGCAGGCCAGCCCCACCTCCCAGGCGGTCTCGCTCGCCACGCCGAACGTCAGCAGTTCGCCGCCACCGGCGGCGATCCGCGCCTGCGCCGCCTCGATCACCGCGCCTTCCACGCAGCCGCCCGAAACGCTGCCCTCGAACAGCCCGTCGTCACGCACCAGCAGCATCGCGCCCGGCCGGCGCGGGGCTGATCCCCAGGCCTTCACCACGGTTGCCAGCGCAAGGCCGTGTCCGGCCGCGCGCCAGGCCGCCGCCTTCGCCAGCAGGGTTGCGATCTCGTCCATCACATCAGCAACAGCGCCGTCACCAGCAGCACCAGCAGCACCAGCCCGCCGATCCACATCCAGGCCGGCAGGCCCCGCGCCGGGCTCGTCGCCTCGGCAACCGCCGCCTCCACCGCCGCCGCGCGCACATCCCCCGCCGATGGCGCAGAATCTGGCTCGGTCGCCGGCGGCTGCTCCACCTCGGCCTTCAGCGCGGCGAAGAAATTCTCGGCATAGCTCTTCGCCGTGCCCTCGATCAGCCGCGTGCCCAGCTGGGCCAGCTTGCCGCCCACCTGGGATTTCGCATCATATGACAGGCGCGTCACACCCGCTCCGGCGTCACTCAGCACCACCTCGGCAGACCCCTTAGCAAAGCCGGCCACGCCGCCCTTTCCCTCACCCGAAATCACATAACGGTTCGGCGGATCCAGCTCGCTCAGTTCGACGGCGCCGCTGAACTTCGCCTTCACGGGCCCCACCTTCGCGTTCAGCACCCCGGCAAACCGGTTCGGCCCGTCCGCCTCCAGCGATTCCACACCCTCGATGCAGCGGGCGAGAACGGCTGGATCATTCAATGCGGCCCACACGATTTCGCGCCCGGCATTGATAAGCGTTTCACCTTTCAGGTGCATCAGCGATGAACTTTCGTTACAAGACGGAAAGAAAGCCAAGCTTGCGCAGAGCTGTTCCTGTGTTAGCCTTAGAGTGGGCGTAGGGAAAGTTGGCTGAAACCGGAACAGGCGGTTGGGTTGGACGGGTTCGAAAGGCCGGCATGGAAAGGGATATGGTTTTGGCGAATGGGCTTGCGGACAGCGCAGGGGCTGCCGAGCCCCAGGACCGCGCTGCCGGCGAGGAACCGGGCGAGACTGTCTCCGGCCGGGTCAAGTGGTTCGACATGGTCAAGGGCTATGGCTTCATCGTGACCGACGATGGGGGCGGCGACATCCTCATTCACTACAACCTGCTGGGCCCGCTCGGTCGCAAATCCCTGCCCGAAGGCGCCGCCCTCACTGTCGTTGCGCGCAAGGGGCCGCGCGGACGGCAGGCCTCCGCCATCCTCGATCTGGATCTCAGCACGGCCACCGGCCCCGATCTGGACAGGCAGACGGAACGCAGCACCAACCGCACCGACCCGCTCGACTTTCTTGAGCTTGCAGGGCCATATGAACCGGTGGAGGTCCGCTGGTTCAACCGCGCCAAGGGCTATGGCTTTCTGCTGAGGGAAGATGGTGTCACCCAGGTTTTCGTCCATATGGAAACGGTCCGTCGCGGCGGTTTCGAAGGCCTCGCACCCGGCCAGCAATTGCGCGCCCGCATCTACGACGGCCCGCGCGGCGCGCTCGCCGTCCAGCTTGCGCCGCTGGGTTAGCGCGCTCGCGCTCGCCGGCCTGCTCGGCGCGGTGCCCGCCGCGCCGGCCTTTTCGCGCGAAGCGGTGCCGGCCGCCGGAAAACCGCAGACAGGTCTGCGGATCATCCCCCTCACCATCGAGACAGCGGGCGGAAAGCGCCACGCCTACAAGGTGGAAGTCGCGGCAACCCCGGATCAGCAGGCCCATGGCATGATGTTCCGCACCACCATGCCGCCAGGCACGGGCATGCTCTTCCCCATGGATCCGCCACGGCCCGCCAGCTTCTGGATGGAAAACACGCTGATCCCGCTGGATCTGGTCTTCATCGGGGCGGATGGCCGCATCCGAAACATCGTCGCAGGGGCGGTGCCGAAATCGCGGGCGCCGCTGGCCTCGGTCGGCCCCGTTGCCGCCGTCCTGGAGCTCCGCGGCGGAGAGGCGGAGCGCATCGGCGCCCGGCCCGGCGACAAGGTCGCATGGCCCCGCTGATCCCGGCAGAAACCTTGCGCGCGCCACCACACAACGGCTAGGGGCGGTTCCATGGGCTTCAATCTCTTCACCTGGTGGACGGGCCAGACATTCGGCACCTGGCTGCAGACCCTGCGCGCACAGGAAGTCGGCCGCGATGCCGACGGGAACCGCTATTATCAGCGCGACGGGCATCGCTGGGTCCTCTACGCGACCGACAATGATTCCAGCCGCGTGCCGCCGGAATGGCACCTCTGGCTGCACCACACCCGCGCGGATGCGCCAAGCCAGCAGCCCCTGCCGGTGAAGGCCTGGGAAAAGCCCTGGCGCCCCAACCCCACCGGCTCGGCGCAGGCGGAAATGCCGATCGGCGCCCTCACCGCAGGCAAGGTGCGCGCAGCCTCCGCGGCAGACTATCGCGCCTGGTCACCGGGCGCCCGGACTTCGGGCGAATAGGGCGCAGGGCATGCCGCAGATCCTGAAAGAGCATTTCGTCGAAGCTTTCGCCGGCCTCATCGTGATCGCCGTCGCGGCCTGGTTCCTCGCCTTCGCACTGGATCGCACCGGCAGCACCGGCACCAGCAGCTACCACCTCTCCGCCCGATTCCCCAACGCCACCGGCATTTCGGTGGGCTCCGATGTCCGCGTCTCGGGCATGAAGGTGGGCAGCGTCACCGCCCAGAAACTCGATCCGGCGACCTATCAGGCCGTCGTCACCCTCGCGGTGGACAGCGCCGTGAAACTCCCGCTCGACAGTTCCGCCGCCATCACCTCCGAAGGCCTGCTCGGCGGCAGCTTCATCGCCCTCGTCCCGGGCGGCGATCCGGAAATGCTCGCCGCCGGAGACGAGATCACCGACACGCAGGGCGCCACGGATCTGATGGGCCTCATCGGCTCCGTCATCAACCGCAGCGGCTCCGGCGAATCCGAAAAGGCCGTGCCCGCCGGCGCCACCGAATGAGGGCCCGGCGAATCGCCCCGCTCGCGGCCCTGCTGCTGGCTGCCCCGCTTTCCGCCCAGCCCGCGAAAGAGGCGCCGGCCCCGAAGCAGGCGGTTCCCGCCCCGAAGGCAGCGCCCGCGCCCACTGCCGCAACAACCGCCGCGCCCGCCCCCCGGCGGGCCACAGCGCCGGGCGAACGCACCGCCGTCATCGGCGTGCTCGACAAGCGCCTTGGTACCACCGGCGAATTCACCCTGAAGCCGGGCGAGCGATTCAGCTTCGGCCGCATCTCCGGCATCCTGCGCACGTGCGAGCGCACCCAGCCCCATGAACGCCCCCAGTCCGGCGCCTTCGTGCAGGTGGTCGAACGTCCGCTCACGCTCCAGGGTCAGCCCCAGGCCCCGCTCAAGACGGTGTTTTCCGGCTGGCTGTTCGCGGAATCCCCCTCGCTCAACCCCTTCGTGCACCCGGTCTATGATGTCTGGCTCAAAAGCTGCACGATGCGCTTCCCCGACGGCCCCGGACCGGCCGGCAATGCGGGCGGCACCTCGGCAAGAGCGCGATCAGCAGCCCGGCCCGCCTCCGAAGAACCCGCACCGGCACCCGAACCAGCCGCCCCGCCAGCCGAAGCGCCGAAACCGGCCGCACCCGCCCGGCCCGAAGGCTGATCGGTCCGGTCGATCCGGTTCCAGTCCGCCGTCTGCCGGATCGCCTTGTCCAGCATTGCCATATAGGCGCCGCGCCGCACCTCATGCCCGCCGAACCGCGCCAGGTGCGCGGTCAGGAACTGCGTGTCCAGCAAGCGGAACCCACCTGTGCGCAACCGCGCCACAAGATGCGCCAGCGCCGCCTTGCTGGCGTCCGTCGCCCGGCTGAACATGCTTTCCCCGAAGAAGGCCGCGCCGATCCGCACGCCATACAGCCCGCCTACCAGTCGTCCGTCCCGGTCCCATGTCTCGATGCTGTGGGCATGGCCCTCGGCATGCAGCCGCGAATAGGCGTCGAGGATGGTCGGGTTGATCCAGCTCTGCTCACGCCCCGGCGCTTCCGCCGCGCAGGCGCGGATCACCGCCCCGAAGGCCAGGTCGCGGCTATGCAGGAACCGCTCCTGCTTCAGCACCTTCGCCAGCGATCGCGGCAGGTGGAACCCGTCAATCGGCAGCACGCCGCGCCTGCGCGGCTCCACCCAGAACACGTCCTCCGCCTCGCGCGTGTCGGCCATGGGAAACAGCCCCGCCGAATAGGCCCGGATCAGCAACGCCGTTTCCAGCCGCTGCGTGCCGCCTGCGCCGGGCCTTTCCGTCAGGCTGCCCACACGTCCGGCCTCAACCCGTGCCAGGGCCGCGCCCGCTCGATCGCATAGGCCAGTTCCAGCAGCCGCCGCTCCTCGCCGGGCGGCGCGGTGAACTGGATCCCGATCGGCAGCCCTTTCGCAGACATGCCCAGCGGCAGCGCAATTGCGGGCGCTCCGGCCGCATTCTCGATCGGCGTATAGGCCACATAGGCCAGCACCCGCTCCAGCAGCGTGTCGAAATCCAGCGTCGGCGCCAGCCAGCCGATCTCGGGCGGCGGCGCGCCCAGCACCGGCGTCATCAGCACGTCAAACGAATCGAACTGCGCCAGATAGGCCGAAACGGCCCCTTCCAGCGTGGCGACGGCCTTGCCCAGCTGCGCCTCGCCCAGTTTGGCGCCGCGTTCGGCGAAGGCGAAGGTCGAAGGCTCAAGGTCGTCGCTGCCCGGCGCCCGCTTCAGCCAGGCCTGAACCCCCTGAACCGATCGCGCCGCGCCCACGCCCCAGATGTTCAGGAAGGCGTCGATCGCGGCCGGCGCGTCATAGGGCATCGGCGCTTCAACCGGCCTGTGCCCCAGCCGCTTCAGCAGGTCGGTCGCGGATTCGAACACCGCGCGAACATCGGAATGCGGCTCGCCCGCATGGCCTGCGCCCCGCAGCCCCACGCGAAGGGGCCGGCGCGACGGGCCCGTCACCAGCCCGACCGGCGGATACGGCCCCTTGCGCGATTCCAGCGCCGCCAGCCAGGCGGCCGTGTCGCGCACGCTGCGGCTCACGCAGCCATTCACGCCCACGGCGGTCACGCCCTTGTCGCCCTCTTCCCCGGCCATCCGCCCCCGCGAAGGTTTCAACCCCACCAGCCCGTTGCAGCTGGCGGGAATGCGGATCGATCCACCCCCGTCCGATGCGTGGGCGAAGGGCACAACCCCGGCCGCAACCAGCGCGCCTGCCCCGCCGGATGATCCGCCGCTGCTGTGCGCCGGGTTCCAGGGATTCCGGGTCGGCCCGCCCAGCAACGGCTCCGTCGTTGGCAGCAGCCCGAACTCGGGCGTGGTGCTCCGTCCCAGCGAAATCAGGCCGGAAGCCGCAATGGCCGCCGCAGCCCCGTCGTCGGTCGCGCCGGTTCGTGTCGCGAAGGCCCGGGCGCCTTCGGTAAAGGCGCGTCCCTTCTCTTCCGCCAGATCCTTGGTGAAGGTCGGCAACCCGGCGACAGGCCCGGTCCGCTTCGCCGCCGCCTGCGCCCGCGCCGCATCGGCATAGAGGAACCGGCAGGCGTTCAGACGGTCGTTCACCCGCTCCAGCCGCGCCAGCGCCGTCTCGACCAGCGCCGCGGATGTCACGCGCCCCTGCTTCAGCGCCAGCGCCTGCCGCGCGGCATCCGACCCCGGCGCATCGAATTCGTCCGCCGCCGAAAGCGGCCCGGCCTGCGCCAGCGCGGCCAGCGCCGCCATTTCCAGAAACTGCCTGCGCTCCAGCATGCTCCGCTCCCCGACGGCCATGCCGCATGCTGGATTCAGCAGCGCCCTTTGTCAAAGCCCCTCGCACAGGCACGGCGCCCCCCTGCCGTTCAGCCAGGCTTCAACGGCGCAGGGCCACTGCCCTCCTTGCAAGGCCACTCGCCAGTTCCCACTGTGGTGGCTCGGAATTCGGGGAAGGAACTGCTTTTGCGCATGAAGATCCGATCGATCGCCCTGATCACGGCCGGCCTTGCCGGCGGCGTGGCGCTCGCGCTGTCGGTCAACAACTGGACAGGCTCGGGCAACCTCTCCGCGCAGGAGGCCGCCAGTCTTGCGCGGACGGCGGGCGGGGAAGCGGATCGCGTCGTGCCCCAGTCGGCCGGGCAGGTGAACCTGTCCTTCGCCCCCGTCGCGCGGGCTGTCCAGCCCGCCGTCGTCAACATCTTCACCGCCCGCGTGGTGCGCCAGCGCCAGCAGATGGGCGGCTTCTTCTCGATGTTCGAAAGCCAGCCGCGCGTGGAAAATTCGCTCGGCTCGGGCGTGATCGTCGATGCCGCCGGCCTGGTCATCACCAACAACCATGTGGTGCAGGGGGCGGATCAGATCCTCGTCGCCCTGGCGGACCGGCGCGAATATCCGGCAAAGCTGCTGTTCGCGGAACCGCGTCTCGATCTTGCCCTTCTCAAGATCGAGCCGCAGGGCGCCCCCCTCCCCGTCGCCCGCCTGGGCGACAGCGATCGCGCGCAGGTCGGCGATCTCGTTCTCGCCATCGGCAACCCCTTCGGCGTGGGGCAGACAGTCACGCAGGGCATCGTCTCGGCCACCGCCCGCACCGGCATCGGCGTGTCGGATGCGCAATTCTTCATCCAGACGGATGCCGCCATAAACCAGGGCAATTCCGGCGGCGCGCTCGCCGCCATGAACGGGGATGTGATCGGCATCAATTCGGTCATCCTGTCCGGCGGCCGGGATGGCGGCAGCATCGGCCTGGGCTTCGCGATTCCCTCGAACATGGTGAAAACCTTCCTGCGCGGCGCCAGCACCGGCCGCTTCGTCACCGCGTGGATCGGGGTGGAAGGTGAAGCCCTCACCAGCGATTCGGCGGCAAGGGCCGGGCTGGACCGGCCCACAGGCATGCTCGTCACCGGCGTCTCGCCGGGCTCCCCGGCGGCGGCGGCCGGCCTGCGGCCGGGTGACATCGTCTATGCGGTGGATGGCAAGGACGTGATCGACCCGTCCACGCTGCGCTACCAGGTCGCCACCCAGCCGGTGGGCGAGTCGGTCACGCTCACGGTGCTGCGCGACGGATCGGCCCGCAATCTCCAGCTGAAACTCATCGCGCCGCCGGAAAGCCCGCCGCGCCAGCTCACCCAGATGCCCGGCGGCAGCATCCTTGCCGGCGTGTCGATCGCGAACCTGTCGCCCGCGCTTGCGCAGGAACTCGGCGCCGGTCTGCCGGAACGCGGGGTCGTCGTCGTGCAGGTGCCACCGCAGGCGCCGGCCGCCCGCACAGGTTTCCCCCGGCCCGGCGACATCGTCGAAAGCGTGAACGGCACGCGCGTCACCAGCGTCGGCGATGTGCGCGCTGCGGTCGCCGCCAGCCCGGGGCGAACCCTGTTCGGCCTCAACCGCGGTGGCCAGCGGGTCGAATGCCTGTTCCAGGCCCCGTCCAGCTTCGGCTGCCGGGCGGCCTGATCCCCTGAACGACCGAAGGGGGCCTGCGCCGCCATGGCGCAGGCCCCCTTTGCATCGCCTTAGGCGGGATCAGGCCGGCAGCAGGCCCGTGGCGGGCAGGTTCGGCGTGCGCTCGCCCGGCTTTTCGCCGATGCCGTCACCCATCGCCAGGCCGAAGATCCCGGCCAGAGACACGCTGATCACCCAGAAGTGCGGCGAAACCAGGGTTTCGTATGTAAAACCGGAAAGTGCTGCAATGCAGATCGCGGTCAGAACCACCGAAGATGCAAGAGCGGCAGAGAATTTAGCGACGTTCATCATTGTTTTTCTCCCGGTTTCCTTATGTGCCCTCTTCGGGGCCCCGAGTGTTTCGTTGGGATCATATTGCGCATTAACCTTGACCGACGCAACGGCGTCATTGTGAAGGAATGCAACGATAAACGGCGCCGCGAGGGCGCCGTTCAGTCGATCCGAAAAATAATTTAAGTTACTCGAATTCAATGATAATTGCATCGACTGCCAGGCTGTCACCCGGCATGGCGTGCAATTTGGAAACCGTCGCAGCCTTCTCGGCGCGAAGGATGTTCTCCATCTTCATCGCCTCCACAACAGCCAGCGGCTGCCCGGGTTCGACCTTGTCGCCGACGGCCACGGAAATGGAAACCACAAGCCCCGGCATCGGGCACAGCAGGAAGCGCGAAAGATCCGGCGCGACCTTCGGCAGCATATGGCCCTGAAGCGCCGCCGCCCGCGGCGTCAGCAGCCGCATCCGGTGCTGCCGGCCCTTGCGGGTCAGACGGAATCCGGTGCCCTGGCGGTCCACCTGAACCGCCACAGGCTGGCCGTTCACCTTCGCCTCGACCACGCCGAAAGGCGGCACCCGCCCCTGGATTTCCACCAGCTGCAGCACGCCATCGACCGTCACCTTCGTGCCGGCCCCGTTTCCGGCCACCGTCACGCGATGCTGTTCGCCGTCAAGCTCCACCACCCAGTCGGCCCCGGCATCGCCGTCGCCGCCCAGCCGTCCATCGACATGCGCGGCGCGGTTCGCCGCCGCGCGGCCGACGACCGCGGCGACCGCCAGCAGCGCCGGCAGGTCAGACGGATCCGTTTCGGCGCCGTTGAAGCCTTCGGGATATTCCTCGGCGATGAAGGCGGTCGTCACCTTTTCGCCTGCGCGGAAACGCGGATGCTGCATCAGGGCCGACAGGAAATCGGAATTGTGGCTGATGCCGCGCACATAATAGCGATCGAGCGCCGCGATCTGCAGGTCCGCCGCTTCCAGCCGGGTCGGCGCATGGGTGATCAGCTTGGCGATCATCGGATCATAGAACATCGAGATCTCGCTGCCCTCGACCACGCCTGTGTCCACCCGGACACCGTTGCCGGCCTCAGGTTCCCGATAATCCGTCAGCCGGCCCGTGGAAGGCAGGAACCCGCGATAGGGATCCTCGGCATAGAAGCGCGTCTCGATGGCGTGGCCGTTGATCCCGACATCGGCCTGACCGAACGAGAGCTTCTCGCCGGCGGCCACGCGGATCATCTGCTCCACAAGATCCAGCCCGGTGATCATTTCCGTCACCGGATGCTCCACCTGCAGCCGGGTATTCATTTCCAGGAAGTAGAAGCTGCGGTCTGCGCCGGCGATGAACTCGACCGTTCCGGCCGAAAAATAGCCGACCTTCTTCGCCAGTTCCACGGCCTGCTCGCCCATCGCCCGGCGCATGTCCGGCGTGACGAAGGGCGACGGCGCTTCCTCCACCACCTTCTGGTGGCGGCGCTGGATGGAGCAGTCCCGCTCGTTCAGGTAGACGACATTGCCATGCTTGTCGCCCAGCAGCTGGATCTCGATATGGCGCGGCTCTGTGATGAACTTCTCGATGAAGACCCGGTCGTCGCCGAAGCTGGACAGGCCTTCCCGCTTCACCGATTCGAAGCCTTCGCGCACATCGGCTTCCGAAAAGGCCAGCCGCATGCCCTTGCCCCCGCCGCCGGCGGATGCCTTCATCATCACCGGATAGCCGATGCCGTTGGCGATCTCGACGGCGTGCGCGGTGTCGGTGATCTCGCCAACGAAGCCCGGCACCACGTTCACGCCGGCGGCCTTCGCCAGCTTCTTGGATTCGATCTTGTCGCCCATGGCGGCAATGGCGGAAGCCGGCGGCCCGATGAAGGCGATGTTCGCGTCCTCCAGCGCCTTCGCGAACCATTCCCGCTCTGACAGGAAGCCATAGCCCGGGTGAACGGCCTGCGCGCCGGTGGCCCGGCAGGCCTCGATGATCTTTTCGCCCAGCAGATAGGATTGCGCAGCCGGCGGCGGGCCCAGATGGACGGCTTCGTCGGCCATCTCCACATGCACCGCCGCGGCGTCTGCGTCCGAATAGACGGCAACGGTGCGGATCCCCAGCTTTCGAGCGGTTCGGATCACCCGGCAGGCGATCTCGCCCCGGTTGGCGATCAGGATCTTGTCGAACAGCTTGGCCAACGCCCACCCTTCCCTGCGATCATGTGCATCTTACCGCGCGTGCGCTGTCAAAGACGAGTAACTGCGCGTGCGCGGTCAAAGACGAGTAACTGCGCGTGCGCGGTCAAAGACGAGCGACGGCCACCCGTCAAGTCGGGCAGACCTATGCATTCCGCAAGCGCAGCGACGCCGGCCGGCTGCCAGGCGTTCAGGCGTGGCCCATCTCGGCCGAGAGCAGGCGGGCGTCGATCCCGGCGGCGCGGAAGCCTTCCGCCCAGCGCGTGCCGCAGCGGCCCTCCCAGATCAGGCCGACGGTCGCCGGGGTGGGGAACCAGCCGTTCAGCGACAGTTCCATCTCCAGCTGGCCCGCAGACCATCCGGCATAGCCCAGGGCCGCGAGCCATTTGCGTGGCCCTTTCCCCTGCGCGATCGCGACCAGCACATCGCGCGAGCCCGTCAGCGCCCAGCGATCCGCGACATGGCGGGTATCCTGGCCGCCCCAGTCTGGCGAATGCAGCACGAAACCGCGCTGCGGATCGACCGGCCCGCCCATCAGCACCGGCACGTCCGGCGTGTTGCCCGGATCGATTTCCAGCTGGCGCATCAGTTCGGGAACGGTCAGATCCGGAAGTGCTTCGTGCAGGCAGATGCCCATCGCGCCGCCCGGATCATGCGAACACATCGCCACCACGCTCCGCTCGAATCGCGGATCGCCGATGCCAGGCATCGCCAGCAGGAACTGGCCCGGCAGATAGGGCGCCTCGGTCATGCGCCCTCCCTACGCCTGCCAGCCTGTCATGAACAGGCGCTAGACGTGGTGAACTCCGGGCATTAACGCCGAATTTCCGAACCCGAAGAGGAGGATTTTCCCATGACGATCAAGGTCGGCGATGCCGTGCCCCAAGCCACGCTCACGAAGATGACCGAAAATGGGCCGGAAGCGGTCGATACGGCCGCCCTGTTCGCGGGCCGCACGGTCGCGCTGTTCGCAGTGCCCGGCGCCTTCACCCCCACCTGTTCGGCCAAGCACCTGCCGGGCTTCATCGAGAAGGCCGACGAACTGGGCAGCAAGGGTGTGGACGAGATCGTGTGCATTTCCGTCAACGATCCCTTCGTGATGGCCGCCTGGGGCAAATCCGCCGGGGCCGACGGAAAGATCAGCATGCTGGCCGACGGCAATGGCGATTTCGCCAAGGCCCTTGGCCTGACGATGGACGCTTCGCGCTTCGGAATGGGCCTGCGTTCGCAGCGCTTCTCCATGCTGGTGAAGGACGGCAAGGTCGCCGAACTGAACGTCGAGGAACCCGGCGCGTTCAAGGTTTCCTCCGCCGACCATCTGCTGTCCCAGCTGTAAGGGGACACGCATGGACTTCGAATATTACGACGGCGGCCAGCGCTGCCTTGGCGTGCTGGAACTGCCGGATCCCGCGAAATTCCCCGGGCCGCGCCCCGGCGTGGTCGCGGTGCACGAAGCCTGGGGGCTGGGCGCACAGGTGCAGCGCCGGGCGAAGATGCTGGCGGATCTGGGCTATGTGGCGCTGGCCGCCGACATCTTCGGGAACCGGCACATTCCGGCCGATCCGCCGGAGGCCTTCAGGATCATCGGCGACTTCGCGGCCGACACCGCAGCCCTGCGCGCCCGCGCCGGGGCCGCCGTGTCTGCGCTGAAGGCGCATGCGGCCTGCAACGGGCAGATTGCCGCCATCGGCTATTGCTTCGGCGGCCGCACCGTTCTGGAACTGGCCCGGTCCGGCAACCCCGATGTGCTGGGCGTGGTGAGTTTCCACGGCGCGCTGGACAGCGTGACCCCGGCTGAAAAGGGCAAGGTCCGTGCGAAGATCCTGGTGTGCCACGGCGCGGAGGACGAACTGGTTCCGCACGAGCATCTGACGGCATTCCTGACGGAAATGGCGAATGCCGAGGCCGACTGCCAGACCATTGCCTATACCGGGGCGAAGCACAGCTTCACCAACCCGGAAGCGCAGGGGCAGCTGATGGCCACCATCATCTATGATGGCCGCACCGATGCACGCGCGTGGAAGGCGATGCAGACGCACCTGACCGAGGTGTTCGGCCAGTAACGGTTTTCCCGTGGAACAATCGATTGCCAAATCGGTTGTTCCACGTGGAACATCGTCCAACACTGCAAGATCAAGGAGTTGGCGCCCTACAGTGTTGGAAATTCAGGAAATTGTTCCACGCGGAGCGTGACCCGGGCCGCCCCGCCCCCGGGCCCGGGGCCTAGTTCCCGACCCGCGTCCAGGTTTCGCTGCGGCAGCCAGTGTTGCGCACCAGGCAGCCGCGCACGTTGATCGTGGTGGGGTTCGTGACGGTCAGTGTGCCGTTGAAGCTGCGGTTGATGTCCGGCACGAAAACGCGGCCGCTGAACGTGTTGGGGCCTGTCCGGCTGAAATTCTCGAACAGGTTCATGCCAACCAGATTGGGGTGGCCGCCGCGCGCGGCGTCCGCCTTGGCCTTCGGGCTGGCCCAGGCCACCTTGCCGCAGATGTTGGTACCGCATTTCGAAAGGCGCAGGCGGGTGTTGCCGCCCGGGCTCTGCCAGACGCCGGTGGGCGTCACCGGCTTCTGCGCCAATGCGGGCGCGGCGATCGCGGCCGCCGATACCAGACCCAGAAAGAACCGCTTCATCCTTACCCCCATGAACAATCCCCGATGATGCCGGCGGCGGGATGCCGCCCAATAACGCTGGCGGCGGGATGCCGCCCGATGATGCTGGCGGCAGGATGCCGCCGGGCCTTCAGTCCCGCAACAGCTCGTTGATGCCAGTCTTGGCGCGAGTCTGCGCGTCAACCCGCTTCACGATCACGGCGCAGGCAAGGTTCGGCCCCGGCGAGCCATCGGGCAGCGGCCTGCCCGGCAGCGTGCCCGGAACGACAACGGCATAGGGCGGCACTTCGCCGATGAAGACTTCGCCCGTGGCGCGGTCCACGATCTTGGTGGAGGCGCCCAGGAACACCCCCATCGACAGCACCGCGCCTTCGCGCACGATCACGCCTTCGGCCACTTCGGAGCGCGCGCCGATGAAGGCCCCGTCCTCGATGATGACGGGGCCGGCCTGCAGCGGTTCCAGCACACCCCCGATCCCCGCCCCGCCCGAGATGTGCACATTGGCGCCGATCTGGGCGCAGCTGCCCACCGTGGCCCAGGTGTCCACCATGCTGCCCTTGCCCACATGCGCGCCGATGTTCACGAAGCTGGGCATCAGCACGACGCCGGGCGCCACATGGGCCCCGCGCCGGACGACCGCGCCCGGCACCATGCGGAAGCCGGCCTCTGCGAACCGGTTCGCGCCCCAGCCCAGCGTCTTGAGCGGAACCTTGTCCCAGGCGGGGGCGCCGACGCCATCGGCCGGGGCATTGGCCGTCAGCCGGAAGCTGAGGAGCACGGCCTTCTTCAGCCACTGGTTCACCGTCCACTGGCCGTCCGCCCCGCGTTCGGCCACCCGCAGCGCGCCGGAATCGAGGCCCGCGATCGCGGCTTCCACAGCGGCCACGACAGCCGCTTCGCCGGGCGTCAGCGACTCGCGCGCGTCCCAGGCGGCCTCGATGGCGTCGCGGGTCTGGGTCCAGTCGGTCATAGGGGCAACTCCTCAAGCCAGTCAGTCAGGTCGGCGATCTCGTGGTCGATGAAATCGGGCGAATGCCCGTGATCGCCGCGTTCGGATCCATTGTTCACCCAGCCCGTCACCATGCCCAGCTGATGCGCGGGCTTCAGATTGTGGGCCATATCGTCCACGAAGAAGGCGCGGGTGGGATCGACCGCGTGGGCGGCGCACAGGCCGGAATAGGCCCTGGGGTCGGGCTTCGGGTGATAGGCCATCGCGTGGATGTCGTGGATGTCCTCGAAACAGTCGAGGATGCCGATCGCGGCGAGAACCCGTTCCGCATAGGGGCGGTCGCCGTTGGTGAAGACGATGCGGCGCCCCGGCAGCTTCAGCAACGCGGCCCTGAGGCGCGGATTCACATCCAGCACGGATGTGTCGATGTCGTGGACGAACGACAGGAAATGATAGGGATCGACGCCGTGGCTGAGCATCAGACCCTTCAGCGTGGTGCCATGTTCGTGGAAATAGCGCTTCTGCACGGCCCGCGCCTCGTCCCGGCCGAGGCCGAGCAACTGGCCGACATAGGCCTCCATCTTCCGGTCGATCTGGGCGAACAGGTTGACGCTGGCCTGGTAGAGGCTGTTGTCCATGTCGAAGAGCCAGCAGTTGACGCCCGCCAGCCGCCCCGGCAGGCTGGAGGTCAACGAGAAGTCGTTTTCGAAGGTCGCGCGGCGATTCATGCGCCGCCCATAGACGAGGACGAACGAATGAGGCCAGTTCCACTTTGGGCGGACGCCCGCCTGCGCGCCTGCCTGATGTCTGCCGTGGCGGCTCTTTCGCTTGCCGCCTGCGGCGGTGCGGGCGGATCCGTGACCCCGGTTTCGCAGGCGCCGGCGCCCGTGGCGCCCGCGCTGACCCCGACCCCCGCGCCCAGCCCGAATTTCGACACCGCGGAATATCGCCGGTCCACCGCGGCGGCGACATCCACGGCGATCACCGCCTGGCAGGCGAACGCGACCGGTCGCGGGATCACGCTGGGGTTCGTGGACAGCGGGATCGACACCGGCAGCGCCGAATTCGCGGGCCGGATTTCCGGACAGAGCCGCGACGTGAGCGGCCAGGGCCGGACGGTGCAGGACGCATCCGGCCATGGCACGGCGGTGGCCGCGGTGGCGGCAGCCGCGCGCAACGACAGCCAGATCATGGGCGTCGCCTTCGAATCGACCATCGCCAGCTTCCGGGCGGACAACGGGCAATGTGCCGACGGCTGCAACTATGCCGACAGCAGTATCGCATCGGGCGTGGATGCCGCCGCCAACGCCGGCGCGCGCGCGATCAACATTTCCCTGGGCGGATCGGCGGCCAATTCCGTGCTGCGCAACGCCCTGGCGCGCGCATCGGCCCAGGGCGCGGTGATCGTGCTTTCGGCCGGCAATGATGGCGCCGCAAGCCCCGATCCGCTGCCGCTGGGGGCGCTGGACGCGGCGGGGCCGGCCAGCGTGATCATCGTGGGGTCCGTGAACGCCGGCGGGACGATCAGCGGCTTTTCCAACCGGGCCGGTTCCGCGGCGGCGAATTATCTGGTCGCCGTGGGAGAAGAGGTGCGGAGCTTCGACCATCTGGGGCAGGCCTATCTCTATTCCGGCACCAGTTTCGCCGCGCCGACGGTGACGGGGGCGGTCGCGTTGCTGGCGCAGGCCTTTCCGAACCTGACAGCCGCGCGAATCACCGAGATCCTGCTGACATCGGCGGACGATCTGGGCGATCCCGGCACCGACCCGGTCTATGGGCGCGGGCGGCTGAACATCGGGCGTGCGATGTCGCCCATCGGGCAGACCCGCCTTGCAGGCACGGCCGTGCCCCTTTCCGCCACGGCGGGCGGGGCGCTGGGAAGCGCCCTTGGAACCGGGCTTTCGGCGGGTGCGGCGTTGAAATCGGTGCCGGTGGTGGACAGCTTCGACCGACCTTTCCAGTTCGCGCTAGCCGGGGCGCTGAGGCCCGCTTCGGCCGCCCGGCTGTCGGGGCGGCTGGCTGCCGCCGGGCTGGAAACGGCCGCCACAGACCTTTCCGCCGGCCCGTTCCGCGCCGGGCTGACGCTGCGTGCGACCGGCCTTCGTGACGTGCCGGCCGCCGACAGCTTCCGCGACGGGGACGCACAGGTGGCGCATCTGGGTTTTGCCCAGCGCGGGCTGGACGGGCGGGCCGCCAGCCGGAATCCCCTGCGGGAAACGCGGCTGACCTTGCGGCGGGGCGGGGAAGCGGGTTCCGGATCGGGGGATTGGGGACTGAGCCTTGCGAGCGGGCGGCTGGCGCGGGAGGCCCTGCCGGGCAGTTCGGCCGGGGGCCTTGCGGCCGGGGACGGGCTGACGCCGGACGACAATATGGGCACCGGGGGGCGGCAACTGGTGATGGCCGACTGGCGTGGCGGGGGGCTGACGCTGGCGCTGGCCGCGACGCACCGGCGGCTGGCGCTGCCCCGGCTGGAGGGGCTTTCCAGCGACAACCGGCAGGATCAGCTGCTGGCGGCAGCCAGCTGGACGCGCGGGCCGGTGGCACTGACCCTTCATGCCGCGGACACGCAGGAAAGCGGGGCCTTCCTGGGGACGCGCCTGTCGGCGGGCTACGGGCTTGTGGGCGGGCGGACGCAGACGATCGGGGCGGCGGCCGACTTCGGACGCGATGGGTTCGGCCTGCGGCTGGCGGGAACAAGGGGGTGGGCGACGCCGCACCTGTCCGCGAACAGCCTGCTTCAGGCCGATGGCGCGCTGGTGATCGAGAGCTGGTCTGCCCAGCTGCGGGCGCCGCTGGCCGGCGGGCAGCTGGACCTGTTCCTTGCGCGGCCGCTGGCAGTGACGGGGGGCGGGTTCCGGCTGGCGAACGGCGCAGTCCTTCCGGCGGGCGTGACCGCGCGGGAGACGAGCCGGGAAATCGGCTGGAGCCGGGGCGGACTGGGCGTGGCCGCGTTCAGCCGGCGCAACGCGGGGAACCAGCCCGGCCTTTCCGACAGGGGCGCGGCCCTGACCTGGAAGGCGGGTTTCTAGAGGACGGCATCACCCACGAAGGGGTTGGTCTGCCGTTCCCGGCCGAAGGTGCTGATCGGCCCATGGCCGGGGACGAACGCCGTCTGGTTGCCGAGCGGCCAGAGGCGGGTGGTGATGGATTGCACGAGCTGCTGGAAATCGCCCTTGGGGAAATCGGTGCGGCCCACCGAGCCCTGGAACAGCACGTCGCCCACGATGGCGAGGTTCGAGGGCGGGTGATGGAAGATCACATGGCCGGGCGTGTGGCCGGGGCAGTGCCAGACATCGAGCACGAGATTGCCGACCGTCACCTTGTCGCCATCGTGGAGCCACCTGTCCGGCGTGAAGGCGGTGGCGCCCTCAATGCCATATTGGGCGCCGGTGGCGGGGTTCATGTCGATCCAGAACTTGTCATCCGGGTGGGGGCCTTCGATGGGCACGCCGAGCCGTTCGGCGAGAACGCCGGTGAGGCCGCAATGATCGATGTGGCCGTGGGTGACGAGCAGCTTTTCGATGGTGACGCCATTTTCCGCGGCCACCTTCAGCAGATGATCGAGATCGCCGCCCGGATCGGTGAAGGCGCCCTTCATCGTTTCGGTGCACCAGATGAGGGTGCAGTTCTGCTGGAGGGGCGTGACCGGGATGATCACCGCCTTCATCGGAGGATTGGAAGCCATGCCCGACATGTGGCGTCGGCAGGCGCGCACTGCAACGGCTTATTGCGACAGGCCGCCCCGAGTGCCACATGGCGGGCGTGAGCCCCCCTGCCCGCCCCCCCGAGCGCCCTTCGACGGGCAGCCCCGAGCCCGGCCTTGCGACGATGCGGCGGTTCCTGCCCTATCTGTGGCCGGTGGATCAACCGCAGCTGAAGCTGCGCATCCTGATCGCGCTGGGGCTGGTGCTGGTTTCCAAGGCGATCCAGCTTTCGATGGGCTTTCTTTATGCGGGCGCCATCGACCGCATGGCGCCGGGGCTGGAATCCGGCGCGGTCATCGCCATCGCGCTGGTGATCGGCTATGCCGGCGCGCGCTTCGGTTCGGTGCTGTTCGACAATCTGCGCAATGTGGTGTTCGAGCGCGTGGGCCAGGACGCCACCCGGCGGCTGGCCGAGCATGTGTTCGCGCACCTGCACCGGCTTTCGCTGCGCTTCCACATGAACCGGTCCACCGGCGCGCTGGCGAAGATCGTGGAGCGCGGCACCAAATCCATCGACGTGATGCTGTATTTCCTGCTGTTCAACATCGCGCCGACGATCATCGAACTGGTGGCCGTGGGCGTGATCTTCTGGCTGCGGTTCGGCGTGGAACTGGTGATCGCAACGGCGATCATGGTGGTGGCCTATATCAGCTTCACCCGCCGCGTGACCGACTGGCGCAACGCCCTGCGCGAGGAAATGAACGAGCTGGACACGGCGACCGTGGCGCGCAGCGTGGACAGCCTGCTGAATTATGAAACGGTGAAATATTTCACCGCCGAGGACCGCGAGAGTCTGCATTACGGTCGGGTGGCGCGGCGCTATGCCGACGCCGCCGTGAAATCGGAGAATTCGCTGGCGTTCCTGAACATCGGCCAGTCGCTGATCACCAACCTGCTGATGGCGGGCGCGATGGCCTACAGCGTGTGGGGCTGGAGCCGGGGGCAGTTTTCAACCGGGGACGTGGTGCTGGTGAACACGCTGCTGACGCAGCTGTTCCGGCCGCTGGACATGCTGGGCATGGTCTATCGCACGATCCGGCAGGGGCTGGTTGACATGGCGGCGATGTTTGCCCTGATCGACAGCGAGGCGGAGGTCCGCGACACGCCCGGCGCGCAACCGCTGGCGGTGAAGGGGGGGGAGATCCGCTTCGAGGATGTGCGCTTCGGCTATGAACCGGATCGCGAGATCCTGAAGGGAATCAGCTTTGCCGCGCCCGCCGGAACGCGAACCGCGATCGTGGGGCCATCGGGGGCGGGGAAATCCACCATTTCCCGCCTGCTGTTCCGTTTCTATGATGTGGCGGGTGGGCGCATCCTGATCGACGGGCAGGACATCCGCGACGTGACCCAGGCGAGCCTGCGGGCCGCCATCGGCATCGTGCCGCAGGACACGGTGCTATTCAACGACACGATCGGCTTCAACATCGGTTATGGCCGCGACGGCGCGACAGAGGCGGAGATCCGGGCGGCCGCCGACGCCGCGCAGATCGGGCGCTTCATCGAAAGCCTGCCCGAGGGCTATGACACGCAGGTGGGCGAACGCGGCCTGAAGCTTTCCGGCGGGGAAAAGCAGCGGGTGGCGATTGCGCGCACGCTGCTGAAGAACCCGCCGATCCTGCTGCTGGACGAGGCGACGAGTGCGCTGGATTCCGCGACCGAGGCCGGAATCCAGGACGCGCTGGAACTGGCCGAGCAGGGCCGCACCACGCTGATGATCGCGCACCGGCTTTCCACCATCGTGGACGCCGACCAGATCCTGGTGATGCGGGGCGGGGAGATCGTGGAGCGGGGAACCCATGCCACGCTGCTGGCGGCGGACGGCCTTTATGCCGAATTGTGGGCGATGCAGGCGGCCGAAGAGGCCGATCAGCCCGCCGTGGCGTAATTGGCCGGGGAGTCGGCCGGCGCCTGCGCTGCGACCACGCCGCTCGCGACGACGACCGCCGAGAAGCCCCCGGCGAACCCCAGTGCGATCGCAATCAGCAGAATCTGCCTGTTCGACATAATGTCGCCCATGTCCCGAACCCTTTGCGATTTCGCCCGACCGCCGGATGCGGATCGAATGCGCGTTCGCGGCGACAGACTGATGACAGATGCCGGCGAATGCCAAGTGAACGATTGTAACGGGAGATTTACAGCCCGTTTTCAATGGATTGGGAAAGCGCTGCGCCGCCCTGGGGAACAGGAGGGAACAGGCGCAGGCGGGCCGGTGCGACTCAGGCCGAAGCAGCGGTTGTGATCGGGCCTTCGGCCCGTCCGTGGACGAACTGGTCCACATGGGCGTTGCCGCTGTGATCGAGCGCGGAGACCGGGCCGCTCCACAGGATGCGGCCGCCGTGCAGCATGGCGACCCTGTCCGCGATGTGGCGGGCGGAGGCCATGTCGTGCGTGATGGTGATGGCGGTGGCGCCCAGCGCCGTCACCTGCTGGCGGATAAGGGCGTTGATGACATCGGCCCGGATCGGATCGAGGCCGGTCGTCGGTTCATCGAAGAACAGGATTTCCGGATTGGCGGCGATCGCACGGGCCAGCGCCACGCGCTTCTGCATGCCGCCGGACAGTTCCGAAGGGCGCAGATCGGCGACGCGGGGCTCAAGCCCCACCTTCGCCAGCACCTCGACCGCGAGGGCGTGCATCTTCGCGCCACCGCCAAGCTTGCCCTGGGTGAGGGCGAAGGTGACGTTGCGCCAGACGGGCAGCGAATCGAACAGCGCGCCGCCCTGGAACAGCATGCCGAAGCGGGCGCGCGCCTGTTCGAGCGCACGGCCTTTCAGGCCGACCAGTTCCTGGCCGTCGAGCCGGATGGAACCTTCATCGGGGCGGATGATGCCGAGGATGCATTTCAGCAGCACCGATTTGCCGGTGCCCGACCCGCCGATGACGACGAGGCTTTCGCCGGCCGCGACATCGAGGTCGATGCCGTCCAGCACGACCTTGGGGCCGAACGCCTTCTTCAGGCCCCGGATGCTGAGGCGCGGTTCCGTCATGCGCCGAACACCAGCACGGTGATGGCGAGGTTGAACAGCAGGATCAGGATGAAGGCGGTGACGACGGCGTTCGTGGTCGCCCGCCCGACGCCGGCCGCGCCGCCGCCCGAGCGATAGCCGTGATAGCAGCCCGCGAGCGCCAGCAGGAAGCCGAACACGGCCGCCTTCACCAGCGACGAGACGATGTCGTCCGCCTCGAGATAGCGGCGCGTGGTGGCGAGATAGGTGCTGCCGTTGAAGCCCAGCCGCCCGACCGCAAGCGCATAGCCGCCGAGGATGCCGATGACGTTGGCGATGGTGACGAGGATGGGCAGCATCAGCGTGGAGGCGACGAGACGCGGGGCGATCAGGTAGGACCAGGGATCGGTGCGCAGCGTGACCATCGCATCCAGCTGTTCGGTGACCCGCATCGTCGCCAGTTCGGCCGCGATCGCGGAGGAGACGCGGCCCGCCACCATCAGGCCCGCGAGCACCGGCCCCAGTTCGCGCACCATGGCGATGACGGTAACGGCCGGGACGGTGGATTCCGCCGAGAAGCGCTGGCCGCCGACATAGATCTGCTGGGCGAGCGCGGCGCCGGTGAACAGGGCGGTCAGCCCGACGACGGGAAGCGAGAACCAGCCGACAAGCGCCATCTGTTCAAGCCAGCGCGCGGGATACCAGGGCGGCGCGAAGGCGGCCTTCACGCCATGGGCAGCGAAAATGGCGAGCCGGCCCACCCCGGCCAGCAGGGAGAGGAAGAATCGGCCCAGCGCGATCAGCGGGCGGAAGAAAAGGTCGGCTGCGGCCATCTGCGGCGCTCGTAGCGGGGGACGGGGGATCGCGGCAAGCCCGGCCGTTCAGTCATCGGGCCCCAGCGTCGGATCAAGATCCCTGGGGCGGACGAAATCGACCAGGCGCGCCGTCTGCATATGCTCTTCGGCGGCGGCCCAGCTTTCGACGTCCATCTCGATCCCGGCGAAGGTGGCGGTGGGATATTTGATCGCCGCTTCGGCCCTGAGCGCGGAGGTGTCTTCTTCGGTGGCGAGCAGCAGCAAATCCTCCAGACCGGGATTGTGGCCGATCAGCAGCAGGCTTTCATGGGCGTCGTCGGTTTCGCGGACGAGATCGAACAGGGTGGCGGCGGACGCCATGTAGATGCGTTTGTCGAACCGGGGGGCGAGTTTGCGGCCCAGCCCGGATTCAACGCCTTCGATCGTCTGCCGGATGCGCAGCGCGGGCGAGGCGATGACGAGATCGAACTGCCGGCCGCTTTCCTTCAGCCATTCGCCCATGCGGCGGGCGGCGCGGTGCCCCCTGCCGTTCAGCGGCCTGTCGAAATCGCGTTCCACCGGATCGTCCCAGCTGGACTTGGCATGGCGCAGTAGATTGAGACGCTTCATCCGGTCAGCCCGCTCTCCGTTCCGTCCGCCTGTGTTAGAGGCGGTGTGTGCGGCGCACAATCCCGAAGGAAGTCCCGGATGGCGCTTGCCGCATCCGCCAGCGACACGCGGGCGACGGGAACATCCGCCGGGAAGGCGGAGAGCAGGCGCGACGGGGTGGACGGGCCGAGCAGCACGAAGGCGCCCCTGTCCGCCGATGAGCGGATCAGGCGGCCGAACGCCTGCGAGAGGCGGTGCTTCACGGCCATGTCCTCGTGCGAGGCGCCGCCGAAGGCCGCCCGGCGCGCGGCGTTCAGGATGGTGGGGCGGGACCATGGCACGCCTTCGAACACGATGAGACGCAGCGAATCGCCCGGCACATCGACGCCGTCCCGGAGCGCGTCCGTGCCGAACAGGGTGGCGCGGCGATCCGCGCGGAACAGATCGACGAGCGTGCCCGTATCCACCGCGTCCACATGCTGGGCGTAGAGCGGCAGCCCGGCGCGGGCCATGCGATCCGCCAGCCGGGCATGGACGGCGCGCAGCCGGGCGATGGCGGTGAACAGGCCCAGCGTGCCGCCGCCCGACGCCTCGATCAGGGCGTGATAGGCGTGGGCGAGGCTGGCCGTGTTGCCGCGCTCCACATCGGTGACGATGAAGATACGGGCCTGTTCGGCATAATCGAAGGGCGACTGCACCCGGAAGACATGCGGCTCGACGGCGAGATGCGCGGCGCCGGCGGCGGCTTCGGGCGGATCGCCCAGCGTGGCGGAAGTGACGAGGACGCCATGGGCGGGGGCCAGCACCGCGCCCGCGAGCGGCTTCAGCGGATCGAGCCAGTGCCGCCAGATGCCGCAATCCAGTTCGCGCCCCTCGGTGCGGATCAGGGCGAACCAGTCGACATGGTCGGCCTCGGGCTCCCCCACGACGCGGGCGAGGAGGCGTTGCCAGGCGCCCAGCAGATCGAGGCGGAGCTGGAGCCCTTCGGCCGCGGCGGAGAGGCGGGCGATGCCGGGCTGATCGAGCCATTCGGGCTTTTCCTCCGCCAGTGCCAGCACACGGGATTTCAGCTGGATCATCGCCCGCGCCATGCGGGAAAGGCAGGCGGCGGCCGCATCGACGGCTTCGGGCAGGCCGGGCGAGAGGGCGGCAATTTCGGTTTCGAGGGAGAAGCCGCGATCTTCGTCTGTCGCGCGGGCCAGGACATGGGTCCGTATGGCGGCGATCAGCGCCTCGATCGGGCCTTCGGGTTCGCCCGCGCCGACGCGGCTGAGCCAGTCCGCGGCCGGAAGTTCGGTGGCAAGGTGCAGCACCTCTTCCAGGGCGGTGCCGCCTTCGCCGTCGTAGCTGGTGACATCCATCAGCCGGGCGGCGAGGCCCCGGCGGCGGCCGGCGCGGCGGCCAGGGCGATCCGGCCCGAGGAGCCAGCGGCGCAGTTCGATGGCTTCGCCGCCGGACAGGACGACGGCGAAGGCCGAATCGGCGGCGGCGTGCAGGTGGTGGCCTTCATCGAAGACCAGCCGCGTGAGCCCCTGCCCTTCGGCGCGGGCGCGCACCGCGTTCGCCATGACGAGGGCGTGATTGGCGATGACGAGGCTGGCCTTCTGCCCTTCGCGGACCGAGCGCTCGATGAAGCAGCGCCGCCAGTGCGGACAGGCCGAGCGGATGCATTCCCCCCGCCGGTCCGTCAGCGCGGGGAGCGCGGTGCCGCGCCGGAACAGGCCGGGGAGCCAGCCGGGAAGATCGCCGCCGACCATGTCGCCGTCGGCCGTGAAGCGCGCCCAGCGGGCGACCAGTTCCGCGAACACGGCGGGGCGGCCGGCGAAGGCGCCCTGCAACGCATCCTCCAGATTCAGCAGGCAGAGATAATTCTCCCGCCCCTTGCGGACGACGACCTGCCCGCTTTCCACCAGGCCGGGAAGGCTGCGGCGGGTTTCGGCCTTCAGCTGGCGTTGCAGGGCGCGGGTGAAGGTGGACAGCCAGACCTGTTCGCCCGTTTCGGCGGCATGCAGGCTGGCGGGGGCGAGATAGCCGAGCGTCTTGCCGATGCCGGTGCCGGCTTCCGCCACGACGAGATTGGGGCCGTCGCGGCTTTCGCGAGGCTGGAAGGCGCGGGCGGCGGCGAGCGCATAGGCTTTCTGCCCTTCCCGTGGTTCGCGGCGGCTGCCGGCGAGTTGGCGGAGGCTTTCCAGCACGGCCGTATCCGCGTGGGTGCGCACCAGCGGCGGCAGGCGGGGCGGCATATCCTGCCATTCGGGCAGGGCAACGAAGAGATCGGGCGCGTGGGCGCTGCTGCCCATCGCCTCCCCCACGGGGGCGGCCCAGAGCCAGCCCTTGCGGTGCAGCCGTTCGAGGCTGTCGCGTGCGCCGGCGCGATGCGGCCATTTCCGGTCTTCCAGCCGGGTGAGCAGGGCGGCGGCGGCGCGTTGCAGGAAGACGGCCTCGTCCGCTTCGCGGGCGGGGAGTTCGTGCCCGAGCGCATCGGCAAGGCCGCGCGCCGAGGGGACGAGGAAGGTGGCCGGCAGCACGAAGGCCCAGAGTTCGAGGAGATCGAGGCCGGAGACTTCGGGCAGGCCGAGGCGGGCGGCGACCTGCGGCGCATTGAGCAGAAGATGCGGGGTATCGGCCAGCCGCCGCACGGCTTCGGCGCGCGAAACGGCCCCGACTTCGCCACCCGCATCGGCGCGCCAGATGCCGGCATGGGTTGCAACAAGCGCGGGGATTGGCAAAGGGGCGACCATGTTCACCGGACTCGACAGCCTTTCGCCCACTGAATTGCAAGCCCTGCGCGACGAAGCGCTGGTGAGCAAGGCCTGGCCGTTCGAGGAGGCGCGCAAGGTGATTGCCCGCTATCCGCATGGCTTCCCGGCGGACGGGGTGATCTTCGAGACGGGGTATGGCCCATCGGGGCTGCCGCATATCGGCACCTTCGGGGAAGTGGTGCGCACGACCATGGTGCGCCGCGCCTTCGAACTGTTGCAGCCGGGCGTGCGGACGCGGCTGATCGCCTTTTCCGACGACATGGACGGGATGCGCAAGGTGCCGCCGCACCTGCCCAACCAGGACCTGCTGAAGGGCGCTCTGGACCTGCCGCTGACGGCGGTGCCCGATCCGTTCGGCACGCACGGCAGTTTCGGGGCGCACAACAATGCCCGGCTGCGCGCCTTCCTGGACAGTTTCGGCTTCGACTATGAATTCCTGAGCTCGACCGATTGCTACAAGTCCGGCCGGTTCGACGCCACGCTGCTGAAGGTGCTGGCGAAGTATGAAGCGATCATGGCCGTGATGCTGCCCACGCTGGGCGCGGAGCGGCAGGCGACCTATTCGCCCTTCCTTCCGGTTTCGCCCACCAGCGGCAAGGTGCTGCAGGTGCCGATCACCGCGCGCGACGAGGCGGCTGGGACGATTTCCTATGCCGACCCCGAAAGCGGCGAGACCGTGACCGTTCCCGTCACCGGCGGCCATTGCAAGCTGCAGTGGAAGGTGGACTGGGCGATGCGCTGGGTGGCGCTGGGCGTGGATTACGAGATGGCCGGCAAGGACCTGATCGATTCGGTGAAGCTGTCCAGCCAGATCGCGCGCATCCTGGGGGCGAAGCCGCCGGAAGGCTTCAACTACGAACTGTTCCTGGATGGCGAGGGCGCGAAGATTTCCAAGACCAAGGGCAATGGCCTGACGATCGAGGAATGGCTGCGCTATGCCCCGCCGGAAAGCCTGGCCTTCTACATGTTCCAGCAACCGCGCGCGGCGAAGAAGCTGTATCTGGGGGTGATCCCCAAGGCGATGGACGAGTATTTCCAGTTCGTCGCGGCCTTCCCGAAGCAGACGCCCAAGGAACAGCTGGGCAACCCCAGCTTCCATGTGCATGGCGGCCCGCCGCCGGCCTATGCGCCGCCGGTGCCGTTCGCGCTGTTGCTGAATCTGGTGGCGGTGTCCGGCGCGAGCGATGCCGACATGCTGGGCGCCTATCTGAAGCGCTATGCCCCGCAGTGCGACCCGGCGGGCGACCCCCGGCTGAAGGCGCTGATTGATGCGGCCATCGCCTTCCATGCCGATCATGTGGCCCCCACGCTGAAGCGGCGCGCGCCCGATGCGCGCGAGCGGGAGGCGCTGGCGGAGCTGGAAGTCTGGCTGCAGGGCCACCCGGACGCCGACGCGGAGGCGATCCAGTTCGAGGTGTACGAGATCGGCAAGCGCTATGGCTTCGAGCCGCTGCGCAGCTGGTTCCAGGCGCTCTACGAGATCCTGCTGGGGTCCTCTCAGGGGCCGCGCATGGGCACATTCTTCGCGCTGTATGGCGTGGACAACAGCCGTCGCCTGATCGGCGAGGCGCTGGGCGAGGTGCGGACCTGATGCGGGCTATGCTGCTGACGGCGCTGCTGCTGGCGGCGCCGGTGGCGGCCAGCCCTTCGGCGGATGCGTTCGAGGCCGGGAAGTTCGCCGAGGCGGCCGCTGCGGGCCGCCGGGAGGCGACGGCGCAATCGCTGCTCACCGCCGGGCGCGCGGCCGCGACCCAGGCGGCCTGGCAGACGACTGACCGGGAAGCGGCGCGCAGGCTGCTGGCGCAGGCGGAAGCCGATCTGTCGGCGTCGCTGGCGCTGGCGCAGGGCAATCCGGCCGCGCTGCTGCAGAAGGCGCTGGTGATCGGCTATCAGGCAAAGCTGGCGAAAAGCCCCGGCCTTGCGAAGCAGGCCCGCGCCGGGTTCGAGACCGTTTTGGCGAAGGAGCCCGGCAGCGCGCTGGCGCAGGGCGCGATGGGCGGCTGGCACGGCGAGGCGGTGGCGACGCTGGGGAAGTTCCTGGCTGGAACCGCGCTGGGCGCGAAGGAGGGCGAGGCCATCCGCTGGTTCGACAAGGCGGTGGCGACGCGGGGCGGCGACCCGGCGATCCCACTGTTCTATGCGACGACGCTGCTGGGGCTTTCCGGCGACAATGCGGCGAAGGCGAAGGCGCTTCTCCAGCGGGCGGTGAAGGCGCCGCCGGCCGACGGGTTCGACCGGCTGATGCAGGCGAACGCCCGCGCGATCCTGGCGCCGCTGGACAAGGGCGATGTGAAGGCCGCGCAGGCGACGGCGAAGCGGCTGGCCCCGCTGGGCACCGTGCGGTAGCGGCTGGGCACCGTGCGGTCGCGGGCGCCCCGTCGCGGGGCGCCCGGGCCGCTTACTTTCCGCCGGCGGCGATCCAGCGGTCGATCTTGGCGTCCAGCACTTCCAGCGGGAGCGCGCCCGTCATCAGCACCTGTTCGTGGAAGCCGCGGATGTCGAAATTCTTGCCCAGCGCCTTTTCGGCGCGCTTGCGGGCAGCCTGGATGCGCAGGTCGCCCACCTTGTAGGCCAGCGCCTGGCCCGGCATCGCGACATAGCGGTCCACCTCGTTCACGACATCGGTTTCGCCCTGCGACGAGTTGGCGAGCATGTAGTCGATCGCCTGGCTGCGGCTCCAGCCCTTGGCATGCAGGCCCGTGTCCACCACCAGCCGCATGGCGCGCAGCATCTCGTCGTCGAGGCGGCCATAATATTGGTAGGGATCGGTGAACATGCCCAGTTCCTTGCCGAGGCTTTCGGCGTAGAGGCCCCAGCCCTCGGCAAAGGCGGTGTTGCCGCCGAAGCGCTGGAAGCTGGGCAGCTTCGCGTTTTCATAGGCCAGCGCGATCTGGAAATGGTGCCCCGGCGCGCCTTCGTGGAGATAGAGGGTTTCCATCCCCGGCGTGGTGCGGCTGGGGAGATCATAGGCGTTGAAGTAGAAGATGCCCGGTCGCTTCCCGTCCGGCGAGCCCGGCTGGTAGGAGCCGCCGGCCATGTCCTTTTCGAGGAAGGGCGGATAGGGGCGGATTTCCAGCGGCGTCTTCGGCATGGTGCGGAACAGCTTCGGCAGCGCGGTGTCGACGCGCTTGCCGATGTCGTAATAGCCCTGGGTCATCGCCTCGCGGCTGGCGGGCTTGAACTTCGGATCGGTCTTGATGTGGGTGAAGAAGTCCTGGAGGCTTCCCTTGAAGCCCACTTCGGCCATCACCTTCTTCATTTCGCCCTGGATGCGGGCGACTTCCGACAGGCCGAGATTGTGGATCTCGTCCGGCGTCATGCGCGTCGTCGTCTGGGTGGAGACGAGATAGCTGTAGAGGGCAGGCCCGCCGGGCATGGAGACGAGGCCGGGGCGATCATTGCCGCGGCTGGCAGGCAGATACACATCGCGGGTGTAATCGCGCAGGCGGGCGTAGCGGGGAAGGATCTCGTCCTTGATCTTCGCCGCATAGGCCGCCTTCAGCCGGGCCTGATCCGCTGCCGGAATGGCATCGGGGAATTTCTGCACCGGCATCATCAGCGGCATCTTTTCGACCCCGCCTTCCACATGGCGGTTCAGCTGATCGAGCACCCGTTCGGACACGAGCTTCGGCTGCACCACGCCGGCGGCGACGCCCTGCTTCATGCGGTCCAGCACGCGATCCAGCGCGATTGCGAAGCCGTCGAGTCGCTTGAGATTGTCCTCATAGTCCTTCACCGTCTTGAACTGAGCGACGGAGGTTCCCGACAGGATGTCGGGCACGAACTGGTGCAGGCCGTTGAAATGATCGATCGGCAGCAGCTTGGAGACGTTCAGGATGGCGGGTTCATAGCCCTGCAGCGAGGATTCGCGCTGCCATTTGAAGACGTCGTAGCTGATCTGTTCGTCAGGCGAGAGGCTGGCCCGGTCGATCGCGGCGAGCGCTTTCAGATCGGCTTCGGCCGCCGCCTTTTCCGCCGCCAGATAGGCATCGGTGATGTAATCCCCGAACTGATCCGAAAAGCGGGTGTCGCCCCGGAACAGGGCATAGAGGGGGTTGCGCTTCAGATTCGCCTCGTCGGAGGCGGTGAAGAGCTGGGCGAGCTTCGCCGAGGGCGTGTCGGCCACCTGCCCGGCCGCGGCCTGCGCTGCGGGCTGCTGGGCCATGGCCGGCATGGCGAGCGTGAGCGCGGCAAGGGCTGCGCCGAGGCGGAAGATGTGCTTCATGCGTGCAGAGACTCCGATTGTTTGTTGTCGTCCTCTCCGTTGCAGGGGATAGCGGCTGCGGCGCCGTTCACAAGGGGGTTAGATTCCCGTGCGCGGATGTGGATTCCCGGGTGGCCCGCCGGGGCTTCGAGGTTGACAAAGGGCGAGTCGAGCCATAAAGGCGCTGGCTTTCGCGGCACCCCCTGCTTTGGCGGGGGCGGCCGCGTTTGCTATCTTGAGATGAGGATTTCCAGATGTTCGCGGTGGTGCGCACGGGTGGCAAGCAATATCGGGTTGCCGCCGATGACCAGATCACGGTCGAGAAGCTGGACGGCGAAGCCGGCAGCCAGGTGCAGCTCGACGTGCTGCTCGTTTCCGACGGCGGCGCGCTGAAGGATGCCGGCAAGGCGAAGGTGACGGCCGAGATCGTGGCCCACAACCGCGGCGACAAGGTGATCATCTTCAAGAAGCGCCGTCGCCACAACTATCGCCGCAAGAACGGCCATCGCCAGCACCAGACGGTGCTGAAGATCCTCTCGATCGCTTAAGGAGCCCCTGAAATGGCACATAAGAAGGCAGGCGGCTCGTCGCGCAACGGCCGTGATTCGAATGCGAAGCGTCTGGGCGTGAAGCTGTTCGGCGGCCAGGAAGCGGTGGCCGGCAACATCATCGTCCGCCAGCGCGGCACCCGCGTGTGGCCGGGCGTGAACGTGGGCCTTGGCCGCGATCACACCCTGTTCGCCACCGCCGACGGCCGCATCGAATTCCACGACGGCAAGCAGGGCCGGAAGTATGTTTCCGTCCGCGTGGCCGAGGCCGCCGAGTAAGAATTCCCTTTCAAGGGTTGGAATGGGGGCCGGGGCTATTCCCGGCCCTTTTTCGTTTGAGCACCCTGCAGCGCCCGGGCCCCTTGCAACTTGGGGACTTGAAGCGCGGCCGCATCTGATTGAAGACCCCAAAGCCATGATGTTCCTAGACCAGGCCAAGATCCATCTGAAATCCGGCTGGGGCGGGGACGGCTGCGTGAGCTTCCGCCGCGAGAAGTTCATCGAATATGGCGGCCCGAACGGCGGCAACGGCGGCAAGGGCGGCGACATCGTGTTCGAGGCGGTGGCCGGGCTGAACACGCTGATCGACTTCCGCTATACCCAGCATTTCCGCGCGCAGCGCGGGGCCGGTGGCATGGGCACCGACCGGCACGGCGCCAACGGCGAGACGCTGGTGATCAAGGTGCCGGTGGGCACGCAGATCCTGGCCGACGACGAGGATCGCACCCTGCTGGCCGACCTGACCGAGGTGGGGCAGACGGTGACGCTGCTGAAGGGCGGCGACGGCGGCAAAGGCAACGCCAGCTACAAGAGCAGCACCAACCGCGCGCCGCGTCAGTTCCAGAAGGGCTTTCCGGGGCAGGAAATGAGCGTGTGGCTGCGGCTGAAGCTGCTGGCCGATGTGGGGCTGGTGGGACTGCCCAACGCCGGGAAATCCAGCTTCCTGAACGCGGTGACCAACGCCAGCGCCAAGGTGGGGGCCTATGCCTTCACCACGCTGAAGCCGCAACTGGGGGTGGTGAGCCACCGGGGCCGAGAATTCGTGATGGCGGACATTCCCGGCCTGATCGAGGGCGCGGCGGACGGGGCGGGCATCGGCGACCGGTTCCTGGGCCATCTGGAACGCTGCCGTGTGCTGCTGCACCTGGTGGACGCCGACGGCGAGGCGCCGACGGCCGGATACGACATCGTCCGCGGCGAGCTGGAAGCCTATGGCGCGGGGCTGGAGGACAAGCCCGAGATCGTGGTGCTTTCCAAGAGCGATACCGCCACGCCGCAGAAGATCGCAGCTGTTTCCCGCGCAATCGAGCGGCGCACGGGGGTGCCGCCGCTGGTCGCCTCTTCCATGACGGGGGCGGGGATGGAAGGTGTGCTGAACGCGCTGGCCGAGGAGCTGTGGCCGAGGGGCGAGGCCGCGAAGACCGAAGGCGGCTGGTCGCCGCTATGACCCTGCGTGGGGGGCTTTTCGCGGCCGGGCAGGCCGCGCGGCTGACGCTGAAGGTCGGATCCAGCCTGCTGGTGGAGAAATCCGGCGAGGTGCGGACGCGCTGGCTGGAAACGCTGGTGGCCGACATCGCCGCCGCACACGCCGCCGGCCAGCAGATCATCGTGGTGTCCTCCGGCGCGATCGCGCTGGGATCGCGCCGGCTGAAGCTGGCGAAGGGCGGGCGCGCCAGCCTTGAGGACGCGCAGGCGGCGGCCGCGACCGGGCAGATCATCCTGGCGGGTCTGTGGGCCGACCTGCTGGGGAAGCATGGCATCGCGGCGGCGCAGATGCTGGTGACTCTGGGCGACTTCGAGGACCGGCGGCGGTTCCTGAACGCATCCGCAACGCTGGACCGGCTGCTGAGCCTGGGGGTGGTGCCGATCCTGAACGAGAATGACTCGGTGGCGACCGAGGAAATCCGTTTCGGCGACAACGACCGGCTGGCGGCGCGCGCGGCACAGGCAGCGCGGGCCGATGCGCTGGTGCTGCTGTCGGACATCGACGGGCTTTATACCGCCAATCCGGCGGAAGATCCTTCGGCCGAGCTGATCCCGACTGTGGGCGACATTTCGGCGGTCGCGCATATGGCGAGCCGGGCATCCTCTTCCGGGATGGGATCGGGCGGGATGGCGGCCAAGGTGGAGGCGGCACGGATCGCGCATGCCGCCGGCGTGCCGGTGGCGATCGTGGCCGGCGCGCCCGACCATCCGCTGAAACGGTTCGTCGAGACGGGGCATGGCACCCTGTTCGAAGCGCCCGATCCGCTGACGGCGCGCAAGGCCTGGCTGGCGGGCCGCATGCAGGTGGAAGGGCGGCTGACGGTGGATGCCGGGGCCGCGCGCGCGCTGAAGGCGGGCAAGAGCCTGCTGGCCGCCGGCGTGATCGGGATCGAGGGGCAGTTCCGGCGCGGTGACGCGGTGGACGTGCTGGACGAGGCAGGCAAGCTGATTGCGCGCGGGCTGGTGAGCTATGACGTGACCGATGCGCGGGCGATCGCCGGCAAGAGCCGCGAGGCGTTGCAGCCGATCCTGGGCTATGCGCCGCGCAGCGCGATGATCCACCGCGACCAGATGGTGATGCTGTGACCGCCGAGGCTGATACGGCGCAGCTGATGGCGGGGATGGGCGCGCGCGCCCGGGCGGCCGCGCGCCTGCTGGCGGCCGCGCCCACGGCCGTGAAGGCGCAGGCGCTGCGCGCGATGGCGGCGGCGATCCGGGCGCAGACGGCCGACATCCTGGCCGCCAACGCGCGCGACATGGCCGGTGCAGCGGCGCTGTCGCCCGCGATGCAGGACCGGCTGAAGCTGACGGAGGCGCGGATCGAAGGCATCGCCGCCGCGCTGGAGCAGGTGGCCGCCCTGCCCGACCCGGTGGGCGAGACGATCCGCGAGTGGCGACAGCCCAACGGGCTGGTCTTCCGCCGGGTGCGGGTGCCGCTGGGCGTGATCGGAATCATCTTCGAAAGCCGCCCGAACGTGACGGCGGATGCCGGGGCGCTGTGCCTGATGGCGGGCAACGCCTGCATCCTGCGCGGCGGATCGGATGCGATCGAAAGCAGCCGCGCCATCCATCGCTGCCTGCTGGCGGGGCTGGCGGCGGCCGGATTGCCGGCGGATGCCATCCAGCTGGCGCCGACCGCCGACCGCGCCTTCGTGGGGGCCATGCTGGGCGCTTCGGGACTGATCGACGTGATCATTCCGCGCGGGGGCAAGAACCTTGTCGCGCGGGTGCAGGCCGAGGCGCGGGTGCCGGTGCTGGCGCATCTGGACGGCAACAATCATGTCTATGTGGATGGCGCGGCCGATCCGGCGATGGCGCGCGAGATCGTGCTGAACGCCAAGATGCGGCGCACCGGCGTGTGCGGGGCAATGGAAACCCTTCTGATCGACAGGGCCTTCCCGGACGCGCGCGCCCTGATCGCGGCGCTGCTGGACGCCGGGTGCGAATGCCGGGTTTCGCCCGGGCTGATCGGCCTGGATGCGCGGCTGAAGCCGGCGACGGACGCGGACTGGGATACCGAATATCTGGAACCGGTTTGCGCCGTGGGGCTGGTGGACGGCGTGGACGGCGCGATCGCGCATGTGGAGGCGCACGGCAGCCATCATACCGATGCCATCGTGACGGCGGACGAGGCGGTGGCGGCCCGGTTCCTTGCCGGCGTGGATTCGGCGATCGTGCTGTGGAATGCATCCACCCAGTTCGCGGACGGGGGCGAGTTCGGCTTCGGCGCGGAAATCGGAATCGCCACGGGGCGGCTGCACGCGCGCGGGCCGGTCGCGCTGGAGGGCCTGACCAGCTACAAGACGCTGGTGCTGGGCAACGGGCAGGTCAGACGCGGTTGAGGAAGGGCTTCACAGTCGGGCTGCTGGGCGGCTCGTTCAACCCGGCGCACGGCGGACACCGCAAGATGAGCCTGGCTGCGCTGGAACGGCTGGGCCTGGATGAAGTGTGGTGGCTGGTTTCCCCCCAGAATCCGCTGAAGCCGGTGGCCGGCATGGCGCCGCTGAAGGCGCGCATCGCATCCGGCCGGGCCGTGGCGCGGCATCCGCGCATCCGGGTGACGGGGATCGAAGCGGAGCTGGGCACGCAGCTGACCATCGACACCATCCAGGCGCTGAAGCGGCGCTATCCGCAGGTGCGCTTCCTGTGGCTGATGGGATCCGACAATCTGATGCAGTTCCACCGCTGGGTCGACTGGCGCGACATCGCGCGGCAGGTTCCGATTGTGGTGATGGCCCGGCCGCTTTATGTTGGGCGCAGCCAGTTCGCCCCGGCCATGGGCTGGCTGAGGCGGTGGCGCCACGAAACCCCGGCCGGATGGAGGACATGGCGTCTGCCCGGGCTTGCGCTCGTGAACTTCGGACTGGACCAGAGATCCGCCACCGCGATCCGGCGGGCGGATCCGGACTGGGCGGACGACATCCTCTTGCAACAGGACACACCAGATTGACTGACGCCGAAAAGAGCGTGGAAGCGCTCCACACGCTGATCCTGAAATGCCTGGAGGACGGGCAAGCCGAGGACGTGGTGACCATCCCGCTGGCCGGGAAGAGCGCGATTGCGGACCATATGGTGATCGCATCCGGCCGATCCACCCGGCAGGTGGCGGCGCTGGCGCAGCGAATCGAAACCGAAGTGAAGCAGAAGCTGGGCCGCCTTGTGCGGATCGAAGGGCTGGCGAGCGCGGACTGGGTGCTGATCGACGCGCATGACGTGATCGTCCACCTGTTCCGCCCGGAAGTGCGCCAGTTCTATGGCCTGGAAAAGATGTGGGCCTTCGATGCCGATGGCGCGCCGCTCAGGGCTGCGGACGCCAAGCCCTGAAATTCAGCATCCTCGCCTATGGAAAGGCCGGGCGCGGAGCGGAATCCGAACTGGTCGGGCGCTATCTGAAGCGCATCCCCTGGGGTGCCAGCGTTGCCGAACTGTCGGACGGCGCGCCCATTCCGCCCGCCCCGCCGCAGAGCCGCACCGTGGTGCTGGACGAGCGCGGCACGGCGCTGGCCAGCGAGGCGCTGGCCGAACGTCTGGGCAGGTGGCGCGACGAAGGCGTGCGCGAGGTGCGCTTCCTGCTGGGGCCGGCGGATGGCCACAGGCCGGAAACGCGGCAGGCGGCAGACCTGGTTCTGGCGCTTGGGCCCGCCACCTGGCCGCACCTGCTGGCCCGCGCCATGCTGGCCGAACAACTCTATCGGGCCTGGTCCATCCTGACCGGGCATCCCTATCATCGTGAATGATGCGGGCCCCTCTTTTCAGCGGGGGTTCAAACTGCCAGTCTTACCAATTCGAATATGGGCGAATCCGGCGTGGAGGTTGCGCCGGATCCCAAGCCCGGGAAAGTGTGCCGATGAAGCCGATTGTACACACGCTTCTTGCCGGAACTGCGGGCGCCATTCTGGCGCTGACGCTGCCGACGGCCGTGAACGCCGCGCGCGGGAATGAAACCTGGCGCGAACTGGATACGCTGATGGACGTGTTCCTGAAGGTTCGCGAAGCCTATGTCGACCAGGTGGACGACCGGAAGCTGATCGAGGGCGCGATCAACGGGATGCTGGCAAGCCTGGACCCGCACAGTTCCTATCTGGATGCGCGCGCCAGCCAGAACATGCGCAGCCAGACCGACGGCGAATATGGCGGACTGGGCCTGACGGTGAGTTCCGAGGACGGCGCTGTCCGCGTGGTTTCCCCGACCGACGAAACCCCGGCCGCGCGCGCGGGGATCAAGGCGGGCGATTTCATCACCCATATCAATGACGAACTGATCTTCGGCTCCACCCTGAACGAGGCGGTGGACCGGATGCGCGGCGCGCCGGGCACCTCCGTGAAGCTGACGGTGGTGCGGCCCGGGGAAACGAAGCCGCTGACCTTCAACCTGACGCGCGAAGTGATCCGGGTGCGCCCCGTGCGCTGGGAGGCGAAGGGCAATGTGGGCGTGATCCGCATCGCCAGCTTCAACCGGCAGACGGGTGAGGCGACGAGACAGGCGGTGACCGAGCTTTCGAAGAAGCTGGGCCCGGATGCAGCCGGCTATGTGATCGACCTGCGATCGAACCCCGGCGGCCTTCTGGACCAGGCGATCGAGGTGACCGACACCTTCCTGGAGCGCGGCGAGATCGTGAGCCAGCGTGGCCGCACGAAGGAGGATATCGAGCGCTATTACGCCCGATCCGACGACCTGACGGGCGGCAAGCCGATCGTGGTGCTGGTGGACGAAGGCTCTGCATCGGCTGCGGAAATCGTGGCGGGCGCCCTGCAGGACCAGAGGCGCGCCATCGTGCTGGGGCAGCGCAGCTTCGGCAAGGGCAGCGTGCAGACTCTGATCCCGCTGGGCCCGGAAACCGGCCTGCGGCTGACCACGGCGCGCTATTATACCCCGGCCGGCCGTTCGGTGCAGGAAGCCGGCATCGACCCGGATATCCTGGTGCCGCAGCTGACGGATGCGAGCCGAAACGACAGGCCGCGCCTGCGCGAGGCCGATCTGCGCAATCACCTGGTGGCGGAGAAGAAGGCCGACGACAAGCTGATCGAGGACGACGGCAAGCCCGATCCCCGCTTCCGCATGACCGCCGACGAGCTGAAGAAGCAGGGCATCACCGACTTCCAGATGGATTATGCGGTGAAGCTGGTTTCCCGCCTTGGCGCACGGCCGGTGGCCCCGGCGCAGGTGGCGTCCGCCACGAAATGACGGAGGCCGCAAGGGTGCGCCAGGCCGCCTGGCTGCTGTTCGCGGTTTCGGGATCGCTTCTGCTGGGGGCACTGGGCTTCCAGTTTCTGGGCGGCCTTGCCCCCTGCGAGATGTGTTACTGGCAGCGCCACGCGCATCTGGCGGTGCTGGCCGTTGCGGGCCTTGCGCTGATCACGGGCAACCGGGCGGCCGGATGGCTGGCGGTGCTGGCGATGGTGGCTGCCGCGGGGCTTGGCCTGTTCCACGCGGGCGTCGAGCAGAAGTGGTGGCAGGGTGTCACGGCCTGCACCGCGCCGGTTTCGGCGGGCATGTCCACTGCGGAGATGCTGGACACGCTGATGAAGACGCCGCTGGTGCGCTGCGACGAAATCCCCTGGAGCCTTCTGGGCGTTTCCATGGCAGGATGGAATGCGCTTGTTTCGGCGGGCGCTGCCTTGTGCGGGGCCTTCATCCTGATCTTCACGCGGAGAAAGACATGACCCGGCTGGCCGGAGACCCTGCCCCCGACACGAAAGCGATGATCCGGGTGGATCAGGCCGGGGAATATGGCGCGAAGCGGATCTATGTCGGGCAGATGGCGGTGATCGGCAACCGCCATGCCTATTCGGGCGAAATCGCGCGCATGGCCGCGCAGGAGGAATCGCATCTGGCGGCCTTCAACCGGCTGATCGCGGAACGGGGCGTGCGCCCCACCCTGCTGATGCCCCTGTGGCATGTGGCCGGTTTCGCGCTGGGCGCGGCATCCGCGCTGGTGGGGCCGAAGGCGGCGATGGCCGTGACCGCCGCCGTGGAGACCGAGATCGACCGCCATTATCAGGCGCAGCGCGAAGCGCTTGCGGGCGACGACCCGGAACTGGAAGGGATGATCGCGGACTTTCAGGCGGAGGAAGTGGAACATCGCGACAGCGCCATCGCGCATGGCGCCGAGGAAGCACCCGCCTATCCGCTGATGTCGGCCCTTGTGCGCGCGGGATGCCGGGCCGCGATCCGGGTGGCGGAGAAGATCTAGCCCCGCCTGCCGGGCGGGTGTTTTGGTCGCCGCCGAGCGGGACGGCCCTGCCCGCCTATGCCAGCAGCTGTTCCACCAGCGCCTTCACCTTGGCGCTTTTCCACTGGGGCGCCGGGGCGCACAGCCAGTAGGCGTCGTCCGTCGGCACGCGACCGGCGCGTTCTTCCAGCTGGCCGGCGGCGAGGGCGGCGGCGGCGAGGGTGAGGGGCACCTGGGCTTCGCCAAGGCCGGCGATGGCCCAGTCGAGCGCCTGGCCGGCATCCGGCAGGGCGGCTGCGGGGCCTTCCATGGTGCGCCAGCCAAGGGCGCGGGGCGGGGCCCCGGGGGCGGCCACGGTGACGAGCTGTTCATCCGCCAGCTTGCGGCCGAACACGCCTTCGGCATCCGGGGCGGGGCCGAAGCTGAGCGCGAGATCGAGGTTGGCCTGGGCAAAATCGACGGGACTGTCGAGCGCGACCACCTGCACGCTGGCTTCGGGGTTCTGCTGAAGCCAGCCCGCGAGGCGGGGCATCAGCCAGTGGCGAATGGCGCCGCGCGCGCAGCCGAGGGAGAGGCGGGCTGCGCCCTGCCCTTCCTGGAGGGCGGAGACGGATTCCTCGAAGGCGGAGAAGCCGGCGCGCAGATGGGGCAGCGCGCGGGCCGCTTCGGGCGTGAGTTCCAGCCCGCGCGCGGTGCGACGGAACAGGATGACGCCCAGCGTTTCCTCCAGCGCGCGGATCTGCTGGCCGACGGCGGCGGGGGTTACGGCCAGTTCGTCGGCCGCCCGGGTGAAAGAGAGCGAGCGGGCAGCGGCGTCGAACACGCGCAGCGCGTTGAGCGGAAGGAGCGAACGCTTCATCAGTTGGCCGCCCCCCTTGAATCGGGCGAGAGGAGATCGAAGCCGGGAATTTCCACTTCGAAACGGCGGCCGCCACCGTCGATCATGCCGAAACGGCCCTGCATATGCCCCATCGGCGTGGCGAGCGGGCAGCCCGAGACATAGTCGTAGCTGCCGCCGGGCGCGATCACGGGCTGTTCGCCGACGACCCCTTCGCCCATCACGTCGCGGCGGGCGCCATGCCCGTCGATGATGATCCAGTGCCGGTCGATCAGCTGCACTTCCATCCCGGAGCCGTTTTCGACGCGGATGTGATAGTGCCAGACCCAGTGGCCGTTTTCGGGATCGGACTGGTCGCCGGCGTAACGCGGCTGCACGCGGACCGTGATGCCTTCCGTGGTGGCATTTGCCGTGAAGAGGCCCGGCAGGCTCATGCGGGTGGCCCGCTTTCAGGGACGCGCGCGTTCAAAGCCCGATGGCCCTGAGTGCCTGATCGAGATCCTCGATCAGATCGTCTGCATCTTCCAGCCCGACCGACAGGCGGAGCGTGCCTTCGCTGATGCCCATTTCCAGCCGCGCGGCTTCCGCCATGCTGGCATGGGTAGTGGAGGCCGGGTGCGTCATCAGGGTGCGGCTGTCGCCGAGGTTGTTGGAGATGTCGATCAGCTTCAACGCGTCGAGCAGGCCATGGGCCTGCGGGCGGCCGCCAGCCAGATGGAGGGCGATGATGGTGCCGCCTGCCGACATCTGCGCCATCGCCAGCGCGTGCTGCGGGTGGCTTTCGAGGCCGGGATAGAGGGTGCCGGGCGCGCGCGCTTCGAGGAAGCGGGCGACCTTCAGCGCATTCTGGCAGGCGCGCTGCACACGCAGATCCAGCGTTTCCAGGCTTTTCAGCAGCACCCAGGCATTGAAGGCGCTGAGGACGGGGCCGGTGTGGCGGGTGAAGGCGAGATAGGTCTTCTCCATCCACTCTTCCGGGCCCATCACCGCGCCGGCCAGAACGCGCCCCTGCCCGTCCATCAGCTTTGTGGCGGAATAGGCGACGATGTCGGCACCCAGTTCCAGCGGGCGCTGCACGATTGGGGAGGCGAAGGCGTTGTCGACCATCACCAGTGCGCCCGCATCATGGGCGATGGCCGAGACGGCGGGGATGTCCACGATGTCGAGCGTGGGGTTGGCGGGCGATTCCAGGAACACCGCCTTTGTGTTCGGGCGCATGGCCCGGGCGAAGGCATCGGTGTCGCGGCCGTCGACGACGGTGGTTTCGATGCCGAAGCGGGGCAGGATGGTATCGACCAGCACGCGGCAGGAGCCGAAGGCGGCGCGGCCCGCGATCAGGTGATCGCCCGCCGACAGGGTGGACATCAGCATCGCCGACATCGCCGCCATACCGCTGGCGGACACGCGGCAGGCTTCCGCGCCCTCAAGCAGGGCGAGGCGTTCCTCCAGCATTTCCACCGTGGGGTTCTGCAGGCGCGAATAGGTCATGCCCTTCGCCTCGCCCCGGAAGCGGGCGGCGGCTTCCTCGGCGTTGTCGTAGCAGTAGCCCGACGTGAGGAAGATCGCCTCGGACGTTTCGCCGTAATTGCTGCGCGCGGTGCCGCCGCGCACGAGTTGCGTGGCCGGGCGCCAGCCGCGGGTGATGGCCCTGTCCTGTCCTGTGAGCTTTTTCATTGCGCAGTCTCCCTAGCGCCAAAGGGCCGGGGGGCAAAGAGCAGGCGTTGCAGCGATTCGCCAGTTGGAGTATCGCTGATGGAATATCCTTAACGAAGGTCTCTCATGCGCATCTGGCTTCCCATCCTCAGCGCGGGCGTGCTTCTGGCCGCCGGCGGAATGGTCGTTTCCGCAACCCGCGCGCAGACCCCTTCCAGGCCGCCGGTTCCGGTGGCGCCAGCCGCGAAGACCGCCCATGATTTCACCCTGACCAGGATCGACGGCAAGCCCATGCCGCTGTCGGCCTACAAGGGGAAGGTGCTGTTGCTGGTGAACACCGCCAGCTTCTGCGGATATACGCCCCAGTATGAAGGGTTGCAGAAGCTTCAACAGGCCTATCAGGCGAAGGGCTTCACGGTGATCGGCGTTCCTTCGGGGGATTTCATGTCCCAGGAATATGACGACAACGGGAAGATCAAGGATTTCTGCGAGACGAAGTTCGGGATCAGCTTCCCAATGGCCGAGAAAGCGCATGTGAAGGGCGACAAGGCCATCCCCCTCTATCGCTGGGCGAAGTCGCAGCTTCCGGTCGAGAATGAGCCGAAGTGGAACTTCCACAAGATCCTGATCGGCCGGGACGGAAAGCCGATTGGCGGCTTCAACAGCAAGGTGGAACCCACCAGCCCGCAGCTGACGGGCGCGATCGAGAAGGCGCTGAAGGCATGAAGCAGATCCTGACCCTTTCCGCGCTGCTGGTTCTGGCCGCCTGCGGCCAGAAGGCAGAGGAAGCACCCAAGGCCGAAACCGCGGCACCCGCTGCGCCCAGCCTCGCCAAGGCGATCCGGACTGTCGCCTATACCTGCGAGAAGGATCTGCCGATCACGGCGATCTACGGCACCAATGCCCAGGGCAAGCCCGATGTCGCACTGGTCATCCGGGGCGACGATTTCACCCTGACGCCCACGGACGCCACGCCCGGCACGCGCTATACCACCCAATATGGGCTTGAGCCGGGCATGGGCCTTGCCTGGTGGGAACAGCCGGATGGCAGCGTGCAGCTGCAGCAGGCGCCCTTCAAGGAAATCGACGATCCCGCCAAGGCGACGACGCTGCGCACCTGCCGGGTGAAGACGGAGCCGGACGCCGCCGCCACGAAGTGACGGTGGGCAGCGTCAGCTTCTGAGGGCCTCGATCGGGCTGAGCTTTGCGGCGCGGGTGGCGGGCCACCAGCCGAAGAAGATGCCGATGCCGGCCGAGATGGCGAATGCGATCACCACCGAACCCGGCGAGATCACCGTGGGGAACGGGAGGAAGCGGCTGATGAACAGGCTGAGACTGCTGCCGATGATCACCCCGGCCAGGCACCCCGCGAGGCTGAGCATCAGCGCTTCCAGCAGGAACTGAAGCCGGATCGCGCCGCGTGGCGCGCCGATCGCCATGCGGATGCCGATTTCCCGCGTGCGTTCCGTGACGCTGACCAGCATGATGTTCATGATGCCGATGCCGCCGACGACGAGGCTGATGCCGCCGATGGCGCCCAGCAGCAGTGAAAGGGCCCCGGTGGTTTGCTTGAACGTGTCGCCCAGGGCGGAAACATTGGTGATGTTGAAATCGTCGACGGCGGACGGCGCAAGGCGGTGACGACGGCGGAGCAACTGGGTGATCTGCTCCTGCACAGATTCGAGCTCGTCCTGCCGCTCCACCGTGATCATGATCGTGCGGACGGAACGACGGAAGGCGCCGCCGCCCTGGACCATGCGCTGGGCGGAGTTGAGGGGCAGCACAATCGTGTCGTCCCGGTCGGCGCCGCCGATGCCCTGGCCCTTCGACGGCAGGATCCCGATCACGGTGAAGCTGATCCCGCGCACGCGCACCTGCCGGCCGATCGGATCGTTGGCGCCGAACAGTTCGTCCGCCGCCTTCTGGCCCAGCACCGCGACACGGGCGGCCTGTCGGTTTTCCATGTCCGTGAAGGCGCGGCCCTGATCAGGGAACCAATCCTGCACCTGAAACCAGGCCGGGGTGGAGGCGGTGACCGAGGTGAGCCAGTTTGCCGGGCCCGCGACGACCTGGGTGGAAAAGGCGGAAACGGGGGCGGCCGCCCCGACGCCGGCCAGCCGGCCAATGGCATCGGCATCGTCGAGGGTGAGTGTCGGCGCGGTGCCAATTCCCTGTGCGAAGCCGCCACCGGAGCGGGCGGCGCCCGCATTCACGATGAGGAGATTTGTGCCGAGCGAGGAGATCTGCCGTTCGATATAGGCCTGCACGCCGTTGCCGATCGCCAGCATCACGATCACCGCGGCGACGCCGATGATCATGCCCAGCATGGTGAGCATCGACCGCAGGCGGTTCGCCAGAAGGGCGCTCCAGGCCTCTGCGAGCATGGGGCCGAGCATCAGGCGCCTGCCCCGTCGGCGGCGACCTGGCGCCCTGCGCCCGCCAGCGCTTCGGGCGTAGGGGGGCCATCATAGGTGATGCGGCCGTCGTGGATCCGGACCATCCTGTCAGTCGAGGCCGCGACACCCGGATCATGGGTGACGATGATGGCCGTGACGCCGCGTTCGCGGTTCAGACGGCGGAACATGTCCAGCACTTCGCGCCCGGTCTTCGTGTCGAGCGCACCCGTGGGCTCGTCGGCGAGCAGCAGGCGGGGATCATTGGCGAGCGCGCGGGCGATGGCGACACGCTGCTGCTGCCCGCCCGAGAGCTGCATCGGGCGCGAGCGTTCCTTGCCGGCAAGGCCCACGAGCCCGAGCAACTGTTCCGCCTTGGCGTCGCGCTCGGCGCGGGACCGGCCTGCATAGACCAGCGGCAGGCCCACATTCTGCCGGGCCGAGAGCCGCGGCAGCAGGTTGAACTGCTGAAAGACGAAGCCGATCGAATTGTTGCGCAGATGCGCAAGCTCAGACTCCTCGAAGGCCGAGATGTCGCGCCCGTCGAACAGATACTGCCCTTCCGTCAGGCTATCGAGGCAGCCGATGATGTTCATCAGCGTGGACTTGCCCGAGCCCGAAGGCCCGACGATCGAGAGCAGTTCGCCTTCCATCACCGTCATCGAGACGCCGTGCAGCGCCCGGAAGACGCCGGCTTCCGAGGGGAAATCCTTGACGACGTTGCGCACGTCGATGACGGGGACGGCGCCCATCAGGCGGGCGGCGGGCCGGACGGCCGGGCGCCGTCCGACGGCTTCACGTCGCCCGTGATCACCCGTTCGCCGGCCTTCAGCTGGCCACCGAGCACCACGCTCCTGTCGTTGTCGGCCGCGCCGACGCGGATGCGGCGGGCTTCGGGTTCGCCCTTCGCGCCCGCCACGAAGATGGTGGTGCCATATCCCGGCAGCTTCTCCTCGTCGGGCAGGGGCCGGGGCTGCTGCTGACGGTTCCAGTTCGCGGGCTTCCAGCTCATCGCGGCGTTGGGGATCAGCAGCACATTGTCATACTGGCGCACGAGGAAACTGGCGTTCACCGTCATCCCCGGCAGCAGCGCGCCATCCGGGTTGGGCACGGCGACGATCACCGTGAAGGTGACGACATTCTGTTGCGTGGTGGGGTTCAGGCGGACCTGGCTGACGGTGCCGGCGAACTGACGCGTGCCATAGGCGTCGACGGTGAAGCTGACCTTCTGGCCCACCTTCACGCGCGCCACGTCGGCTTCGGCCACAAGCGCCTCGATCTGCATGTCCGTCAGATCCTGGGCGATGGTGAAGAGCGTGGGCGTCTGGAACGAGGCCGCCACCGTCTGCCCCACGTCCACCGAGCGGCTGACAATGACGCCCGAGACCGGCGCGCGGATGATGGAGAAGCCGAGATTGGCGCGATCCTGATCCGCCGCAGCCTGGGCGGACGCCACCTGCGCGGCCTGCGACCGGGCGGTGGCGAGCGCGGTTTCATAATCCTGCTGGCTGATGAAATCCTGCCGCCGCAGCTGGGCCGCACGGCTGGCGTTCGCCTGCGACAGCGCAGCCTGGGCGCGGGCATTGGCGAGCGCCCCTTCGGACTGGGCGAGTCGCGCCTTGAACAGCTGCGGATCCAGTTCCAGCAGCACCTGGCCCGCCGTGACCTTGTCGTTGTAGTCGGCGTAGAGCTTCTGGACGGTGCCCGATACCTGTGAGCCGACATTCACCACCCGCACGGGATTGATGGTGCCATTGGCGCTGATGACTTCGGTGAGGTTGCCCATTTCAACGGCAGCCGTCTGGAACCGTTCCGCTTCTTCCCGGTTGCGGAAGGCGAAGAACCAGATCGCGGCCGCAACCGCGGCGAGAAGCAGGGCGATGCCGAAAATCCGCCCAGCGGTGAATTTGGGGAGCGTCATTCCAGCGCATCTCCGACAGTGCCGACCGAGCGGGCAAGTTGCAGTTCCGACGCACGCAGTTGCAGATCGGCCAGAACCATCTGCTGCCGCGCGCTGATCAGGCTCGACTGCGCGTCGAGCAGTTCGGTGATTCCGGCAAGCCCGGCCTTGTAGCGGCCCTGGGCGAGGGTCGCCGCCTCTTCCGCGCTGACGAGCAGGCGGCGGGCGGTTTCGAGATTGGCGCTGGCCGTTTCCAGATCCTGATAGCGGCCCCAGACTTCCAGCGCGGCCTGCTGGCCCGCGAGGGCAAGATTTGCTTCCGCCCGGTCGCGCTCGGCCTCAGCCTCGCGCAGGGCCGCCGTGCGCCCGCCGCTGTTGAACAGCGGGATCGACAGGGTGACGCCGGCTGTTGCGATGGCGCTGTCCTGGCCCTGGGTGCCGACAGAGAGGCTGGGGCCCGCCCCCATCGAGACGCTGGGGCGGCGAGCGGCCTGTGCCTGCGCCACCGCCGCCCGGGCGGATTCGAGCGTTGCGGCCTGCAGGCGGAGATCGGGGCGGAGCCGCGCGGCTTCTTCCAGCAGGGCGCGGGCCGATGCGCGCGAGATGGCGCTGTTCGCGGGCGCGGGTTCCGCGACATCGATCGCGCCATCGGGCGGCTGGGACAGGGCTGTGAGCAGCCGCCCGCGCTGGGTTTCCAGTGTGCCCCTGGCCTGGCGCTGTTCCAGCAGGGCGCGGGCGAAGGCGGCATCGGCTTGCAGCCGATCCGACTTGATGGCGACGCCGGCCTTTTCCCGCGCCGTGGCGGCGGCCAGGCTGGCTTCGGCAAAGGCGACGCTGGCGTCGGCAGCCTTTGCCGAGGCCTTTGCGGAAACATAGCCATTGTAGGCGAGCGCGGTTTCCTGGACGACATCCTGAGCGGCGCCCGCGAACGTGGCGAGCGCGGCCGCCCGCGCGGCCTCAGCCCCGGCGAGCGCGGCCTGCCGGCCGCCGAAATCGAACAGCAGCCACTGGAGGGAGAGCTGGGCTGTTGCGGATGCGCTGCTGTCGGTGGTGGCGGGGAAGCCCGCGCCCCAGCGACGGCTGGCGCTGACATCCGGCCCAAGGGCCGCGGACAGCGACGGGCCGTAGCCGGCCCTGACCTGTGCTTCGCGGGCGGCGGCGGCGCGGACGCTGGCCCAGGCCGCGCTGGTGGCCGGTGCGCGGCAGAGCGCGATATCGAGCAGATCGGACAGGGTGAGCAGCCGATCGGCAATCCGGGCATCGGCGCAACCGGGCTGGCGCAGGCCCGCCGCCGCATAATCCGGGCGGGCCGCCGGCTGGGCGGCCTGAGCCGGCACGGCCGAAAGGAGAAGCAGGGCGGCAATCAGCAAGCGTGGCAAACAAATACTTTCTTCGGCACTTGCGAACCCCTACGCACCTAGTTCCAGACTTCCCCCGGCCTTCCGGTCAAGTCAAGCAATCAGCCGGACGGGAAGGCTTTTGCGGCAACGCGCCACGCGCTAGGGATTGTCGCCATACGTATCGAAAAGGGCGCCGCATATGCCGAATATCCTCGTGGTGGATGATGATCCCGGGATCCGAAATCTGGTTTCGGACTTTCTGGGCCGCCATGGATATTCTGTGACGACAGCGGAGGACGGCAGTTCCATGGACCGCGCCATTGCCGAGGCGGCGACCCCGTTCGATCTGGTGGTGCTGGACCTGATGATGCCGGGCGAACATGGGCTGGAGATCGCCCGCCGCCTGTCCACGCCGGGTGGCCCGGGGCTGATCATGCTGTCGGCCATGGGGGAGGACAGCGACCGGATCGTGGGGCTGGAAGTGGGCGCGGACGATTATCTGCCCAAGCCCTGCAACCCGCGCGAACTGCTGGCGCGCATCCGTGCCGTGCTGCGCCGCAGGCAGGAGCCGGGGGCGGAACCGGCGGCGGGCGTGGTGGCCGAGTTCGACGGCTGGCGGCTGGATCTGGTGCGGCGCGAACTGACCTCGCCCGAGAATGTGCTGATCGCGCTTTCGGACGGCGAATTCTCTCTGCTGCGCGTATTCGTCGAGCGGCCGCAGCAGCCGCTGGCGCGCGAGGAACTGCTGGAGCAGGCGCGCGGCCGAGATGCGGACAGCTATGACCGATCGATCGACGTGCAGATCAGCCGCCTGCGCCGCAAGCTGGACGGCGCGGTGAAGAACCGCGAGGAACTGATCCGGACAGTGCGCAACGAAGGCTATATGTTCACGCCGAAGGTCGTGCGCCGCTAGCGGTTCACGCAAGGAGAAGGTGCGCCGCGGAGCGGTTCACGAATGGACAAGGTGCGCCGCGGAGCGGTTCACGCAGGAGGAAAGGTGCGCCGCTGAGCGGTTCACGGGAACAGGTGGACGGACCGCTGAGCGGTTCGCGGGAAGCACAGGACGGCTCGCCGCGCGGCCGCGCCGCGCGCGACGTGCCGAGCAGCCTGTTCACGCAGATCTTCGCGCTGGTGCTGGCCACAGTCGCCATCGCGCAGCTGATCAACCTGGTGCTTCTGGCGCTGCTGCCGCCCGATCCGCCGCGCACGGTGCCGGTGACCGCGCTGGCCGAGGCGATCCTGACCCGGAACGACAAGGCGCTGACGTTCCAGCGCTTGCCCGTTGCCCCATTCCAGCCGGCGACGGCCGGGCCCGGCGCGCAGCGGGTGGAGGCGGAGCTTGCCGGCCTGATCGGGCGGATACCGGCGGAAGTGGCGCTGGACATGTCTGACGTGCAGGGGCGGAAGTTCCTGGAACTCTACCCCAGGGCCGGCGGCGAACCGGTTTCGGCCATTCAGGGGCATTTCCGCGTGGCCGTGCGGGAGCGGGACGGCTGGCTTCTGGCCGAGCCGCGCGACCAGCGGCTGCTCGCGACACGGGAACGGCAGTTCCTGCTTCTGTTCCTGCTGAGCGCGCTGGCCATGCTGCCGATCGCCTGGATCTTCGCCCGCCGGCTGGCCGACCCGTTCGAGCGCTTTGCGGACGCCGCCGAAAAGCTGGGCCGCGACCCGCGCGCGACGCCGCCCGGCGTGGACGGACCGGCCGAGATCGAACGCGCAGCGCAGGCCTTCCAGCAGATGCAGCAGCGCCTGCAGGCCTATGTGACCGACCGGACGCAGATGCTGGGCGCGATCGCGCATGACCTGAGGACACCGCTGACCCGCCTGGCCTTCCGGCTGGAATCCCTGCCCGAAGCCGACAGGGCGCGGCTGGCGGGCGACGTGGCCGAGATGGAGGCGATGGTACGCTCCACCCTGAGCCTGGCCCGGGCCGACAACCAGCCGGCCAGCCGACAGCGGCTGGATCTGGCCTCTCTCGCCGAGCAGGCGGCGGACGATCTGGCGATGACGGGACGCAAGGTGACGGCCGAGGCATCGGACATGCTGGTGGTGGACGGCGACCCCGGGGAGCTGAAGCGGCTGCTGACGAACCTGATGGAGAATGGCGAGACCTATGGCGCGGACGTGCGCGTGCGGGCCTGGCGCGATGGCGGAATGGCCGTTGTCGATATCGACGACAGGGGGCCGGGGATCCCTGAAAGCGAGCTGGAACGGGTGTTCGAGCCCTTCTACCGGCTGGAGCGCTCCCGCAGCCGCGAGACGGGCGGGACTGGCCTGGGGCTGGCGCTGGTCAGATCCATCGCGCGGGCGCATGGCGGCGACGTGACGCTGTCCAACCGCGACGGCGGCGGCCTGCGGGCTCGGGTGACCATCCCGCTGGCGCCGGATCGCTAGCGCAGCAGCGCCGCTTCGACCTGCGCCCAGAGCGCCGCGAAAGCGCGCGCGGGCGCGCCGGTGGGCTGGAATGCGGCGACGGGGGCGCGATGAACCGCCATCTGCTCGACCGTGCTGGAATAGGGGATCTGTGGCCAGTCCGGATGGGTCGCGACGGTCTGCCGGTGCAGCTTGCGGCGGGCATCGACCATGCTCCACACCGGGAGCAGTTTCGGCCTGTTGAAACCCCCGAGGGCCAGTTCGTCCTGTAACTGGGCGGCAGCGCGTTCCGACAGCGGGGTCGGGATCACGGGAAGAACGATCAGATCGACCGCATGGAAGATGCGCACGGCCAGTTCCGACAGCCCCGGCGGGCAATCGATCAGGATGCGATCATAGCTTTCGGTGAAGGCCTTCAGCTGCTTCCTCAGCTGCTTTTCCTTGTCGGACCGGGCGAGATCGCCTTCGAGCCGGCGCAGCGACCGATCGGCGGGGAGGATGTGGAGGTTGGGGAAATCGGTGTGCAGCACCAGCCCGGACAGGGCCTGTTCCCCGGCAAGCGCGGCGCGCGCCTTCCGGCCGGCCGCCGCTTCCCGCTGAAGGAGCCATGTGGCGGCGCCCTGCGAATCCAGATCCCAGAGCAGGGTGCGCCGTCCGCCGGCGGTGGCTGCGGCATGGGCGAGATTGACCGCTGCCGCCGACTTGCCGACGCCACCCTTGATGGAGAAGACCGCAACTGCTTTCACGCCCTGTTTATGGGGGCAGCCGCCGGCGGCGGCAAGCCGGCGGGCGTTGTGCCGGTCAGGCCGCGAGTGCGGCGGCGAGGCGGTCGCGCAGGACCAGCAGTTCCGTCAGCAACGCGGGCGAAGGGGCCGGCGCCGGTGCAGGGCCCGGCGTGGGGCCTGATGCAGGGGCAACCTCCGGCTCGGCCGTTGGTTGCGGGACCATGGCGATGACGGGCGCCGCGGCCGGGCGGCCACGGCCGCGCGGCGCGACCGGTTCCCCGTTGGCGAGTGCCACGAGGTTCGAGGCGCCATGATCGGTGATCAGCTTGCGCACACCCTTCACGGTGTAGCCATCCTGGTGGAGGAGCTTGTGAAGCGCGGCGGCGAAGGCGACGTCGCCGGGGCGATAGTAACGGCGGTTGCCGCCGCGCTGCAGCGGCTTCAGTTCGGGGAAACGGGTTTCCCAGAAACGCAGCACATGCTGGGGCACACCGAGAAGTTCCGACACTTCACGAATGGTGCGGAAGGCCGCCGGATCCTTGCCCGGCGCATCGGTTTCAGCAGGAGGCGCCATCAATCGTTGATCTTCTGCCGGAGCAGCTGGCTGGGCCGGAAGGTGAGAACGGTGCGCGGCTGGATCGGAACCTCCACCCCGGTCTTGGGGTTGCGGCCGACACGCAGCCCCTTCTTGCGAAGGATGAAGCTGCCGAAGGAGGAGAGCTTGACGTTGCCGCCCTTGAGCAGCGCTTCGCCGATGGTATCCAGAACCTGTTCGACAAGATCGGCCGATTCCGCGCGCGAAAGCCCGATGGTGCGGTGCAGTTCATCCGCCAGATCCGCCCGCGTGAGCGTCGGTACCGATTTCTGGGATTGCGCCATTCGACCCCCCGACACCTGACAATCGAATCCAAACGACTCGGACAAGACCAGCCTTGAAAAGGAATGCTAATCAAAAGCGTGACTTGGCGAAAGCCCTTACAGTCTCGTGAAATGCTTCGTCACAATGGCAACGGGGCATGGCGCCCCGGAGCGACGACAGGCCGATCCGCCGCCGGCAGGATCAGGCCCGGATCAGCACCGCGCCCCAGGTGAATCCGCCGCCCATCGCTTCCAGCAGACAGAGGTCGCCGGGCTTGATCCGGCCGTCGCGCATGGCGGTGTCCAGCGCCAGCGGAACCGAGGCGGCCGACGTGTTGGCATGGCTGCCCACCGTCATCACCACCCGTTCCATCGGCAGGCCCAGCTTCTTGGCCGTCGCCTCAAGGATGCGCGCATTCGCCTGGTGGGGCACGATCCAGTCGATGTCCTGTGCAGAAAGCCCTGCGTCGTGAAGGACTTCCTCCGTGACCGATGCAAGGTTGGTGACCGCGTGGCGGAACACCTCTCGCCCTTTCATGCGCAGCTTGCCGACGGTGCCGGTGGAACCAGGACCACCATCCACGAACAGCAGGTCGTTGTGCCGGCCGTCTGCGTGCAGCCGCGCCGCCAGCACCCCGCGCGCATCCGTTTCCTGCGCTTCGAGGACGACGGCGCCGGCACCATCGCCGAAGAGGACGGCCGTGGTGCGGTCTTCCCAATCAAGGATGTGGCTGAAAAGTTCCGCGCCGATCACCAGCGCGCGATGGTGCGCCCCGGTACGGAGCATCGCATCCGCGACCGTCAGCGCATAGACGAAACCCGAGCAGACCGCCGCGACATCGAAGGCCGCGCCCTGCCGGATGCCGAGCCGGGCCTGCACCGTGGTGGCGGTGGCCGGGAAGGTCTGATCCGGCGTGGCGGTGGCGACGATCACCAGATCGATGTCGGCCGCCTTGACGCCCGCTGCCTGCAGGGCGGCCTGTGCCGCCGCCGTGGCGAGATCGGATGTCTTGACGCCGGGCGCGGCGATCCGCCGTTCACGGATGCCGGTGCGTTCGACGATCCATTCGTCGGACGTGTCCAGGCGGGCCGCGAGATCGGCGTTGGTGACGGTTTCAGGCGGCAGCGCGCTGCCGGTGCCGGTGATGACGGAGCGACGGGCCATGGCGGTCAGGCCGCGTCGGCCGCCGGGCCCGCGCCGGGGCGGGGCGCGGGCCTGTGGGCGGCGAAATTCGCGAGATCCTGACGGATCCGGGCATTGATATCCTGCGTGACCAGATCATGGGCGACGCCGATGGCGTTGGCGAAACCCTTGATGTTCGCGCCGCCATGGCTTTTCACCACGACCCCGTTCAGGCCCAGGAAGACTGCGCCATTGTGGTTGTTGGGATCCAGCTGATCCCGGAGCGCGCGCAGGGCGGAGCGGGAGAAGAGATAACCGATCTTCGTGAGCAGCGAGGCGCGATAGGCGTTCGCCAGAAGCCCCGTTACCAGCTTGGCGGTTCCCTCCGCCGTTTTCAGGGCGATGTTCCCGGAAAAGCCGTCGGTCACGATCACGTCGGTGTTGCCCTGGGCAATTCCGTTTCCTTCGACATTGCCCAGGAATTCCAGCGGCAGATTGACGGCGGCCGTGCGGATCAGGGCGGCGGCATCCCGGATGGCTTCCGTGCCCTTCATGTCTTCCTCGCCGATGTTGAGGAAGGCGACCTTGGGCCGATCCAGTCCCAGCACGGTGCGGGCGAAGGCGGCGCCCATCACGGCAAACTGCACCAGGTTTTCGGCATCGCATTCGGTGTTCGCGCCCAGATCGAGCACGACCGAATCGCTTTTCAGCGTGGGCATCAGGGCGACGAGCGCGGGCCGTTCGATATCGGGCATGGTGCGCAGCGCCAGCTTGGCCATCGCCATCAGTGCGCCGGTGTTGCCGGCCGAGACGGCGGCCTGTGCCTCCCCCGACTTCACCGCTTCGATCGCGAGCCCCATCGAGGTGGATTTCGCGCGGCGAATGGCCTGGCCGGGCTTGTCGGTGCCGAGGACGACACCATCGACATGGACGATTTCGGCTTCCGCGGCGAGGCGGGGCGCCTGGGCGAGCGCGGCGCGGATCGCGGCTTCCTGCCCGAACAGTCGGAAGCGAATCTCGGGGTATCGCTCACGCGCGAGTTCGGCCCCGCCGATCACGACTTCGGGGCCGACATCACCACCCATTGCATCAAGGGCAATGAGCGGGCGCTTCTGTTTCTTTTCTGCAGTCACGCGGCGTGACTAGCCATGGCGGGGCGGGGCTTCAAGCGCGGTTTCGCGGGCTGTTCCCCTGATCCGCCGATCAGTCTTCCGACGCGATGACTTCGCGGCCGTCGTAGAAGCCGCAGGCCGGGCAGATGTGGTGGTTCAGCTTCAGCTCGCCGCAGTTGGAGCATTCCTGGGGCTGCACCGCGACGAGGGCGTGGTGGCTGCGCCGCATGTTGCGCCGGGAAGGCGAGGTCTTGCGCTTGGGGACGGCCATGAGGCACCTTCTTCAATCAAATGGGCGGGAAGCGCACAATCCTGCGCGCCCGAACCGCCCGGACAGTTGGGAATCGAGCGCGCGGTCTTAGCCAAAAATCGCGAAAAGGCAAGAGGCGTGCGCCCGCCGGGGGAGAATCGGACATGCAGCTGACCATGTTGACCGCCGGGCTTCTCGGCCTGCTGATCGTAGCGCTGGGCCTGCGCGTCTCCGCCATCCGGCGCAGCGCGCATGTTTCGCTGGGCGACGGCGGCAACCCGCTGCTGGAACAGCGCATCCGCGCCCATGGCAATGCCGTGGAGACGATACCGATCGCGCTGATCCTGCTGGGGCTGGCCGAACGGGCTCTGGGCCAGCCCTGGTATCTGGTGGCGATGGCGGTGGTGCTGGTGATCGCCCGGCTGATCCACCCGATCGGGATGGCGATGCCTTCCCCCAACGCGGCGCGCGTGCTGGGCATTCTGGGCACATGGGGCGTGACCGGCATTCTTGCACTGATCCTGATCGGCCACGGAATCCGTCTGTGCCGGGCTTGCCTGTTGGGGGGCTGAACGGCATGTGGGCGGCATGATCCCCGCCTTCTTCGGCCTGGCCGGCACCGAGCTTTCCCCCGACGAGCGCGCACTGTTCGGCGCCTGCGCGCCTGCGGGCTACATCCTCTTCCGGCGCAACATCGACACGCCCGCGCAGGTTCGGGCGCTGACCGATTCGCTGCGCGACCTTTCCGGCAATCCCGACGTGCCGATCCTGATCGATCAGGAAGGCGGGCGCGTCGCCCGGCTGCGGCCCCCGCACTGGCCCGAGTTCCCGCCGCCCGTGGTGTTCGGGGAGGCGTTCGCAAAGGCCCCGCTGACGGCGATGGCCGCCGCGCGCGCCAATGCCCAGGCGCTGGGCGTGATGCTGGCGGAACTGGGCATCAACGTCGATTGCCTGCCGCTGCTGGATGTGAAGGCGGACGGCATGCACGAGGTGATCGGCGACCGCAGCTATGGCAGCGATCCGGCGATGGTCGCCTCGCTCGGCCGCGCCACGCTGGACGGGCTGAAGGCCGGCGGCTGCGTCGGCGTGGTGAAGCACATCCCCGGCCATGGGCGGGGAACGCTCGATTCGCACCTGGCGCTGCCGACCGTGGCGGCGAGCGCGGCGGAACTGGAAACCGACCTGATCCCCTTCCGGCGGCTGGCCGATGCGCCGATGGCCATGACGGCGCACATCCTTTATCCGGCCTGGGACGAGACCTTCTGCGCCTCGCTTTCCCCCACGATCATCCGCGACATCATCCGGGGCGCCATCGGCTTCGACAATCTGCTGATGTCGGACGATCTCGGCATGCAGGCGCTGGGCCTGCAGCCGGGTGGCAACAGCATGGGCGGCCGCGCGACAGGCGTGATCGCCGCCGGTTGCGACATCGCGCTGCACTGTTCGGGCGACTTCGCAGAGATGCGGGAGGTCGCCGACGCGCTGGGGCCGATTTCCGGAGCGGCGGCCGAACGGCTGGCGCGCGCGATGCGCTGGACGATGGCGCCTTCGGGCACGGTCACGGAACTGGCCGCGAAACGCGACGCGCTTCTGGCCGCGGCATGACCGGGCCGTTCGCGGAGGATCCACCGCGGACCACGCCGCCCCCTGAGACGCTGATCGTCTCGTTCGAGAGCTGGGAAGGCCCGCTGGACCTTCTGCTGAACCTGGCGCGCCACCAGAAGATCGACCTGGCGAAGATCCCGATCCTGCCGCTGGTGGAGCAGTATCTGGAGCATATCCGCAAGGCCCGCGCCCTGCGGCTGGAGATCGCGGCCGATTATCTGGTGATGGCGGCCTGGCTTGCCTATCTGAAATCCGCGCTGCTTCTGCCGCGGGAGGAGCAGCCCGATCCGGACCCGAACATCCTGGCCGAACGGCTACGCTGGCGCCTGCAGCGACTGGAAGCCATGCGCGACGCCGCCGACCGGCTGATGCGGCGCGACCTTCTGGGCCGCGACGTGTTCGCGCGCGGCAGGCCCGAAGGCCTGCGCACCATCCGCCAATCGCAGTGGGATGCGACGCTGTATGATCTGCTGCAGGCCTATGGCGCGCTGAACCAGCGGCCGAAGCCCGGCCCCTGGACCCCCCACAACCGGGGCGCGATCTGCACGCTGGAAGAAGCGCTGCAGCGACTTTCGGGCCTGATCGGCACCGCACTGGACTGGACCGATCTGGCGAAATTCCTGCCCGCCACCGAAGACCCGCAGCTGACGCGCTCCACCATTGCCTCCTCGTTCGTGGCGGCGCTGGAACTGACGCGCACGGGCCAGGCGGAACTGAGCCAGTCCGGGGCGTTCGCGCCGTTGATGCTGCGTGTGAAGCAGTAGGCTGGCGGAACGGCGCGCGCCCTCAGATATGCGGGCGCCGCCCCGCCCAGGGCGCTTCGATTTCCAGTTCGGCCGCGACTTGCAGCAGCAGATCCTCCCTGCCGAAGGGGGCCATCAGCATCACGCCGACGGGCAGATGATCGTGGCTGGTGCCCAGCGGCAGGCTGATGGCTGGACAGCCGCTGATGTTGGCCAGCGAGGCGTAGGGGCTGAAGGCGGAGAATTCGGCGCCGAACTCGGCCGGGCTGTCCTGGTCCAGATCGAGGATGCCGAGATCGATGGGGGGTTTGGCAAGCGTGGGGCTGAGCAGCAGATCATGGCTTTCGAAAAAACCGTCGACGGCGATGGCGGCGGATTCGAAGGTTGCGATGGCCGCCTGAAGGTCTTCGCCGCTGCGACCGGCGGCGATGTGGCGCCACATGGCGGTGATCTTCTCGATCGAATCCGGCGTGGCTTCATGGCCGACGAGGGCCGCGTGGGTCGAAAGGGTGCGCGCGGTGCAGATGGCGATATTGGTGACGTTCGCGGCCATCAGCGCCGGCCAGTCGACATCGGGCCGGGCTTCGCGGACGCGGTGGCCCCTGTGGCCCAGCAGCAGGGCGGCATCATGCACGGCGCCATGCACATCCGGATCGACATGTTCGCCGCCGTAGGGGTATGTCATCAGGCCGATATCCAGGCGGGGCAGCCTGCGCTGGAGGGCGGCGAGCCAGCCGCCTTCGGGAACGGCGGGGCGGACCCGGTCCCCCGAGGCGGGATGCGCGAAAACATCGAGGAATGCGGCGGCGTCGCGGACGGAGCGGCTGATGGGGCCGATGCCGGACAGGCCGTTCCAGTCCTCCACCTTGCCCGGCCCGAGCGGGATGCGGCCACGCGATGTCTTGAGGCCGAGGAGGCCGCAGCAGCTGGCGGGCACCCGCACGGAGCCGCCGCCATCCGACGCCTGCGCCAGCGGAACCACACCTGCGGCCACGGCCGCGGCCGCCCCGCCAGAGGAGCCGCCCGTCGTCTTTGCGGTGTTCCACGGATTTCGGGTGATGCCGTGGGCCAGCGATTCCGTGGTGACGGTGAGGCCAAGTTCCGGCGTCGTCGTCTTGCCGAAGGTGATGAGGCCAGCGGCATCGGCGCGATCGATGAAGAGCGAGCTGGTGGCGGCGATATGATCGAGGTAGCGGCTGCCCGATCCGGTGCGGACCCCGGCGATGTCGATGCCCAGATCCTTCACCAGAAAGGGAACCCCCGCGAGCGGCGAATCGGGCAGCGGCCTGGAAAGCTGCGCCTGCGCGCGGTCCGCGCAATCCTGCGCCATGAAGTTCAGCAGCGGCTGGGTGGCCGTCGCCCGGTCGATCGCAACCTGGAGCAATTCCCCTGCCGTGACATCCCCCTTCTTCACCAGCTGCGCGAGGCCCACGGCATCTGTGTCGCGATAAAGGGATGCGATGTCGGTCATTCCAGTCTCCCCAGCCTGTCGAGCGCTGCGGACAGATCCGCGATCAGATCATCCGGATCCTCCAGCCCGACAGACAATCTTAGGCTGAGGCCGGACGGCTTGAAACTGTTGAGTCTGCGAATTTTTTCCGGGCTGGTGGGGATGGCGAGGCTTTCAAAGCCGCCCCAGGAGAAGCCGATGCCGAAGTGGCGCAGACCGTCGAAGAACAGGGGCGCATCCGCGCGGGAGCCGGTGTTGAGGACGACGCCGAACAGGCCGGAGCTGCCGGAAAAATCCCGCTTCCAGACCTCGTGGCCGGGGCAGTCGGGGAAGGCGGGGTGCAGCACGCGGTCCACAAGCGGATGCGCCTTCAGCCAGTGCGCGATCTTCAGCGCGGACTGTTCGTGGCGCGCCATGCGGACGGGCAGCGTGCGGAAGCCGCGCAGCGCCAGCGCCGCTTCATCCCCGGATACGCACTGGCCAAGCTGCCAGGCGGTGTTGCGCAGGCGGGGAAAATGTTCGGCCGTGGCGGAAACGGCGCCCATCATCACGTCGGAATGACCGCCGACATATTTGGTGAGCGCCTGGACGACCATGTCGCAGCCGGCGGCGATTCCCTTGAAGACATGGCTGGCGGCCCATGTGTTGTCGAGCAGGGTGGGAATTCCGGCGGCCCGGGCGGCGGCCGTGATGGCGGGCACGTCCTGCACCTCGAACGTGAGGGAGCCGGGCGATTCGAGCAGGACCAGCGCGGTTTCGGGGCGGAACAGGGCGGAAATGGCGCCGCCGATCAGCGGGTCGTAGGGCTGGGCATCCACGCCCAGCCGTTTCAGCAGCCCCTGTCCCATCAGCGTGGTGGGATCATAGGCGCTGTCGGGCAGGAGGATATGGCTGCCGGGCTTCGCGACCGACAGGATCGCGCCCGCGATCGCTGCCACGCCCGAGGGATAGAGCATGGTGCCGGCCGCGCCGGGTTCGAGGCCGGTCAGCGCTTCGCGCAGGGCCCAGGTGGTGGGGGTGCCCTTGCGGCCATAGAACAGGGTTTCATCCTGTGCGAGATTGGCCGCGTCCATGTCCGCGATGGTGGGATAGAGGATCGTGGACGCCCGCCAGACGGGCGGGTTCACGATCCCGCCCGTGCCCTCGCGATTCTGCGTCCATTCCGGCCGCCGCCCGGCGGCCGAGGCCCAGGTTTCGGGCTTGTCCGGCCCGCTCAAGCCCCCGTCACGACCGGCGTATCGGCCTGCGCGCCCCATTCCGCCCAGCTGCCGTCATAGAGCGCCGGCGCCTTGACGCCCAGAACGGTGGCGGCCAGCACGATGCTGGCGGCGGTGACGCCGGAACCGCAGGTGGCGATCAGCGGCTTTTCCGGATCGACGCCGGCGTCGGCGAAGGCGGCCTTCAGCCCGGCTGCATCCTTCAGCGTGCCGTCGGCGTTGTAGAGGTTCGTGTGCGGAAGGCTCTTCGCGCCGGGCATGTGGCCGGGGCGGACACCCGGCCGCGCTTCCGGTTCGCTGCCGGCAAAGCGGGCGGCCGAACGGGCATCGACGACCTGCGCCGCGCCCGACTTCAGATTTTCGCGCATCGCATCGAGATCGCGCACGCCGGAGAAATCGGCCCAGACGGTGAAGTGGCGGTGGCGCACGACCGGCTTGCCGCTTTCCAGCGCGCCGCTGGCGGCCTTCCAGGCCTCGAGCCCGCCATTCAGAACGGCGACCTGATGGGCGCCGAACACATGGAACATCCACCAGGCCCGCGCGGCGGATTTCAGGGGTGAATTGTCGTAGACGATGATGCGCGAACCGTCGCCCAGGCCCATCGCCTGCGCGCGGGAAGCGAATTTTTCCGGCTTCGGCAGCATGAAGGGCAGACCCGACGAGGCGTCGGCCACTTCCTCGAGATCCAGGAAGACGGCGCCGGGAATATGCGCGGCCTCGAACTCGGCACGGGCGTTGCGGCCATGTTCCGGCAGGAACAGGCTTGCATCGACGACGCGCACGTCGCTTTTTTCCAGTTCGCCCTTCAGCCACTCGGCGCTGACAATCGCGTCCATTTAGTCCCCCAAGATCACCATGGGCCAATATTGCCCGGACAGGCAGGCCTGGCCGGTTCCTCGGGCCTTTACCGGCCCCGGATGGCGGCGACAAGCGGCACGACATGCGGCGCGGCACGCGGATTCAAGCCGGCACCCGCCCAGCCGTGAAAGGGCCGTGATGAATGCAGGCGCCGGAACAACAGAGGCCCGCGAAGGGCCGGGCCCGTGGGCGGCACGCCGGCAGCGCGCGGCGGCCGGGCGCGTCGCGGGCGCCGGCGAGGATCTTGCGGAACCGACGCGCCCCTGCGGGCAGGCGCCGCTGGGTGTGGAACGGCGGCTGCCGAACCGGGCGGAGGCGCTGTGGATGCGGCTGCGCGGGGGGCAGCGACTGCCGCCGGCATCCGCCGCCGGGGCACTGCTGGCACCGCCGTTCGCGGCGCAGGCGTTGCGGGTGGATCTGTTCCCCGGCGGCGCGGGTGCGGTGACGCACGTGGGCGCGGACCTGGCGCAGATGGGATTCGCGGCCCCGACCAACGAACTTGTGATGGCGGGCCTTCGCGCGGACGATGCGACCCTGGACGTGGGCGCGCGGATGGCGGCCCTGGCGGTTTCGGCGATCGCGGCCGAAACCCCGCTGCACCTGGACAGCGATTTCGACCCGGACATCGGCGCCCCCCGCCCCGGCCTGCTGTTCCGGGCGGTTGCCCTGCCCTTTGCCCCGGAAGCCGGCGACGGCACATCGGGCCTGGCCGTGGCGCTGCTGTCCTGGCGGCATCTTCTGCCAGCTGCGGAAACCGCGGCCCTTTACCGCGAACTGCGCGCCGCAATCGGCTGGATGGACCAAAACAGCCGCTGAAACGCCCTGTTTTCCGCAGAATATTCGGCCCCTGCCGCAAGATTCCGACGCTCCCGCTGCGACAAGCCCTGTATGTGTAAGGAATAGCGACAAGATGGCCAAAGGCCGCGGCACAGGAAGAGCGATCAAATGCCCAGCAAGGCGAAGCCGGCGAACAGCCCCGCAGACTCCGATTCTTTCCCGCAGGCGCTGAAGCGCCAGTTCCGCGACCTGCTGTTCGGCAGCGCATCCGACAGTGAAGTGGAGGGGCTGAGCGAAGCCGATCTGGACCGGCTGGCCGATTTCGCCTTCCGCGCCTTTGCGGTGCGGCTGCCGGGCACCCACAGCGTGAACGTGGGGGCGGGCGAAGGCGAAGTGGGCCACCGCCACATGGCGGTGGCGCTTTCGACCGACGACATGCCCTTCCTGGTGGATTCGGCGACGGCCGCGATCGGGGGGTTCGGGCTGGAGATCCAGCGGCTGTTCCACCCCATCCTTTCCGTGCGGCGCGATGCCGCCGGGCAGGTGGTTTCACTGGGCGAGGCGGACGCCCCGCGCGAGAGCCTGATCCTGATGGACGTGGAACGGGCACCGGCGAAGAAGCGGGCAGACCTGACGCTGGCGCTGGAACAGGCCTATGCGGACGTGCGCGCCGCCGTGACCGACTGGCAGCCGATGCTGAAGGAACTGCGCGCGGCCGCTCGCGGGCTGAACGACAGCCCGCCGCCCATCGCGCCGCACGTGCTGGCGGAAACCATCGCCTTCCTGGAATGGCTGGCTTCGGACAATTTCACCCTTCTGGGCTTCGCCGACGGGGACAGCCGGCTGGGCCTGCTGCGGGACCGGGCGCGCTGGCCCGCGCCGGAAGAAGACGGGCAGTCGGCAGAGCCCGTCAGCATCCACAAGTCGCCGAGCCGATCCACCGTGCACCGCAGCGTGCCGCTGGACCTGATCACCGTGCGGCGATTCGATTCGAAGGGCTCGGTGACGGGTGCGGCGCACTTCCTGGGCCTGTTCGCCAGCGCCGCCCTGCGCGAAAGCCCCCGGCGCGTGCCGCTGGTGCGCCGCAAGGTGGCCGAAGTGGCCGAGGCGCTGGGCTATGCCCCGCGCAGCCACGCGGGCCGGGCGCTGACCCATGTGATCGAGACTTTCCCGCGCGAGGAAATGTTCCAGATCGACACGCAGGAACTGCTGGCGATGGCCAGAGGGCTGCTGAGCCTGCTGGACCGGCCGCGCCCGCAGCTGTTCGCCCGGCGGGATGCGCGATCGAACAAGGCCTCGTTCCTGGTCTATATTCCGCGCGAAACCTATTCGGCGGATCTGCGCGCGCGGATCGGCCGGATGCTGGAGGCGGAAACCGGCGGCCGGCTGGAAAAGTTCGATGCCGAGCTGCGCGCCGAGGGACTGGCGCGGGTGCATTATGTCGTCGACGGCGTGGCCGCCGACCCCGGCACGGCTGCGCTGAACCAGAAGCTGGTGCTGCTGACCCGTGGCTGGGATGACGAACTGGAACTGGCGCTGGTGGACAGGGCCGGGGCGATCCGGGCGGCTCGGCTGGCGCTTTCGCACGGGCGGGCCTTTTCACCCGGCTACCGATCCGAATTCACGCCGGCGGAAGCCGCCGACGACATCCTGCGGCTGACGGAACTGTCCACCCCGGAGGACCGGCATGTGGCGCTGTACCGGCGCGAGGGCGATCCGGACACGACCATCCGGCTGAAGATCTACCGCCTGGGCGAGATCATCCCGCTGTCGGAATCGGTGCCGATGCTGGAGAATTTCGGCTTCCGGGTGATCGAGGAAGTGCCCTACGACCTGGCGGACGGGGAACTGGGCTGGATCCACGACTTCAAGCTGGAAGCAACCGTGCCGGCCGAGGAGCTGGACCCTTTCTGCCGGGTGGTGAACCCGGCGCTGGACGCGGTTCTGACCGGCACGCAGGAAAATGACGCCTTCAACGCGCTGATTCCGGCCTGCGGGCTGAGCGCGGAGGAAGCCAACTGGCTGCGGGCCTGGTTCCGCTATCTGCGGCAGACGGGCAGCGCCTATTCCATCCAGACGGTGGTGGACGTGCTGAAGCGCAACCGCCCCGCGACCCTGGCGCTGGTGGCCCTGTTCCGGGGGCTTCACGGCCCGGACGCTTCGAAGAAGGCGGCCGATGCCGCGGAAGAGAACTTCCGCGAAGCACTGGACGCCGTGCAGGCGATCGACGACGACCGGATCCTGCGGCTGTTCCTTGGCCTTGTGAAGGCGATGCTGCGCACCAACGCCTTCGTGCCCGGCGGGCCGGCGGCGCTGGCGTTCAAGCTGGAATCGGCGCGGGTGCCGGGGCTGCCCAAGCCGCTGCCCTGGCGGGAGATCTGGGTGTACAGCCCGCGCGTGGAAGGCATCCACCTGCGCGGCGGCCCGATCGCGCGCGGGGGCTTGCGCTGGTCTGACCGGCGGGATGATTTCCGCACCGAGGTGCTGGGGCTGGTGAAGGCCCAGATGGTGAAGAACAGCGTGATCGTGCCGACCGGCGCGAAGGGCGGATTCTTCCCGAAACAGCTGCCCGACCCCGCGCAGAACCGGGACGCCTGGGCGGCCGAGGGGCTTGAAGCCTACAAGCTGTTCATCCGCACGCTGCTGTCCATCACCGACAATCTGGATGTCGACGGCAAGGTGGTGCCGCCGCCCCATGTGAAGCGGCTGGATCCGGACGATCCCTATCTGGTGGTCGCGGCCGACAAGGGCACCGCGACCTTTTCCGACACGGCCAACGGCATCGCGCTGGACGCCGGATTCTGGCTGGGCGACGCCTTCGCCAGCGGCGGCTCCGTCGGCTATGACCACAAGGCGATGGGGATCACGGCGCGCGGCGCCTGGGTTTCGGTGACGCGCCACTTCGCCGAAATGGGCATCGACGTGCAGTCAGACACCGTCACCGTGGCGGGCGTGGGCGACATGAGCGGCGACGTGTTCGGCAACGGCATGCTGCTGTCGAAGAGCCTGAAGCTGGTGGCGGCCTTCGATCACCGCCACATCTTCCTCGATCCCGCGCCGGACCCCGCGAAAAGCTGGGCGGAACGCGCGCGGCTGTTCGCCCTGCCGCGTTCCAGCTGGGCGGATTATGATGCGAAGCTGATCTCGAAGGGCGGCGGCGTGTTTCCGCGCAGCCAGAAATCCATCCCGCTGTCGCCCGAAGTGCGGGCGCTGCTGAAGACCGAGGCGGAGGAACTGGCGCCGGCGGAGCTGATGTCGGCCATCCTGAAGGCGCCCGTCGACCTGCTGTGGTTCGGCGGTATCGGCACTTATCTGAAGGCTTCGACCGAATCGAACGCCGATGTGGGCGACCGGGCGAACGACGCGATCCGGGTGAACGGGCAGGATGTGCGCGCGCGGGTGATCGGCGAAGGCGCGAACCTGGGCGTGACACAGGCCGGGCGCATCGAGTTCGCCAGCCATGGCGGGCGGCTGAACACCGACTTCATCGACAATTCCGCGGGCGTCGACACTTCGGACCATGAAGTGAACATCAAGATCGCGCTTGGGGCGGCCAGCCGCGCCGGGCGGCTTTCCGGCGACGCGCGCGACAGGCTGCTGGCCGACATGACGAGCGAGGTCGCCGCGCTGGTGCTTTCGAACAATGCGGCGCAGACGCTGATCCTGTCCGTCGTCGAGGCGCATGCGCGCGAACAGCTGCAGGGCCATGTGCGGCTGATGGAGATGCTGGAAGCCTCCGGCCGGCTGGACCGGCAGGTGGAAGGCCTGCCGGGGCCGCGCGACATCGAGGAGCGCAAGCGGCTGAACCGGGGGCTGACACGGCCCGAACTCGCCGTGCTGCTGTCCTACACCAAGATGGAGCTGAAGGACGCGCTGGTCGAATCCGATCTGGTGGCGGATCCGCTGCTGGAAGCGGATCTGTTCCGCGCCTTCCCGCCGATGATGCGCAAGCCTTACGAGGCGGAGATTCGCGGCCACCAGCTGCGCCGCCAGATCGTGGCCACCAAGCTCGCCAACCTGCTGGTGAACCGGGGCGGCGTGACGCTGGCCCACGACCTTTCCGCCGAGCTGGGCGTGTCGCTGCCGACGGTTGCGGCCGCTTTCGTTTCCGCGCGGACGCTGTTCGACCTGGAAAGCCTGTGGGCGGCGATCGACGCCGCGAAGGTGCCCGCCGCGCAGGCCCTGGCCTTCCACGGCGAAGCGGCCGCCGTGACACGGGTGCTGGTGGGCGACCTGGCCGTGCGCACCGGCGCGGAAAGCCCGGAACGGCTTTCGGCCCGGCTGGCGCCCGGCCTGAAGCGGGTGCTTCCCCGGCTGGACACGCTGCTGCGGCCCGAACCCCGCGCGCAGGTGGAAGCCATCCGCCAGCGCCTGACGCTGGCCGGCGCGCCGACCGACGTGGTGGACTGGATCGCGACGCTGCATGCCCTTTCGGGAGCCGCAGGCGTTGTGGCGCTGGCATCCGACCTGAGGCTGGACGAAGGCAAGACGGCGCAGGCCTATACAAGGCTGGGCGAAGCGCTGGCGATCGACTGGGCGCATGGCGCGACCCGCGCGCTGACGCCTGCCGACAGCTGGGAGCGGCTGCTGGCAGCGACCACGACGCGCGCATTCGAAACGATGCGGCTTGACCTGATCGGCCGGCTGACATCCGAAGGCGGCGACCCACTGGCGGAAACGGAAGGCTGGCTGAAGGCCCATGCCGGTGCCGCCGACGCGATCACCCGCACCATCCAGACGGCACGCAACGGCGGCGCGCCGACGCTGGCGATGCTGGCGCATCTGGCGACGGTGGCGCAGGCGGCGCTGAAGAGTTGAGCCTTCGCCCGCGCGAGGCGGCTGCGAACCTTGCAAACCGGGGCGGCTTCCGCTAGGGGCCGCCCCTTCAAGACAGCCGGAGGGGCCATGCGCGGAATTCGCCGCGAGGTCAGCGATCGGCACAGGAAGAGAGAAACGCATGCCGTTCTACGAGCATGTCTACCTCGCGCGTCAGGATCTGGCGCCGGCGCAGGTGGAAAGCATCACCGAAGCGTTCACGAAAGTCGTGGCCGACAATGGTGGCGAAGTGAAGAGCACCGAATATTGGGGCCTTCGCAACATCGCCTATCGGATCGCGAAGAACCGCAAGGCGCATTATGTGCTGCTGAACATCGAGGCCCCGGCGGCCGCGGTGCAGGAGCTGGAGCGCCAGGTGGGCCTGAACGAGGACGTGATCCGCTATCAGACCATTCGCGTGGACGCCCTGGAAACCGGCCCGTCCGCGATGATGAAGAAATCCGACCGTGGCGACCGCGCCGAGCGCGGTGAGCGTGGCGAACGCGGTGACCGTGGCGGTCGTGGCGAACGCGCGCCGCGCGCCCCCCGCGTTGAAGAAGGAGCCTGGTAAGCCATGGCACGCCCGTTTTTCCGTCGCCGCAAGAGCTGCCCCTTCTCGGGCAACAATGCGCCGAAGATCGATTACAAGGATATCCGCCTGCTGCAGGGCTTCGTTTCCGAGCGTGGCAAGATCGTCCCCTCGCGCATCACGGCGGTTTCCGCCAAGAAGCAGCGCGAGCTTTCGCAAGCCATCAAGCGCGCACGCCACCTCGGCCTGCTGCCCTATCTCGTGAAGTAAGGGAGGCGCGACAATGGATGTGATCCTTCTCGAGCGCGTTGAAAAGCTCGGCCGCATTGGCGACGTGGTTTCCGTGAAGCCCGGCTTCGCGCGCAACTTCCTGCTGCCGCGCGGCAAGGCCCTTCGCGCCACCGACGCCAACAAGGCGAAGTTCGAAGCGCAGCGCGCAACGATCGAAGCCGACAACGCCAAGCGCCGCGAAGCGGCCGAAGCGCAGGCCGCCACCATGACCGATGTTTCGGTCGTGCTGATCCGCCAGGCTTCGAACGCCGGCGCGCTGTACGGTTCGGTTTCGGCCCGCGACATCGCGGACGCCGTGACGGAAACCGGCCACAAGATCGCCAAGAATGCCGTCGTGCTGGACAAGCCGATCAAGACGCTGGGCATTTCCACGGTGAAGCTGGTGCTGCACCCGGAAGTGACGGTTTCGGCCAAGGTGAACGTCGCCCGTTCGCCGGAAGAAGCGGAACTGCAGGCCCAGGGCGTCGACGTGACGGCCGACCTGTTCGAACGCGAGGAAGCCGGCTTCACCGAGGAATTCGACGCGACGGCCGAACCGGGCACCCTGCCCACGGACGAAGCGGCCGAGGAATCGACCGAAGCGTAAGCGGCGGCCGGGGCACTGGCCCCGGACAATCCGAATGACGAAAGGGCCCCGGATATCCTCCGGGGCCCTTTTTCAATGGCCGGTATTCTGCCGGCCGTGCCGCCTGCGGGTCAGCCGCGTGTTGCGGCTTCGGCCACGATCAGCCGGGCTTCCGGCGCATGTCCGATGGCGACAAGGGCCCGCGCGATTCGGCGGAGCTGATCCGGGTGGACTTCCGCCCAGCTGCCGCGAAGGGCGCTGGCTGCGATCAGGATGACTTCGCCGGACCGGCGGGCAGCGACGGCGCGATCCAGTGCACGCGTCCAGTCATTGTCGAGCGGGGCGATATCCGGGCCGACCTTGCCGCGCCCCAACCCATCCAGACCCGCCGCCAGCAGCTGCGCACGATGCGCGGGCACGGATTTCGCCCAGCCGTCGAACAAGGTGGATTCAACCGGCGTCCGAACCGAGGCGGCCGCCAGCGGCCCCCAGGCGGCTGATCGGTCGTCGCCCTCCAGAACCGGCCACCAGCGATCGGCGATAGGTGTGATCCCCGCCGCAAGCAGGCTCTGGATCAGTGCCGGGGCGTCGGCCGACAGGGCTGCATCGGGCCGGATCCGGGCGGCGGCCGGCGCGGTCGCCACCTGCCAGCCATATGCAGCGAGCGAGCCTTTCGGGGCCAGACCCCAGAGCGACTTCATCGCCGAGATCCTGTCCGCCACACCGGCTGCGACATTGGCGGTGCGCAGGCGGCCGCCGGGGCTTTCCCCGGCAGCGGCCGGATCGAGCGCGTCCGCCTCTGCCGCGAGGATGCGGTTCACTTCGGCCGTGCTGATGGCGCCGGTGGCAACGGCTTCGGGCGCGACACCGGCACGGCTTTCCAGCGATTGGCCGGGCAGGCGCACATACCAGGCCTTCTGCTGTGGCGTGGCGGCGCTGAGGAGCGGGGCCGGAATATCCAGCCCGGCCGCGCTGGCAAGCCCCAGCCGCCAAGCCGTCAGGCCCGATGAGGCCTCTTCCCATTCCGGGTTCGCGCCGCGCCGCCCCGCGCCCGTTGCAGAAGCGACGCGTTCGGCGAGGCCGATATCGAACGCGGAGACCTGTTCCCGCCGCCGCAGCTGATCGAACTGGGCGGCGGCCCCCACATCATCGCCCAGGATGGCAAGGCACATGGCATCCGCCAGCGCCCATGTGGGGCTTTCGGTGACGACCCGTGCCAGCGGCGAGAGCGGACACAGCGCCATCGGATCCCCTGCCGCGACGGCCGCCAGAACCGCCGCATTGTAGAGCGGCGCGGTGTAGCGATCGACGGCGATCCCCGAGACGAGGCGATGTGCATCGGTTGCAGCGCCCATCGCCACCAGGGCCCGGGCGCGGGCGGACACCCAGTCTGCCGGGTTGATCGGGCCGGGGGCTTCCGCTGCCGTCAGCAGGGTGCGCTGCAGCAGCACCTGCCCCCAGCGGCTGGCCAGCGGCCTGTCGATGCGGGCGAGGAGCGCGGTGAGGAAGCGGGCGTCGGAGCCGGTGAACAGATCCGCCCGGTAGCCGCCATTGCCCGGCCCCAGCAGGCCGGCGCGTTCCGGCTGGACGGTGGGCCCCGCCAGTTCGGCCAGCGGATCCGTCGGCGCCTCTTCCTCCGGCGGCGGGGGCGGCGCTTCGGGCGCGGGGAGCGGTTCGAACCCCGGCAACGGGGTGGGCGCCGTGGATGGCGCCGTGGAAACCGCGCCCTCCACGGTGCCGGGCGGGGGGGGCGCGGTGTCCGCGATGTCGTCCGGCAGGAGCGACTTCGGCGCGCCGCCGGCCGGCGGCTGGGCCTGGGCCTGGGCCTGGAGGGGGACGACAGGCAGGAGCGTGACGCCCAGAAGGAGAATCCAGCGCCGCAGGGCCGGGACGTTTGCGCTAGCTGGCATGCGGACCCTATAGCGGGGCCGATGAAGCCTGTGGAAGCCCCCCCGCACACGCAAGTGACGAAGAGCGGCGTCGTGCATGCGGGCGCGATCCGGCGCGACTGGCGGCGGCGGCCGATCGTGCTGGTCGGGCTGATGGGCAGCGGCAAGACCACGGTGGGCAAGCGGCTGGCGGCCCGGCTTCGGTGGCCGTTCGTGGACGCAGACGCCGCCATCGAGGAAGCGGCGCAGATGCCGATCTCGGAAATCTTCGCCCGCTTCGGAGAGCCGCACTTCCGCGACGGCGAGCGGCGGGTAATCGCGCGGCTGATGGATGGCGGGCACAAGGTGATCGCAACAGGCGGCGGCGCCTTCGTGGACCCGGAGACGCGCGCCCTGATCCTGGCCGAAGGCACGGCGGTGTGGCTGGATGCCTCCATCGACACGCTGGCCGCCCGCGTCGCCAAGCGCAGCCACCGGCCGCTTCTGATCGGCAAGGATCCCAGACAGGTGCTTGGCGAGTTGATGGCCGTGCGCGCACCCTGCTACAGGCAGGCCCCGATTCACATCGTGTCGGCAGACGGCCCGCATGAGGATTCCGTGACGGCGATCCTCGATGCCCTGCGCGGCCGGAGCCCGGAGAGCCTGACTTGATCGACGTGCCCGTGCAGCTGAACGACCGGAGCTACCGGATTTCCATCGGAGCCGGCGTGCTGGCCTCTGCCGGGGACCGGATGGCCGCGCTTGTCCGCAGCCGCCGCGTTGCCATCGTGACCGACGAGACAGTGGCGAAGCTGCACCTCGACCGGCTGATCGCCGGGCTTTCGGGGTTCGAAACCGTTCCGATCGTGCTGGCGGCCGGCGAGGCGACCAAGGGCTTTGCGGCGCTGGAGCAGCTGGTGGACCAGCTGCTGGCGCTGGAAGTGACGCGAAGCGATGCGGTGATCGCGCTGGGCGGTGGCGTGATCGGCGACCTGACCGGCTTTGCGGCCGCCATCGTGAAGCGCGGCATGGGCTTCGTGCAGGTGCCGACGACGTTGCTGGCGATGGTAGACAGTTCCGTCGGCGGCAAGACGGGAATCAACACCAGGGCCGGCAAGAATCTGGTGGGCGCGTTCCACCAGCCGCTGGCCGTGTGGGCAGATCTGGATTGCCTGCGTTCCCTTCCCGACCGCGAGATGAAGGCCGGCTATGCCGAGATCGTGAAATACGGGCTGATTTCCGACCCGGCCTTCTACGAATGGTGCGAAGCGAATGCCGCCCGGCTGCTGGCGAAGGACGTGACCGTTCTGGCCCATGCCGTGGCGCAGAGCTGCCGCGCAAAGGCTGCCATTGTCGCCGCCGACGAGCGGGAGACGAACGACATTAGGGCGCTGCTGAACCTGGGCCATACCTTCGGCCATGCGCTTGAGGCCGAGACGGGCTTTTCCAGCAACCTGCTGCATGGCGAGGCGGTGGGGATCGGCATGGCGCAGGCCCTTCGATTTTCAGCCGCGCGCGGGCTGATGCCCGCGGCCGATTCGGCACGCTTCACCCGCCACCTGGAGGCCGTGGGCATGATGGCCTGGCCCCGACAGGCGGGTATCGCCGCAGACGCGGCGCCACGCCTGATCCGCCACATGCGGCAGGACAAGAAGCGGACGAACGACGGCCTGCCGTTCATCCTGGCGCGGGGCCTGGGCGACAGCTTCCTGGCGAAGGACGTGCCGCTGGAGGCCGTCGAGGCCTTCCTGGCGGCGGATCTTTCCGTCCCGCCCGCACGGGTTGCGGCATGAGCTTCCCGTTCGAGCTGAGCGACGCCGAATGGCGGGAACGGCTGACGCCGGAGCAATATCGCATCATGCGGCAGCACGGAACGGAGCCGCCCGGCAGCTGCGGGTTGCTGCGCGAGAAGCGCCCAGGCGTGTTCCATTGCGCGGGCTGCGGCGCGCCCCTGTTCCAGGGCGGTACGAAGTTCGAAAGCGGAACGGGCTGGCCCAGTTTCGACACCCCGATCGAAGGGGCGCTGGGCGCATCGCGCGACACCAGCCACGGCATGATCCGGGTGGAGGTGCATTGCGCCAGTTGCGGCAGCCACATGGGGCATGTGTTCCCGGACGGCCCGCCGCCGACCGGGCTTCGATACTGCATCAACGGCGTGGCGCTGACATTCGTGCCCGAAGCCTGACACGGGCGGTCAGCGGCGGGCGGCGAAGAAATCCCTGAGCAGCGCGGCAGCCTCTGCCTCTGCGATGCCACCGATGATTTCCGGCCTGTGCCGGGCATGGGCGAAAATGCGCGGGCCATGTTCCACGCCGCCGCCCTTCGGATCGGAGGCCGCATAGACCATGCGGGCGATGCGGGCCTCTGCGATTGCCGCTGCGCACATGGGGCAGGGCTCCAGCGTGACCCACAATGTGCAGCCTGTCAGCCGTTCATTGCCCAGCAGGCGGGCGGCCTCACGCAGCACCAGCATTTCCGCATGTGCGGTGGGATCCGGCAGGCTTTTCGTCAAGTTGTGCGCCTCTGCCAGAACGGCGCCATCCGCCCCTGTCAGCACGGCGCCGACGGGCACTTCCTCGGCCGCTGCCGCGACACGCGCGAGTTGCAGCGCGCGGGCCATGTGCGGGCTGGGTGGAAAGCTCATGGGCGTGGCATTGCCACGCCCATGCGCGGAAGGAAATGGGATCAGGCCGCCGCGGGCCGCTGCCGGCGGATGGCGGCGCCGATCAGCCCGAAGCCAGCGATCAGCATCGCCCAGGTCGCGGGTTCCGGAACGGCCCCAGCCTCCACCCAGGTGCGGAAGCCGCGATCGAAGCCGGTGACGGACCAGCTGTTGCCGCCGTCTTCGGACACATGGTTGTCACCCCCGGCATAATCGGCAAAGGCGCCGACGGTGCCGTTGCCGTCGATATCGTTGCCGAAGGCCCAGCCGAAGCGGTTTCCGATCGAATCCTGCGACGCGGCGAGATGGATGGTGAACTGCTGGCCGGCGCTGACATTGAAGCCCAGCGCCGAGACGTCGATGCTGGTGAAGCCGCCGTTGTTGAGATCGGTGTAGCTGGCGATCGAGGCGCGATCGACAACGAGGCTGACCGCGTTCGCATAGCCGGCATCGGTGACGAGCCCATGGCCGAGGCTGAGGACGAGCGTGCCCGTTCCATTGCCTTGCGCCACCAGCAGGTCGACCCGGGACAAGAGGCCGCTCACCCCGGCGGTGACGCCATGGGCCTGCATGCGGAAGAGCCCGCCCGGCACCGTCGAGATGGACGACAGCTGGAGCGGATATCCCCCGGCATCGAAGAAGCTGGACTGATCCACAACGGCGGCCGAGAGCGGCTGAGCCGCAAGCGCCGCCAAGGCGCTAACAAGCGTTAACCTTTTCATATTCCCCCCAATATTGCCCTGAAGGCAGATTGCAGGAAGAATTGTCAGGTAACAAGCCCGCCCCCCTCCGGAGGGGGGCAGCGCTTCTCAGCCGGCTGCCTTCAGCGCCCGCGAGTGGCGCTTGCGCTCGTGCGGGTCGAGGTAGAGCTTGCGGATGCGGATCGACTTCGGCGTCACCTCCACCAGTTCATCCTCGTCGATGTAGGCGATGGCCTGTTCCAGCGAGAGACGCTTGGGCGGGGAGAGGCGCAGGGCATCGTCCTTGCCGGACGCGCGGAAGTTGGTGAGCTGCTTGGACTTCAGCGGGTTCACTTCCAGATCGTCGGACTTGGCGTTCTCGCCCACGACCATTCCGGCATAGATGGGCTCCCCCGGGACCACCATCAGCTCGCCGCGCTCTTCGAGGTAGCCGAGCGCATAGCCGACGGCTTCGCCGGTTTCGGTGGAGATCAGCACGCCGTTCTGGCGGCCCGCGATCGGGCCCTTCCAGGGGCCATAGCGGTCGAACAGGCGGTTCATGATGCCCGTGCCGCGGGTATCGGACAGGAATTCGCCATGATAGCCGATCAGCCCGCGCGACGGGCCGGAGAAGCTGAGGCGCACCTTGCCGCCGCCCGAGGGCCGCATGTCGGTCATTTCCGCCTTCCGCATCGCCATCTTCTCGACGACGGTGCCGGAATATTGCTCGTCCACGTCGACGACAACGGTTTCATAAGGCTCGGTGCGGTTGCCGTTCTCGTCCTTGCCGAAGATCACGCGGGGGCGGCCGATGGACAGCTCGAACCCCTCGCGGCGCATCGTTTCGATGAGAACGCCCAGTTGCAGTTCGCCGCGGCCGGCGACGTCGAACGAATCCTTCTCGTCGCTTTCGGTCACGCGGATCGCGACATTGCCTTCGGCTTCGCGCATCAGCCGGTCGCGGATCATGCGGCTGGTGACCTTGGAGCCTTCCTTGCCGGCGAACGGGCTGTCGTTCACGGCGAAGCGCATCGACAGCGTCGGCGGATCGATCGGCTGAGCCGACAGGGGCGCCGTGACCGCCGGATCGGCGATGGTGTTGGCGACGGTTGCGACCGTGAGGCCCGCGATGGAAACGATGTCGCCGGCCCGCGCTTCCTCGACCGGCACACGTTCCAGACCGCGGAAGGCGAGGATCTTGGTGGCGCGCCCTTCTTCGACGATGTTGCCGTCGCGGTCGATCGCGCGGATGGGCATGTTCAGCTTCAGCGTGCCTGTGGCGATGCGGCCCGTCAGGATGCGGCCCACGAACTGGTCGCGATCCAGCAGCGACACCAGGAAGCTGAAGGGCGCGTCGACATCCGCGACAGGCGCGCGCACATGGTTCACGATGGTCTGGAACAGCGGCTCCAGCGTGCCTTCGCGGACATCGGTATCCAGCCCGGCATAGCCGTTGCGGCCCGACGCGAAGAGAACCGGGAAGTCCAGCTGTTCGTCGTTGGCGCCCAGCGCCACGAACAGGTCGAACACTTCATCCAGCACTTCCTGCGGGCGGCCATCCGGCCGGTCGATCTTGTTGACGACCACGATGGGGCGCAGGCCGAGCGCCAGCGCCTTCGACGTGACGAACTTGGTCTGCGGCATCGCGCCTTCGGCGGAGTCCACCAGCAGGATCACGCCGTCGACCATGGAGAGGATGCGTTCAACCTCTCCGCCGAAGTCGGCGTGGCCGGGGGTGTCCACGATGTTGATGCGGGTGCCCTCCCACTCGACCGAGGTGCACTTCGCAAGAATGGTGATCCCGCGTTCCCGTTCCAGATCGTTCGAATCCATCGCGCGTTCGGCGACGCGCTGGTTGTCCCGGAAGGTGCCGGACTGGCGGAAGAGCTGGTCGACGAGGGTGGTCTTGCCATGGTCGACGTGGGCGATGATCGCCACGTTGCGAAGTTGCATGCGGGATTTCCAGATCGGGAGGGAGGATGGTTGGCGCGGCGCATACATGAAATGCCGCGCTGCAACAAGCGCGCTGACCCGATGCCTGCGCCGGACGGGCGCGGTTGACTTTGCAAGCGGGCGGGGCCTATCGAAATCATCGGTGTCGAACAAAAGTCGGTCGGACGCTGCAAGCGTTTCAACTGTCGCGGAAAACAGGCCCCGCCAACGGCCTGAAGGGACTTTCAGGTGGACGACGCGAACGCCCCCCCGCAGGATGATGCGCCGCAGGGTGAAGACACGCCGGCGACCCAGCCGTCACACCATCAGGACACACAGGATTCCGACGAATCCACCGGGGGCGTCGAACCGGCCCGAACCATCGGTGAAGCCCTGCGTCGCGCGCGGGAGGCGGCCGGCCTGACGCTTGCGCAGGTGGCGGAGCGGACCAAGGTGCGCCCCGGCATCCTTACGGAGATCGAGGCCGACGATCACGACAAGCTGCCCGCGCTGACCTACTCGCTGGGCTTCGTGAAGGCCTATGCCCGCACGGTGGGCCTGGACCCCGCTGAAACGGCCGAACGCTATCGCCTGGAAAGCCAGAAGGGCGACCCGGTGCCGACCATGGTGGACCTGATGCCGCTGGAGGAGAAGCGCCTGCCCTCCCCCGCGCTGGTCGCCGGAAGTGTGGCGGCCCTGCTGCTGGTTCTGGGCGGTTTCTGGGCCTGGGGCGCCGGATGGCTGACGCCGGCCGCGCCGCCGGTTCCGGAAACGCCCGTCGCCATCGAGGAAGCCGAGGCCGACGCCCCGGATCCGGCCGCGGCCCCGGCCGCCCCGGCCGCCGATCCGAATGCCGTCGTGACCCTGACGGCGAAGGAAGAGGTGTGGCTGCGCATTTCCGACGGGCAGGAAACCCTGTTCATGGGCACCATGAGCAAGGGACAGACAATGACCCTGCCGCAGGGTCGCAACTGGACCTTGCGGACGGGCCGGGCCGGCGTGCTGGATGTGAAGGTGGGATCAATCGCCATCGCGCCGCTCGGCGGGCCGGCGGAACAGGTTCGCAACCTGTCGCTGAAGCCTGAGGATCTGCTGGCGCGGCAGGCCCTGGCTGCCCCTGTGCCGGGGCCTTCGCAGCCGGCTGCCGCCGGGGCGGTCGCCGCCGGCTGATTCAGCTTGCCGCAAGGCGGCCTGTGGCTCCACTGCGCCGCCAACCGGCCGAGGAAAACAGGACTTCAGATCGAGATGAACAGGCACGCACTCACCGCCCTGCCCGCAATCGCGTTGTGGGCGCTCGCCCTGCCGGGTGCAGCGCAGGCCCAGCCCGCGCCGGCCACCCAGGATCAGCTGCGGCAGGTCGACAAGCGGGTCGGCGTGCTGGAAAGTCAGATGCGCGCCGTGCAGCGCGAAGTGTTCCCCGGCGGCGACAAGCGCTTCTTCGCCCCCGAAGTGGTGCCGGACGCCCAGCCGCAGGCCCCTGCCCCCGGCGCGCCCGCCACGGCTCCGCTGATCGATCTGACCCAGCGGGTGACGGCGCTGGAAACCCAGCAGCGCACCCTGACCGGCCAGGTGGAGGAACTGCAGTTCAGGCTGCGCCAGCTGGAAGGCGCGATGCAGAAGCTGGAAGCAGGCACTGTCGCCCGGTTCGATGCCCTGGAAGGCAAGGGTGCAGCAGCACCGGGAACGCCGCCGGAGGCCGCCGCGCCGGTGCCGGTTCCGCCACCCGCCGCAAAGCCACCCGCCGCCGGCCTGCCCCCGGCCCGGGCCCCATCTGCCGCGCCGCCGGCAGCCGCCCCGGCGTCGGCGCCCGGTGCAGCCGCCACCCCTGCGGCCGATCCGCTGACAGCGCAGTACGAGGCCGGATATGCCCTTTATGAAAAGGGCGATTACGCCGGGGCCGAAAAGGCGCTGAAGGCTTTTGTCGCCGCGAACCCGAAGCATGCGCGCGCATCCAATGCCGCCTTCTGGGCCGGGCGGGCGCAGATGCAGCAGGGCCAGCCCGCGGATGCGGCCCGCACCTTCTATGCCGGCTACCAGAACAGCCCCAAGGGCCAGCGTGCCCACAACAGCCTGTTGTGGCTGGCGAAGGCCTTGCTGGAAACCAAGGGGCCCAAATCCGCGAAGGCGGCCTGCGACACGCTGGACCAGCTGAGCAAATCCTTCCCTGACCGGCTGACGGGCCAGTTCGCCGCCGATGCGGCCGCCACGCGCGCCCAGGCAAAATGCACGCCCTGACCCCCGGATGGGGGCGTTGACGCACGGATGGGGGCGTTGACGCCGGAGGCCTTCGCGGCCGGGGTCGCGCGCCTGTCCGGGCCGGGCTTCGGCCCGGACGCGCCCCTGGCGCTGGCCGTTTCGGGCGGCGCGGATTCGCTGGCGCTGATGGCGCTGGCGGCCGATGCCTTCGGGCCCCGCGCGCAGGTGCTGAGCGTCGATCACGGGCTTCGCGCGGCGGCTGCCGGGGAATGCGCGATGGTCGCCGGGCTGGCGGCCGGGCTGGGGCTGCCGCATCAGACGCTGACGCTTTCGCTGGCCCCTGGCGGGGATATGCAGGCCCGCGCCCGCGCGGCGCGCTATGCAGCCATGGCCGGCTGGTGCCGCGCGCACGGCATTGCGCGGCTGCTGACAGCGCATCACGCCGACGACCAGGCGGAAACGCTGCTGATGCGGCTGGCACGCGGCAGCGGGCTGGCCGGGCTGAGCGGCGTGCGGGCGACGGCACGGATCGAGGGGTTGACGGTGCTGCGCCCGCTGCTGGGCCACCGGCGCGCAGAACTTGCGGCGATCACGGCTGCGCGGGGATGGGCAGCGGCGGACGATCCCGCGAACCGGGATCCGCGCTTTGACAGGACCGCCGCACGCAAGGCGCTGGCACGGGAGCGCTGGCTGCGGCCGGATCGTCTGGCTGCCAGCGCAGCGCATCTGGCCGAGGCCGAGGCCGCGTTGGCCTGGGCGGCGGACCGTGCCTTTGCCACGCGGTCGGACTGGCGCGGCCCCGAGCTGTGGCTGGATCCGGAGGGCCTGCCCGCCGAACTGCGCCGCCGGCTGCTGGCGGGCGGACTGGATGCCTTTGGCCATCGGGCAGACGGCCCCGGGCTGGCCCGGCTGCTGGCGCGGCTGGAGGCGGGGGCAACGGGCACGCTTGGCCCGGTGCAGGCACAGGCGACGGGCGGGCGCTGGCGGCTGCGCCCGGCCCGCCCCCGGCGCTAGCGGAGGGCGGCGGCCACGTCGCCTGCAAAGGCGGTGATGTCGAAACCACCCCCGGCCGGATCGAACCCGCGCCGCACGACCACCAGCCTGTGCGCGGGCACGATCACCGCATACTGGCCCCGGTTGCCATAGAAGGCGTAGCTGCCCTGCGGCAGCTTCCCGGGAAGCCAGATGGCGCGGCCATAGCATTCCCCGCGGGCTGCTGGCGGCTGCGGGCCCCGCGGCGTTATGGCCTCCCTCACCCAGCCTTCGGGCAGCAGTTGTTCGCCGTTCCACCTGCCATCGTTCAGATGCAGCAGCGCCAGCCGCGCGAGATCCCGCGCCGTCATCCACACCTGCGAGGAGAGGATTGGATTGCCCTGCCAGTCCCCCTCGATGGTGGTGCGGGTCATCCCCAGCGGCCAGAGCAGGTGGGTGTAGGGGAAGCTGGGCGCGGCCTCGCCCAGATCGGTCATCAGCGCGCGGGCCGCCAGCAGCGTATCGTTGTTGGCATAGTTGAACCGGGTGCCGGGCGCGGCCTCCAGCGGGGCGACGGCGGCGGTTTCCGCCACGGTGGAGCCGCCGAAATAGAGCGCGTCTGTGCGATTGCCGGGGCCGTTGGTGAACAGGCCGGACTGCATCCTGAGCAGTTGATCCACCGTGATGTCGGCGCGCGGATCGCCGGCGTCGCTCCATTCGGGCACATGGGCGGGCGCCATCGGATCGATCACGTTCAGCGCCGCAGCCCGGCCGATCAGAGCGGATGTCAGCGACTTCGCAACCGACCAGGTGCGCTGCGGCGTGTGCATCCCGACACCGCGGGCATAGCGCTCCGCGACGATGCGGCCATCCAGAACCACCAGCACCGCCGACGTGCGCGCGTCCTTGCCATAGCGCCCGCCAGTCAGCGCTTCGGCCACCAGCGCATTCAGCGCGGCCCTGCGCGCCGCCGGCAGAGAGGCCGTCGCCGCCACGTCCCCCTGTGGCCAGGGACGGGCATCGGTTCTGGCGCGATCCGGGCCGCCGATCAGCTCTGGCGGGGGCATGACCTTCCCGGCATCCGCCCCCACGGGCAGCAGCGCGCAACCCTGCCCCGGCGTGAAGCGGGCGACGCGTGGCGGCAACGCGGGATCGAAGGCAACGGACACCTGCCGCATCGGTTCGGACACGGTTGCGTCCAGGCCAGCCAGGTGGGGCTGAAGCTCAGGGTAGCCGCCCTGCAGGTCGGTCGCCTCGATATCGGCGGGCTTCATCCGCGCGACGAAGGTGCCCGAACACAGGAACAGGGCCTTCCAGCCGGCCGCAAGCGCCAGCGTGCGCTGATCCGGCGCGGGCCGGGCCGATACGGGTTGCGTAGCCGGCTGGGCAGTGGCGGGCTGGGCGAGCGCGGGCGTCGCCAGCAGCAGCGCGAGGGCTAGAAGCCGGCGTCGTCCGGCATGACGGTCCGGCCTGTCAGGCGCCGGTGTTCGCGGATCGCGAACCGGTCGGTCATGCCTGCTACATAATCCCCCACGATCCTCGCCCGCCATGGTTCCTCCTCAGCCTCGCAACGCTCCCGCCAGCGGTCCGGCAGGTTGCCGGGCGTCTGGTGCAGGATCGAAAACAGCTCTTCCACGATCTGTTCCGCCGGTTCGCGGATGCGCTTCACCGTGGCGTGCGTGTACATTGTGCGCATCAGATAGAGGCGCAGCGGCGCCAGTTCCGCCAGCATGGCCGGGGTGAAGCCCGCCGTGGGCCGGCCTGCGGCGCGCACCGCCTCGACGGAAGCAGGCCTGAAACCGGCCAGCCTTTCGCGCGTTTCGGCCAGCAGCGAATCCACCATCGCACCGATCAGATCGCGGACAAGCTGCGGCACCAGCCGGCTCAGCCGCGCTTCCCGGGGCCAGCGGGCCTTCACCTCGCGCCACAGCGCATCGACCAGCGGAACCGCCGCGCAGACGGCCTCGACATCCAGCAGGCCGGCCCGCAGCCCGTCATCGAGATCATGGGCATTGTAGGCGATGTCGTCGGCCAGCGCGGCGACCTGCGCCTCAAGACCCGCATGGCTGGTCAGATCCAGCGGCCAGGCCCGATCCTGCGCCGCCAGCGCCCAGCCGGGCGCCGGGACCGGGCCATTGTGCTTCGCCAGCCCCTCCAGCACTTCCCAGCTGAGGTTCAGCCCATCGTGGGCGGGGGTGCGCGCTTCCAGCAGGCTGAGGATGCGGATGGCGTGGCCGTTGTGATCGAAGCCGCCATAGGGCGCCATCGCGCGGCCCAGCGCATCCTCCCCGGAATGGCCGAAGGGCGGGTGGCCCAGATCATGGCCCAGCGCCACCACTTCGGCCAGATCCTCGTCGATCGCCAGCACACGGGCGATGGTGCGGGCGATCTGCGCCACTTCAAGGCTGTGCGTCAGGCGGACCCGGAAATGGTCGCCGTCGGGCGCGACGAACACCTGTGTCTTGTAGCGGAGGCGGCGGAACGCGGTGGAATGGATCAGCCTGTCCCTGTCACGCGCGAAGGCGGAACGGATGGGGCTGGCGGGTTCCGGATACAGGCGGCCGCGCGAACGATCCGGATCGGTGGCGAAGGGCGCGCGCGACATGATGCCCGGTCGCAAGGGCGGGCGGCCAAGTCAAGCTGTTCGCGGTTCAGAAGCCGAGGCGGGCGAGAATGGTGGGGCCGATGATGAAGTTGGTGAAGCTCTGGCCCGGCAGGTTGCTGTCCGTCCGGTGCAGGTCGGCCGTCAGCTGCATGTCCACCGCGTACGACAGCGGCAGAATGGCGCGCACGCGCAGCCGGGTGCGCAGCTGCCGTTCGCGCCCCGTCTGCCGCCAGTCGAAGCGGCGGCCCTCGATCTCCCCCCGCAGGTTCAGCACACCGCGCCCCAGCGGCAGGTTGTGGAACGCCGTCGCCCCGATGCTGGTGCGTTCCGCAATGTCGATCGTCGCTTCCTGCCGCCGGGCATGGACATCCAGGAAGGTCGGCCCCCAGCTGCGCCGGATGCCCGCCGAAAAGGTGTGGAGGGTGACGATGTGGGATTCGAAGGTGCCGTCATAGGCCCGCCAGGGTTCCCACGCGACATAGGGAACAACACCGGCGCCAGGGGTGCCGCCCTCCAGCTCGAACGTGCCGAACAGGCCGGAACTGTCGAGCCGCGAATCCGTCAGCGACGTGGGGGCAATGGCGCCGAATTCCGTGAACAGCCTGAGGCCGCCGATGGACCAGCGACGCCAGAGGCTGATGTCGGGTGCGATCGTGGCGCCCGGGCGCGGATCATCCTGGGAAAGGTCGCGGTTGGTCCGCCAGTCGCCCGCGAAGCGCATCTGGAAGGTCCAGGGCGGACGGGGGCCTGCGCGCAGATCCTCGGACTCCGTCTCGGGCCCGTCCTGGCCATAATCCTCGCGGTAATCCTCGATCCGGTCGATCTCGCCGGGAAGGTTCTGCGCAAGGGCCGGCACGGCCATCAGGCCGGCCAGGAAGGCCATGGAAAATCGAACCGACATACGCGACACAGCCTCCGCCATGGCTGCCTTATAGGCCCGCGGGGAGGCTGCGCGTCAATCGCTCCCGCGGGCCTGGGAAGGGCTAAGTTCCGGCCAGTGCTCAGCGGCCGAAGGCCCCGGCGGCCTTCAGCGCCTCCACCTTTGCGGCATCGTAACCGAGCCCCGCCAGCAGTTCCGCGCTGTGGGATCCGGCCTGCGGCGCGGCGGCGGGTTTCGCCGTCGGCGTGCCGGAATAGCGCGGCGCGGGCATCGGCTGGGTCATGCCACCCACTTCCGCGAAGGTGCCGCGTTCCTTGTTGTGGGGGTGTTCGGGCGCTTCGGCCATGGACAGGACAGGCGCGAAGCAGACGTCGGTCGTTTCCATCAGCCGGCACCAGTGATCGCGCGGCTGTGACTTGAACAGGGCGGTCAGCTTCGCCTTCAGCGGGCCCCACTGGCGCTGATCCATCTGGGCGTCGAAATCCGGATCGGCATCCAGCCCGGTCAGCTGGCGCAGCAGGGCATAGAATTGCGGTTCGATGGAACCGATGGAGACGAATTTCCCGTCGGCGCATTCGAACGTGTCATAGAAGTGGGCGCCGGTATCCAGCATGTTCACGCCGCGTTCGTCCTGCCAGATGCCCATGCCGCGGAAGCCCCAGATCATGGACATCAGCACGGCGGCGCCTTCCGTCATCGCGCAATCGATCACCTGGCCCTTGCCGGTGGCGCGAGCGCTGAGGATCGCGCAGACCATGCCATAGGCCAGCATCATGCCGCCACCGCCGAAGTCGCCCACCATGTTGATGGGCGGCGTGGGCTTTTCCCCGGCGCGGCCATAGGCATGAAGCGCGCCGGCCAGCGCGATATAGTTGATGTCGTGGCCCGCGGCGGGCGCGTAGGGGCCTGTCTGCCCCCAGCCCGTCATCCGGCCATAGACCAGCCTGGGATTGTCGGCGAGGAGGGTATCCGGCCCCAGACCCAGCCGCTCCATCACGCCGGGGCGCAGGCCTTCGAAGAAGCCGTCGGCGGATTTCGCCAGATCGCGCACCACCTGGATGCCTTCGGGCGATTTCAGATCGACCACGATCGATTTGCGGTTGCGGCCCAGCACCGGCTCGGGCGCCTGCCGGCCGGGGCGATCCACCCGGATCACCTCTGCGCCATGATCGGCCAGCATCATGCCGGCGAACGGGCCGGGCCCGATGCCCGCCATCTCGATGATCCGAACGCCTGAAAGCGGCCCTGCCATGTCAGTCTCTCCCAATTGATACCGGGCCTGCGTGGCGCGGGGGCCTTGGGGAATCAACCTGACGGATGGGCGGGGTGCCTTCAGCCGCGGCCGCGATAGGGGGGCACGCCCTGATCGGGCAGCCACAGGCCTTCGGGCGGCGGGCCCGATTGCCAGAACACATCGATCGGGATGCCGCCGCGCGGATACCAGTACCCGCCGATGCGCAGCCAGCGCGGCTGCATTTCGTCGAACAGGCGACGGCCGATGCCCACGGTGCAGGCTTCATGGAAGCCGGCATGGTTCCGGAACGACCCCAGGAACAGTTTCAGCGCCTTCGATTCGACGATGCGTTCCCCCGGCACATAATCGATCACCAGATGCGCGAAATCCGGCTGGCCGGTCACGGGGCAAAGCGAGGTGAATTCCGGGGCGACGAAGCGGATCAGATAGGTCGCATCCGGGTGCGGGTTGGGCGGATAATCCAGCACGGCCTCTGCCGGAGAGGCGGGAAGGCCCGTGGACTGGCCCAGATGTTTCGGTTCGAACGACATGCCCCCCAGATGGCCTTTGCAGACGATGATTGGAAGAGCCTTGAAGCCGGCCGTCCATGCTGCTAAGGCCGCGCCCCTGCTGGTTTCGCCGCTTTAGCTCAGCCGGTAGAGCACATCATTCGTAATGATGGGGTCAGGTGTTCGAGTCACCTAAGCGGCACCAGCTTTGCACGCGGAAGCGAAACATCCCCAACCGGGCAGCCGATACAGCGACCGTCTGACAGGCCTGACGGGCTGGAAATCCGGGGAAATACGGGGACACAATACCTATTTGACCCATTTCAGCCTGATGGCACGCTCTCCCCATGGCGCGCTTGGCACGAGTGGTGGTCCCCGGCATCCCGCACCACATCACCCAGCGCGGCAACCGGCTGCAACAGACTTTCTTCGCGGACGACGACTATGCCGCCTACCGCGATCAGCTGGCCAAAAGCTGCGTGAAGGCCGGCGTCGCCGTGTGGGTCTGGCGCCTGATGCCCAACCATGTCCACCTGATCCTGGTGCCGGGTACGGCCGAAAGCCAACGCCCATCGGCGCGGAGGCGAAATATGTATAGCGTCCCCGGAATTCGGGCGAACTGGGGCCGGTGGCGGCGGCTAATTAGTATACTGTCCCCGGAATTCTCCCCAGCCTCGGTCAGATTTCCGTCGCACGTCAGATTCGACGGAGATGCTGCCACCGCCCCGGAACGCCGATTTTCCACGCTACTTCAACACCATAACACCCGCAAGGACTCGCGTAGGGTGTGCCGATCAGTCACTCGCTTTCGGGTCACGTTCCAGACAACGAGCCTGAACCGGATCGAAGGATTTGCAGAGCCGCACCGGCGGGACCAGGCCCGCCCTCGGGCCGTGGGAGAACGTGGGCGCGTGGGACACTGTCCCATAGGCAAGCCATTGATCGAGCATGATACTCCCGACCCGCAGAAGCTGTTCCACAACGTCCCACACCCGGCTTGCCGCGGAAACCACTGTTCTGGAAAGATAACACCCTGCACGGGCGTGAGTTCTGTGTGTGAACATATTACTGCTCATCGGCTCGATCGCGCCTGACCTGTCGCCCGTCGATCTGGACCCGATAATTGGGTCCAGCGGGCTGCGTTGGCGGCCACGCAACGCTATCCTTCAGGAAAGTGGCCAATATGCTTCACGTTCGGTGTTCGGGCAAGGCGCTGAGCAAGGTCCGAACAGTCCATATCCTGCTTGGCGCATACAATCACTCTGATCCTGCTACCGATTGTGCCATCAGAAAAATACTCGCTATCCAGCGAGTAAAATTCCAACCTGTCGGCCACTATCGCCAGCGTATCCGCCGCGACCCATCCTATCTGGCCATTTTCGATCTGGCGGAAAGTGGCTGTACGTTCAGGTTCATCGCGAAAGGAGAGGACAAGATTCCCTTCTATTGTGCCTCGGGGCTGGAAGCCGTTAAGGACAGCCTTCCGTCCCCCGTCTGGTGAGGGAACGGAAAGCGTGAAATCAGGAACTGCCTTTTGACAGGATGCGAGCAAAAATGCCGCCCATAAAGCCGACTTAGCAACCCGCATTATAGCCCTGCCTAATCTGCTCTTGGCCCGCCCGATTATCTCCATAGGGGGCGCTGCCGAACGGACTGCCTTCTCCGGTGTTGCCGGAACCAGTCCGCCCAGTGAGGGCCTCTAGTTGCTCAGCCGCACCTGCTCCACGCAGAAGAACATTTAGAGGGATGCCGGCAGCTCGCCCAGTCGCGCCATAATTCCAGTTGCCCCAAGGCTCGCCAATTCGGCCAGCCCATTTCCCGCCAGGAGCAACTCGACCAAACCAGAAACCGACAGTACCGGAGCCTGCGGCGGCCTGCTCACTACTTGACCATCCAGCAGAGTCGATTTCGCTCTGAAGCATCGCCTCAATCTGAGCGACATTCTGGCTGATCGTGCCTCCTGTCCGGAGAGGCGTGTTACAAATCTTCCCACTTTGCGGCTCTCCGCCCCCACTTCCGCGACCGCTACGATCTCCGGACGAAGCACCTGTCCGAGTCCATCGTTCGTATAGCTCCACGAGGGTGAAGCGTGCCGCAGCCAGCGTCGCCCTGCACCTCGCATTGCAAACAAAAGCGGTAACAACGATGTCCGGAGACGGAATGTCTGGGGCTTCGGTTGCATTTGAAGCCTTGGGATCGGTCGCCAACCCCGTAGAATCCCTTCCATTCACCGGATCCCCGCCCACATAGGCATAGATATTCATCCCATCGCCGTATCCGATGGGGTCCGTCTGCAGGAACCGGCCGAGCGTGGGGGAATAGGCCCGGGCCTTGTAGTGGTAGAGCCCGAACTCGGGGAGCCAGGCCTGGCCGGTGTACTGGAACCGGCCGACGTTGGCGGAGCCGGGGATGCCATATTGTGGCTGCGCCACGCCTTCGGCTCCATCATAGCTGTTGATGTTCGTCACCGTGCCAGACCCGTTCGACACCGCGATGATCGACCCCCGCTCGTCCGCGTGCAGCCAGCGCCTGTCGCCGGTGCCGGAGCCCTCATACCACAGCAGCGGCTCGTCCACACCGGGGCCGTGCACATAGCGGCGAAGCAACGGGCCAGAAGCATCATACTCCGCAATCAGATCATTGCCATCGTAACGGAAGAAGGTCCCGTTCGGGGTTGCCGTATACCATAGCCTCCCCACAGGGTTATAGCCCAGCGTCCCGACCCCGCTCGCGCTCGTCAGGCTGTTCTCCGCCGAATAACCATAGGTCGGACCGCCCGCAGCCGTCAGATTGCCACGACCATCATAGCTGGGCGTAACCGTGCCAGAGAGCGTATACTGGTTCAGACCGTTCGAGATGTAGGGACGGTTCACATTGTAGTGCCCCGTCCAGGCGTAGGCATCGTTCGAATTGGTCAGGCTCGTGATCAGGTGGCGGGCGATCCGTGCACGGGCCGCATAGAATTCATGTGTGCCATGAGTCGCCGCGCCCGGCAGCACGACGCGCGCATCGGCATAACGATCGAAGGTGGTGGCAAAATCCGGTGCGTCGGGGCTGGGCAGATTTTCGGCATAGCTGCGCAGAATGGCCGGCAAGCCGGTCGATCCTGCCCGATCTGCCCGTGTGCAATAATGTCTCGCCTCCGGGCGACAGCTCGAACGCCTTGCCCCCCAAAGATCAGGCGTCCTGCTTCCAAAGTTTGACGGCAGCTTTCTACCCGAAATCGGCAGGATTTTCCATCGATGGTGACATCAGGCCTGCGTCACCAGCAAAATTTGACCGCTGGTTCCGCCTGATGGCAAATTCATCTTCTTGCGACTCGGCCTGCCTCGTTCGAACCAGGGAGGAGTAGTGCTATGCCCGCCAGATTGCCGCGATCCCGCTTCTTCGACGAATTCTTCAGGGAATTTCCCATGAGCCTGACGGTCCAGCCCCTGCATGGCGACCCCTTGCCTCCGCCTGACAAGATCCGGATCGACGTGAAGGAAAATGGCACGGCCGTGACCGTGAATGCGGAAATCCCGGGCGTCGACAAGCAGGACATCCATGTCTCGGTCGACAACGACATCGTGACGATCAGAGCCGAGATCAAGCAATATGATGCCGATACGGAAGATGAGAAGATACTCCATTCCGAGCGCTATTTCGGCGCCGTGGAACGCAGTTTCTCGCTCCCTTGCCCTGTCGACGAGGCGAAGGCGAAAGCGACCTACGAAAACGGCGTCCTGATCCTGACCCTGCCCAAACAGAGCCCCGGCAAGGTGAAAAGGATTGCGATCGAATAGATTGTCCCGGTCTGCGCCGGGCCGCGGATGGCCAGGGCGGCCCGGCACGGTTTGCCTGAACACTGGCAAAGGACATTCCCATGTTGATCCGGCACAACGCACTGGTCCTCGTCGCGGACGGACGGAAATATCTGCTTCTTCGGAATACCGGCGATTTCCGCCATGTAACCCTCAGCCATGAAGGTGGCGGCGAGAAAGCGAATCCCGCCACGCACGAACAGGGCAGCGATTCGCCCGGACGCGCCTTCTTCAGTGCGGGCACCGCGCGCAGCGCCATGGAGGAGGTCGACTGGCACCAGATCGAGGAGGATCGGTTCGCCGGACGGATCGCGGATCTGCTTGGCGCGCTGGCCGCTGAGGGCAAGTTCGAGGAACTGATCGCCGTGGCGCCCCCGAAGACACTGGCCGCACTGCGCGAATGCTGGGGCCACCCTGTCGCATCCCGCCTGGCTGGCGAAATCCCCAAGGATCTGACCAAACACCCCGTCGAGGAAATCGCCAGGATCCTGGAGCGGGAGGGTGAGACGTGAAGCGCGGATAGCGCGCGCGGGATCCGACGGGGCGGCGCGGTCGGCTGACGACGCATCCGCCCCTTGCTGGTCAGACCGGGGCCCCCACCCTTGCCGGATCAGACCGGCTGGCCGGGTTCGCCCACGCCGAACTGGCGCGCCGCTTCCAGCGCCTTGGCGGCGTACATGGCGCTGGGGCCTGCCCCCATGTAGACGGCCAGGCCCAGTGTTTCGGCCACTTCGGCCTCGGTCGCCCCGGCCTTCACCGCCGCCTTGGCATGATAGGCGATGCAGGGATCGCAGCGGACAGCCACCGAAATGCCCAGCGCCACCAGTTCCTTGGTGCGGGTATCGAGCGCATTCGTGGCGGTGGCGGCCTGCGCCATCTGCGCGAAGGCCTTCATCACATCGGGCTGAAGGCCGCGCAGCGCGGCCACCTGCGGGTTCATTTCCTGTACCAGTCCGGGCCAATCCTGTGCCATGTTCCTCTCCTTCGGGGTCATTCAGCCCGTGCCACGGGCAGACGGTGGCAACCCGGCTTCGCACAGGTTGCACAGGGCTTCCATTACGGCGCGGATGCGGGCATCGGCCAGACGGTAACGGACCGTCTGGCCTTTGCGCTCGGGCGCCACCACGCCGGATTCGCGCAGCAGCGCCAGATGTTGCGACACGCGGGATTGCGACAGGCCCGTCAGCGCCACCATCTCGCCGACGGTCGGGGTCGTTCCGTGATCGCCGTCACCCATGCCCATCCGGCACAGCATCTTCAGCCTGTCGGCGTTGGAGAGCAGTTTCAGCGCCTGCGCCATGGCCTCTGCATCCCGCCCCAGCGGGGCCATCTGCCCGCCCGGATCGGGCCGGCGGCTCATGCCGCGACGGCCCCTTCCGGCGGCCCGGCCGGTTCGCCGGACTCCGGCAGGCCATCGTCGCGCAGCAGGATATAGATCGCCGGGATCACCAGCACCGTCAGCAGCGTGGACGAGGCAAGCCCGAACAGCAGGCTGATGGCCAGCCCCTGGAAGATCGGATCCATCAGGATGGTGGCCGCCCCGATCATCGCCGCCAGCGCCGTCAGCACGATCGGCTTGAAGCGGATGCGCCCGGCTTCCAGCAGCACGTCGCGCATGGGCTTCCCGGGCGCGCGGGCGTGGTTGATGAAATCCACCAGCAGGATGGAATTGCGCACGATGATCCCGGCCAGAGCGATGAAGCCGATCATCGAGGTGGCCGTGAACGGCGCGCGGAACAGCATGTGGCCGATCACGATCCCCACCAGCGTCAGCGGGATGGGCGTCAGGATCACCAGCGGCACCTTGAAGTTGCGGAACTGGGCGACGACCAGCACATAGATGCCCAGCAGTGCCACCATGAAGGCGCCGCCCATGTCGCGGAAGGTGACCCAGGTGATCTCCCACTCCCCGTCCCACAGCAGGGTCGGCACGCCTTCATCCTCCGGCTGGCCGTTCAGGCGGATCACCGGCTTCACCAGCCCGGCCTTTTCCCAGTCGAACCCGTCGATGGCGTCGCGCACGGCGATCATGCCGTAGATCGGCGCTTCCTGCGTTCCGGCAAGTTCGGCCATCACCATGTCGGCGGCGCGGCCGTTGCGACGGAACAGCATGTGCTGCCCCTCACCGCGATCGGCGGTGACGAGCTCGCCCAGCTCGACGAGGCGCGGGCCGGCGGGCGTTGCCGCCAGGGCGACGGGCGTTGCCTGCAGCGCTCCGCCCCACACCCGCTGGGCCTGATCCAGCGACACTTCGATGGGCAGCGGGCTTTGCCCGCCGCCGCGCGGCGCGTAGCCGACCACCTGCCGGCCCATCACCGCGCCCACGCTGTCCAGCAGCTGGCGTTCGGAAAGGCCCAGATGATCGAGCGCGGCCCTGTCCGGCACCAGCCGCAGTTCCGGGGCGGGCGTGCGGAAGCTGTTCTGCACGTCCACGATGAAATCCACCTGCCGGAACAGCTTTTCGACCTGCATCGCGGTAGCCCGGCGGCTTGCTTCGTCAGGGCCGTAGATTTCGGCCAGCAGCGTCGCCATCACCGGCGGGCCGGGCGGCGTTTCCACCACCCCCAGCGTCGCGCCTTCGGGCAGGGGCACGGCCTTCAACGCCTGTCGCAGATCAAGCGCCACCTGGTGGCTGGACCGCGCCCGATCTGACCGGTGCTTCAGCGTGACCATCACATCGCCCTGGTTCGGATCGCGCCGCAGGAAATAGTGCCGCACAAGACCATTGAAGTTGAACGGCGCGGCCGTGCCGGCGTTCAGGTCCATCGCCGTCACTTCCGGCATTTCCGCCGTGATCGAAGCCAGCGCGATCAGCGTGCGCTGGGTGTCCTCCAGCGTGGTGCCGGCGGGCATGTCCAGCACCAGTTGCAGTTCCGATTTGTTGTCGAATGGCAGCAGCTTCACCGTGACAGCGCGGAAATAGAACATCGAGCCCGCGACAAGGGTGGCGATGCCGACCGCGATGAGGAAGGTGCGCGCCGTGCCGCGCGTGGCGATCACCCGCCGGGCCACCACTTCATAGGCGCGGCCCAGCCGGCCGCCGTGCGCGTCGTCGGCATGGTGGCCCTGCCCGAAGATCGCCATGCGCGCGAACCGCACCATCAGCCAGGGGGCGATGATGACGGCGACGAAGAAGGAGAAGATCATCGCCGCAGACGCGTTCACCGGAATCGGCGCCATATAGGGCCCCATCAGGCCCGAGACGAAGAGCATCGGCAACAGCGCCGCGACAACGGTGAGCGTGGCGACGATGGTGGGGTTGCCCACCTCCGCCACGCCGTCGATCGCCGCCTCGATCTTCGAGCGGCCGTCGGCCATCGCCCAGTGGCGGGCGATGTTCTCGATGATGACGATCGCATCGTCGACAAGGATGCCGATCGAGAAGATCAGCGCGAACAGGCTGACGCGGTTGATGGTGTAGCCCATCAGGTTCGAGGCGAACATGGTGAGGAGGATGGTGGTGGGGATGACGATCGCCGTCACCGCCGCTTCCCGCCAGCCGACGGCGAAGCCCACCAGCAGCACGATGGAAACCGTGGCGAGGCCAAGGTGGAAGATCAGTTCATTCGCCTTCTCGTTCGCCGTCTCGCCATAGTTGCGGGTGACTTCGGCGCGCACGCCATCCGGGATCAGGCTGCCCTTCAGCCCTTCCAGCCGGGCCACCGCCGCGTCGGAGACCGTCACCGCGTTCGCGCCCGAGCGCTTGGCGATCGCGACAGAAACGGCTGGCGCCAGCGTGAAGGCGCCGCCTTCGTCGCGCGTCATCCGCCAGCTGCGGGCCTGCCCGTCGGACGGGCCCTGTTCCACCCGTGCCACATCCGACAGCAGCACGGGCGCGCCCGTGACCGAGCGAAGCTCGATCCGTTCGAGATCGGCGGCCGACGCCACCCGGCCGCCCGCCACGACCATATCGGCGCTGCCAGCGCCGCGAACCGTGCCAGCGGGAAACTGCCGCGCCGCCTGCTGCACACCCTCCATCAGGGCCGACAGCGGCACGCCGTGCGCCGCCAGTCTCGCCGGATCGGGAACGACACGGATCGCGTCCGCCCGCCCCCCCACCAGGAAGGTCAGCCCCACGTCCGGCACCTTCAGCATCTCCGACCGCACCCGTTCGGCAAGCTGGCGAAGCGCCCGGTCGGACCAGCGATCCGCCACCGCCGGATCGGGCGAGAGGGTCAGCACCAGGATCGGCACATCGTCGATCCCGCGCACCGTCACCTTGGGCCAGGGCACGCCGGGCGGCGCGCGGTCCGCATTGGCCTCCAGCCGCTCCGCCACGCGGATGGCCGCATCTTCCGGGCGGGACCCCACTTCGAAGCGGGCCGTCACCAGCACACCATGGTCGCGCGCGTTCACATAGACATGCTCGACCCCGGGCGTCGCCAGCAGGATCTCCTCCAGCGGCTTCGCCACATGCTCGACGGCGTCGGTGGCGGACATGCCCGGCACCGCCAGTTCCAGATCCACCATGGGAACGGAAATCTGCGGCTCCTCCTCGCGCGGGATCGTCAGGATCGCCAGCAGGCCGACGAGGATGCTCGCCAGCAGCAGCAGCGGTGTCAGCGGGGACTGGATCGTCGCCCGCGTCAGCCGCCCGGCGATCCCCAGCGGCACGGCCGGCCTGCCCGTCATGCTCCGGCCTTCGCGGGTGCAGGCGCCAGGATCACGTCGCCCGGCTTCAGGCCGGAGAGGATTTCGACCCGGTCGCCGGGCAGGGCCCGCACTTCCACCGGCACGTCGGCGGCGCGCTTGCCGTCCGCCGACAGCAGCTTCACGAAATTCAGACCGAACCGGGCCGACACGAAGCGCGACGGCACGGCGATCCCCTCGCGCTGGCCGGCGTCGACGGCGGCGGTGACACGCTGGCCCACCAGTTCCGGGGCGAGGCCGGGCACATGGGCATCGGCGCGGATGCGCCCGGCCTCAACGCCCGGATAGAGTTTCACTATCCGACCCACCGTCTGGCCGCCGGAAAGCCCGTCCACCCGCACCTCGGCGCCCGTGCGCAGCCGGGTTGCCAGCCCTTCGGGCACATCGAGCCGAATGATGGGCGGCCCAGCCGTGATGGTGGCGACAACCATGCCCGGCGCGACGGCGGATCCTTCCGGCAGATCCGCTGCCAGCACCCGGCCCGCCGCCGGCGCGCGCACCACGCCCTGTCCCTCAACCGCCTTCACGGCGCCCTGCTGGGCGCGCGCAGCCGCCAGCAGGGCATCCGCCGCGCGCGAAGCGGCGACCGCTTCGTCGAGCCTGGCCTTCGCATAGACGCCTTCGCGGTGGAGGAACCGGATGCGATCGAGATCGGCCCTCGCCCGCGCCGCCTGCGCCTCGGCGGCCGCCGCGCCGGCGCCATAGGCCGCCGCTTCCTGCCCCAGCCGCGTGTCGGTGATGGTGGCGACGGGCTGCCCGGCAGACACGACATCCCCCGCACGCACATGAAGGCGTGTGATGACGCCCGGAATCCGGGCCCGCGCCTCGGCCATGTCGCGCGTGGTCACTGTTGCGGGCACTTCGGCCATGTCCGCCAGCGGGCCTGCGGCAATCGTCAGCCGCGCCCCCGTCGCCGCTGCTTCCGCCTTCGGCCGGGCAGCCTCCGGCTCGGTGCCGCACGACGCCAGCGCAAGCGCAAACGGCGCGGCGAGGACAAGCGCCGCACGCATCGTCAGGCCCCGCGCTCGACCGGCAGGCCGGCGGCGGCCCAGGCGCCGATCCCGCCGGCCAGGTGCCCATCCACCGATGCCCGTGCCGCTTCGCAGGCGGCCAGCGCCCTGGCGGATCGCCCGCCCGCGGCGCAGTTCAGCACCAGCTTGCGGCCGGCGGGATCAGGCAGTTGCGAAGGCGAAAAGCCCGAAAGCGGCAGGTTCAGCGCGCCCGGAATATGGCCCGCGGCGAATTCGCGCGGCTCCCGCACGTCGACGACGATTGCCGCCCCGGCCTTCACCATCTCGGCAAGCGCCGCCGGGCTGATGTCGCGGGGGTCTGCCGCCCCGGAACCTGTGAACTTGCGGAATCCGAACATGGACCGAACTCTCCCGATTGAATACTTGCATATATCGTATAAAGCTAATATACAGTCAAGAGTGATGGAGGCCGGTCCGGTGAGGCTCTCGCTGACCGGAGGGGATGGAGACCGACATGGCATTGCCGAAGATCATCGTTCTGGGGGCAGGACTCGGCGGCACGATCGCCGCCTATGAAATCCGCGACGCCGTGAAGGGCCGGGCCGAGGTGATGGTCGTCTCGAACTCGGACGACTATTGGTTCGTGCCGTCCAACCCCTGGGTCGCCGTGCGCTGGCGAGAGGCGGAAGCGATCCGGGTTCACCTGCCGCCGGTGATGAAGAAGAAAGGCATCGGGTTCACCAGCGTCGGCGCGAAGCGGGTGCATCCGGCCGAAAACCGGCTGGAACTGAACGACGGCACGAGCCTCGCTTATGACTGGCTGGTGATCGCAACCGGCCCCGATCTCGCCTTCGACGAAATTCCGGGCTTCGGCCCGCACGCCAACACGATATCCATCTGCCAGACGGATCATGCCGTCGCCGCCGCGGAAGTGTTCGACCGGCTGGCCGCCGATCCGAAACCCGTGATCGTGGGCGCGGCACAGGGCGCCTCCTGCTTCGGTCCGGCTTATGAATTCGCCATGCTGCTCGATACCGAGCTGAAGCGCCGCAAGGTGCGCGACCGCGTGCCGATGACCTTCGTGACTTCGGAACCCTATGTCGGCCATCTCGGCCTCGACGGCGTGGGCGACACCAAGGGCCTGCTGGAAAGCGAGATGCGCGACCGGCACATCAAATGGGTCACCTCCAGCCGCATCACCTCCGTCGATCCCGGTCTGATGCACATCGAGGAACTGGGCGACGACGGGCAGGTGAAGAAGGTGCACGACCTGCCCTTTGGTCTGGCGATGATGATGCCGCCCTTCCGGGGCGTGCCCGCCGTGTTCGGGGTGGAGGGGCTGAGCAACCCGCGCGGCTTCATCCTGGTGGACAAGCACCAGCGCAACCCGACCTTCCGCAACGTGTTCGCGCTGGGCGTCTGCGTCGCCATTCCGCCCACCGGCCCCACCCCCGTCCCCGTGGGCGTGCCGAAGACGGGCTTCATGATCGAGAGTATGGTGACGGCCATCGCCCACAACCTGTCCGACCTGCTGGACGGCCAGGAGCCGACGTTCGAGGCCAGCTGGAACGCCATCTGCCTTGCGGATTTCGGCGACGGCGGCGTCGCCTTCGTGGCCCAGCCGCAGATCCCGCCGCGCAACACCAACTGGTCGTCCAGCGGCAAATGGGTCCACCTCGCGAAGATCGCCTTCGAGAAATACTTTCTGATGAAGGTGCGACGGGGTGAATCCGAGCCCTTCTACGAGAAGCTCGCGCTTGACGTGATGGGCGTGAAGAAACTCCGCACCCGCAAATAGAGGAGAGTTGCCATGAACATCGATCGCGCCGTCCTCGCCTTCGCAGGCAGTGTCGTGCTTGCCGGCCTTGCGCTGGGGCATTTCGTGAATCCGCTGTGGTTCTGGCTGTCGGCCTTTGCCGGGGCCAACATGGTGCAGGCGGCCTTCACCGGCTTCTGCCCGGCCGCCATGCTGTTCCGCAAGCTGGGCCTGCCGGCGGGCAACGCCTTCCGCTGAGGACAACCATGCGCCTGATCGTCGCCACCCTGCTGCTTGGCGCGACCGCCCCGGCGGCTGCCGTCACCCTTGACGAGGCGCTGGCCGCCGCGCTTGCCTCCAACCCCGCCATTGCCGAAGCGGATGCCCGGCTGGCGGCGGCAAGGGCGCGCGTGGCGCAGGCCGACGGCGCGCTGCTGCCGACAGCCACCCTGTCGGGCACCTATGGGACGGGACATCTGGATCCGAAGGGCTATTTCGGCCTTCAGGCCGCGGACGTGACCCCGCGCGCCGCCATGGCGAGCCTGGAGCAGCCGCTGTTCGCCGGCGGCCGTATCCTGGCCGGGCGAGAGGCCGCACGCGCCGCGCGCGGCAGCGCGGAGGCCGCCGCCCGCCTGTCCCGGGCGCAGATTTCCGTGGAGGTGGCGGCGGCCTATGCCGCGCTGGTGACCACGGTGCGCGAGCGTGACCTGCGCCGTCGCCAACTGGATCAGATACGCGAGATCGAACGTCAGGCCGGGCTGCGCTTCAAAGCCGGGGACGCGCCCTCCACCGATCTCAGCCAGGCCCGCGCCCGGCTGGCGGAGGCGGAAGCCGGGCTGGAAAGCGCGCATGCCGCCGAAGCCGCCGCAGCCGCCCGCTTCACGGCGCTGACCGGCCTGCCCGCTGACGCGCCCGGCCCGATCCCGCCCCCGCCCGAAGGACCGGCCAGTCGGGAGGCGGCGCTTGCCGCTGCACTTTCCGGAAGCCCGGCCATCGCCGCTTCGGCCGGCGCTGCAAAGGCCGCCGATGCCCAGGCGAAGGCCGCCCGGGCAGACTGGCTGCCGACCGTTGGCGCCTTCGCAGAAGCATCGGCGGTGCGCGACCAGTTCTTCCCGGATTATGTGGCCGATCAGGCCGTGGTGGGCGTGCGCGCCCGCTGGACCCTGTTCGACGGCGGCCGACAGGGCCGGATCGCGGAGGCCCGTGCAAATGCAGGGGCCGCGCAGGCGGCCAGCGACGGGGCCCGCCGCGAGATCGAGGCCGAAACGATCGCCGCCTTCGAAGGCCTTGCAGCGGCCCGCCGCATGACGGAAGCCGCCCGCCGCCGCGAGGAGGCCGCCGCCGAGGCGCTGAGATCGACGCGGCTGGAGGTGAAGACCGGCATGAAGCCGCAGCTTGCCCTGCTGGATGCCGAACGCGAGGCGCTGGATGCCGCCGTCGCCGTCGCCCGCGCCGATGGCGGGCTGCTTGTCGCCGGGTGGCGGCTGAAGGCCCTGACTGGTCAGTAAGTCCCACCTGAATAAATTGGCAGCGCCTCTGCCGCAATTCCTGTCTCGCACCGTCCCTTATCGCGCGCTAGGATGGTGCCGGACCTGGGGAACACCGGGGGAGGGATGATGGCAGAGGCAGCAGTGGCGGATCGCCGCTGCGCCGGCATGGGGCGTGCGCAGCTGATGGAGGCGGCGTGCGCACTGATGACCGAGCGCGGCAGCATCGACGTTTCGATTCACGACATCGCGCGGCGCAGCGGCGTCAGTTCGGCGCTGATCAAATATCATTTCGGCCACAAGGAAGGGTTGTTGCTGGCCCTTCTGGAAAAGGTGGTGGGTGATTCCGTGCTCCGCCTGGAAACGCTTGTCCGACGCGACATGCCCGCACCGGAAAAACTGCGGCTGCACATCCTGGGTGTGCTGAATGCCTATTACCGGCATCCCTATCTGAACCGGCTGATTCACTATCTTCTGTCCTCCAGCGAGGAGGCGCGCCGCCGCATCTCGCTGATGATCGTCCAGCCGATGCTGGCGGCCCAGGCGGCCATTCTGGCACAGGGAAAGGCCGCGGGCGAATTCCGCGACGTGAACCCCATGAGTTTCTATTTTCACGTGATCGGCGCCTGCGACCATCTGTTCTATGGCCTGTACGCGATGAAATACGCGTTCGGGATCCGGGAAATGGGCGAAAGCCTGAAGCAGACCTATGGCGAGGATCTGGTGCGCACGATCCTGAACGGAATCGCCGCGAAGGCCGGCTGAAGCATGCCTGCTCGCCCTCTCCATTCCGCAAGGTTCGGGCCGGTTGCAGCACACTGACTGATCGGTTAGTCAGCCCGCAATGAAGGGCGCCCACCTGGGAGTGCGCGCCTCCGGGAGGAGCATGATCTTGAACATCCGTTTCTGGCTGGCCGCCAGCGTGGCCGCCATTTCGCCCGCAATGCCGGCGCTTGCACAAACCGTCGATACCGGCGAAGGCCTGGAAGACATCATCGTCACGGCGCAGCGCCGCAGCCAGGATCTGCGTGACGTTCCGATCTCGATCACGGCCGCCAATGCCGAGGCGCTCGCCAATGCGCGCGTGGACAATGTCTCGAACATCCAGGCGATCAGCCCGTCGGTCAGCTTCCGCGTCACCAACATCGCCACCTCGTCGGCGAACCTGATCATCCGCGGCCTCGGCACCACCGGCAACAGCCGTTCGTTCGAAGGCTCCGTCGGCGTGTTCATCGACGGCGTCTACCGCACCCGCGCGGCCGCCGCGCTGAACAACTTCCTCGACATCGACAACCTGCAGGTCCTGCGCGGCCCGCAGGGCACGCTGTTCGGCAAGAACACGACGGCCGGCGCCCTGCTGCTGTCCTCCGCCACGCCGAGCCTCGATGACGCGAGCGGCATGCTGGACGTGACCTACGGCAACTACAACACCGTCGTCGCCCGTGCAGCCGGCAACATTCCGCTGAACGACAAGCTGGCGCTGCGCGTCGCCGGTCTCGGCTCGCTGCAGGGCGGCTATTATACCGATCCGACCAACGGCCGTCGCTACAACAACAACGACACCGTCGCCGCCAAGGCGCAACTGCTGTTCGAACCCTCGGACGCCGTCTCGATCCGGCTGGTCGGTGATTACAGCAAGAGCGAAGGCAACTGCTGCTACGCCACCTCCAACTACATCGATGGCCCCACCCAGCCGCTGATCAACGCGCTGACGCTGGCCAATGGCCGCAAGCTGCCGTCGTCGAAGCTCGGCGACTTCCAGCAGTCCCTCAGCACCGACGGACGCCAGCAGATCAAGGATTACGGCGGCACGCTGCTCGTCGACATCGATGTCGGCGACGATGCGCTGAAGTCCGTCACGGCGCTCAGGAAGTTCGATGTCTCGCAGGTGAACATGGACGCCGATTTCTCCGGCGCGGACATCCTGATCCTCGACGAAACCTTCGGCAGCCGCTTCTTCTCGCAGGAACTCACCTTCAACGGCCGCATCTCGTCGCTCAACACCGACTATGTGCTGGGCCTGTTCTTCTCTGACGAGAAGCTCGACATCACCCGCGTGCTCGACTGGGGCACCCAGGCACAGACCTACTGGAACGTGCTGCTGTCCTCGCAGGGCGTGCCGCCCGGCACCGTGCGCGCCGCGCCCGGCCTGGTCGCCAACGAAGTGATGGCCGGCACCTCCAAGTCCTATGCCGGCTTTGCCCATGCAAACGCCGAACTCGGCGGCGGCTTCAGCCTGCTCGGCGGGATCCGCTATTCCGTCGAGAAGAAGACGGGCTCGTTCGCCTACAACTATTATGATCCGGCCCCGAATGCCGTGTTCCGCGTGCTGGGCGTTTCCCCCGGCCCGGATTATTCCGACAGCCGGACGGACAAGGCCTTCAGCGGCACGGTGGGCGCGCAATACCGGCCCAACGAAGACGTGATGCTCTATGCAACCTACAACCGCGGCTTCAAGGCGGGCGGGGTGAACATGGACTCGAACGGCGGCGGAACCATCTTCAACAACCCGGCCGTCGTGCCCGGGGCCACGCCGCTGGATCCGACCTACAAGCCGGAAACCGTGAACGCCTATGAACTGGGTGCGAAGACGGAATATTGGGGCGGCCGCGCGCGCACCAACGTCTCGTTCTTCTACTACGACATCAGCAACATCCAGGTTGCCCAGTTCGTGGGCCTGCGCTTCACCGTGCTGAACGGCAAGTCGGCGGTGGATTACGGCGTGGAGCTGGAAAACACCTTCAAGCTGACCGACAGCCTGATCCTGAACCTGGACGGCACCTGGATCCCCGAAGCGAAGATCAAGACGGATGCGAACATCGATCCGGTCCTGTCCGACACCCGCTTCCGCTTCGCGCCGGAATTCCAGGGCAATGCGGCGATCAACCTCGATACGCCGCTGAACGATCGCGCCAGCCTCATCGGCCGTGTGCAGTATCAGTACAGCGGGCCGCAATACATCAACAACGCCTCGCTGGCGCGCCGTGGCGCCGTCAGCCTGGTGAACGCCAACCTGGGTGTCCGTCTGGACTCCGGTGTCACGGCCGAGCTGTGGGCGCAGAATCTCTTCAACGAGATCTACCCCTCGCAGCTGTTCGCGACCCCGCTGCAGACGGGTGACCAGAACGCCTATCTGGCGCCGCCGCGGACCTTCGGCATCCGCTTCCGCGCCAACTTCTGATGTGTTTCCGGGGCGTGCGATCCGCACGCCCCGGCACGGCGCCGGCCCGGCCGCCCAGATCCCTGACGCGCTGACATCAAGCGTTCCTCCCCCGGAACAGGATCCGTGGCAGCCGGGCCGGACAGCCCCGGCAATCGTTCCGGAAAGGTCCGCCCGACCTGCGAATTAGGGCAAACCCCCTGTCCTATTCTTTGACCAGCCGCCTCGATCGGGTCTATGGCACCCGCGCGAGTCCCCCCTTGCCGTTCCACGGGGGCTCGGATGAGGACATGGACCATGGCATTCAGGCACATCCCGCACCCAGATCCGGTACCGGCAGACCGCCGCGCCCGCCTGCTGAAAGATCCCGGCTTCGGCCAGGTGTTCACGGATCATATGGTCACAATCCGCTTCACCCGGGAAAAGGGCTGGCATGATGCGGAAGTGAAGCCGCGCGGGCCGTTCCTGATCGATCCGGCCGCCGCTGTCCTGCACTATGCACAGGAAATCTTCGAAGGCATGAAGGCCTATCGGACGGCGGGCGGCGAAGTCGCGCTGTTCCGCGCCGGTGCCAATGCCGAGCGTTTCAACGCATCGGCCGCCCGCATGGCCATGCCCGAACTGCCCGTCGACCTGTTCCTGCAAGGGGTGGAGGAACTGGTGCGCATCGACAGGGACTGGGTGCCCGGCGGCGAAGGCAGCCTCTATCTCAGACCGTTCATGTTCTCGGACGAACCCTTCCTGGGCGTGCGCCCCGCGAACAGCTATGTCTTCTGCGTTATCGCCTGCCCGGTCGGCCCCTATTTCAAGGGCGGGGCCAAGCCGCTGAAGCTGTTCGTTTCCGAAGATTACACCCGCGCTGCGCCCGGCGGCACGGGCGCCGCCAAGTGCGGCGGCAATTATGCCGCCAGCCTTGTCGCGCAGGCGGAAGCGGCCGCGAAGGGCTGCGACCAGGTGATCTTCCTGGATGCGGCCGAGCATCGCTGGATCGAGGAACTGGGCGGCATGAACATCTTCTTCGTGTTCGAGGATGGCACCCTCCTCACCCCGCCGCTGACGGGGACAATCCTGCCGGGCATCACTCGTGACAGCCTGATCCAGCTAGCCAGGGCAGAGGGCCTGACCGTCGTGGAGCGCCCCTATTCGCTGGACGAGTGGCGTGCGGATGCCGCCAGTGGCCGGCTGACGGAAGCCTTCGCCTGCGGCACCGCCGCCGTGGTGGCCAGCATCGGTGAAGTGGTTGCCGCATCAGGCGACTTCCGGATCGCAGGCGCGGCCGCCGGACAGGTCACGACCCGGCTGAAGACCTTGCTGACCACGCTCCAGCGGGGCGAGCCGGGCGACGCCCGGGGTTGGGTGCGCGCGGTGCCGGGCACCCGCGCCTGACCGGCCGGACACAGGGCGGCGCCATCGCCGCGGCGCTCGGCGCGCTGATCTCTCTGCAGACGGGCGCGGCCTTCGCCAAATCCCTGTTTCCGGCCGTCGGCGCAGAAGGGGTGGCGGCGCTGCGCATCGGCCTTGCCGCCCTGCTGCTGGGCCTCGTGCTCAGGCCGTGGAAGCTGCGGATGGCGGCGGATGGCTGGCGCAACCTTCTCGTCTATGGCGCGATGCTGGGGCTGATGAACATCCTCATCTACCGGGCCTTCGCCACCATTCCGCTCGGGATCGCGATTTCGATCGAAGTGCTCGGCCCCCTTGGTGTCGCCCTGCTCGCCTCGCGGCGGGGGCTCGATCTGCTGTGGATCGCGCTGGCGCTGGCCGGGCTGGTGCTGCTGCCGCTGGGGGCGGGGGAAAGCGGGCTCGACTGGCGCGGCGTTTCCTTCGCGCTGGCCGCCGCGCTGTGCTGGGGCCTTTATGTATCGGTGGGCGGCAAGATCGCCCATCTCGGCGGGCAGGGGGTTGCGGCGGGAATGGCAGTCGCGGCCCTGATCGTCGTGCCGCTGGGGGCGGCCCATGCCGGACGGGCGCTGATCGCGCCCCAGGTGCTGGCAACCGGCCTTGTCATCGCCCTGCTGTCCAGCGCGCTGCCCTTCCTGCTGGACATCCATGCCCTCAGGCGGCTGCCGCAAAAGCTGTTCGGCGTTCTGATGAGTGCTTCCCCCGCCGTCAGCGCGCTGGCCGGGTTCCTGATCCTGGGCGAAAGGCTCGGCCCGCTGCAATGGGTCGGCATTGCCGCAATCACGGCCGCCTGTGCCGGCAGTGCGGTCGCCGGCGCGCACCACAGGCCCTGAAACCCAACTCAAGCGAATGGCCGCGCACCCCTGCCGGGATGCGCGGCCATCACAAGGCCCGGGCCGTGCCGGTGATTACTGCACAGGCGCCTTCGGGCGGTTGCAGTTGTAGGCCGGAACCCGTGCCGTGCCGCTGTTCAGCAGCCCCGCATAGCGGACGTCGTCCTTGGCGAGCGCATTCAGATACTCCTCGATATTGGGGTATCCGTCGCCGTCCGGATCGGCGTTTGCGTCCCAGACCTTGGGATTCGTGCCCTTGAAGCGCGACTCCCACTCGTCGGGCATGCCGTCGTTGTCGCTGTCCAGCTTGGCCGGGCCCTGCGTCAGCTGTGCCCAGCCGCCCGAGGTCGCGACCGTCGAGGTCCAGTCCTTTTCCATCAGATAGGGCGGAAGGTCGCAGGTGCTGACATCTTCCATGTACAGCTTGTCGACATTGTCGCGGCAGGATCCGTCGCGGCACTGATCGGCCCCGGCGAACGACAGGACGGACCGCATGGCGGCTTCCGGCCGCGCGATCTGGTCCGCCCGCAGCGACAGGCCGGCGTTGCCCGGCGCGACCGCCGGCTTCACATCCTGCACCACGGCCTTGCCCAGCTTGGAACAATCCTTCTGCCCCGCGGCGTTCAGGCCGCACACGGTGGAAGCCGTGTTGTTCGTCGCAACCACCATCCCGGCCAGATCCCGGAAGAAGTCCGTGACGGTCTGGCCGAACTGGCCCGCGATGCGGGTGTGCGGCGTCACATTGTCCTTCGCGTGGATGTCGAACCCGAAGGCATATTGCGCCGCCGCGCCGTACAGGCCCACCAGGAAGTTGCCGTCGCCTGCGCTGAAGCGGGGCCCGCGCAGGTTCACATTGCCCACGAAGTTGGCATAGCTGTTGCCGAACTGGTTGGAAACAAGGCCCGTTTCAGACACGAAGTGGTAGATTACATTGTTCACCGCATCCAGCTGCATGGCCGTGCCCGGCGCCGCCGGGTGCAGGCCGACAGCCGCGTTCAGGCCGCGCTGCTCCCCATGCTGGATCAGATTGTAGGCGATCGTCACGTTGCCGGCCGGCTTCAAGAAGAAGCTCTTGCAGTGCAGCGACGAGGTGTGGCCCGCGTTGCGGCAGATGTTCGGCCCGATGATGGACCATTGCACCGTGCAGTCGCGGCACACCATGTCCAGGCTTTCATCCGTTCCGAACATGGTCGAGACATGGTCGAGGATCTGGTAGCGCGTGCCGGACAGGCGGATCGGATCGCCATTCTGCGACGTGCGGCCCACATGCTCGCCCGTCCGCGTGCGGACATGGCGCAGGATCATGTGATCGCCGCCGTTGCGGGTGTCGATCAGGCTGTCCACCGGGTTGTAGTTGGCACCCAGCCGGAACTCGATCCCGCCCGGAGAGGTCTGCCCCGCGATGTAGAGCTTCGGCACGGTGATCCGCGCAGGCGCCGTCATCACGATCGCGCCGGAGACATCGAACACGCAATAGCGCGGCCGGCCTGCCGGGATCGCGTAGGGCGTGTTCACCGCCAGCGCGAGCGCGCATTCGCGGTAGGTGATCTTGCCATCGTTCGGATCCGCGACATCGGCGAGCGAGTTGATCTTGTAGACGACCGCATTCGGCGACCGCACAGAGGCGACACGCCCGAAACCGACGGCCGTCGGGAAGGCGATGGGGTGCATCGCGCGATCGGGGATATTGCCATTGTCAGGGTCGGCGAAGGCCGAAGCCATGCCGGCGCCACCCGATCCCACGTCCACGATCGCAAGCGCGCTGCCGCTGCCGCCCGCGCCCGTGCAGGTCAGTGAATAGGCAGTCGAGGCGGCGGGCGAAACCACGACATAGCCGCTGGTTGCCTTCGCGCCGGAGAAGGCCGCGTCGCCGCTGGCCGTGCAGGCGGTTGCGTTGCTGGCAGACCAGCTGAGGGTGCTGCTGCCGCCCGAGGTGATCGCCGACGGAGAGGCCGTGAGGCTGACGACCGGGGTTGAGGCGGAGGGCGCCGCCACCGTCACCGTCACCTGCCTGACGGTGCTGCCGCCGGCGCCCGTGCAGGTCAGGCCGAAGCTGGTGGTGGCCGAGGGCGACAGGCTGGCGCTGCCCGAGAGGGGCTTCGCGCCGGTAAAGCCGCCGCCCGTGCCGGTGCAGGAGGTGGCATTCGAAGCGGACCAGCTGAGGCTTGTCGTGGCGCCCGGCGCGATGCTGGCGGGCGCCGCCGTGAAGCTGAGCGTCGGTGCGGCGACCGAACTGCCGATGCCGGCAAGGCTGGTGGCGCTGACCCAGCCATCCACCCCGGAATCGAAATCGATGAACCACCAGGTCTTGCCCGTGCTGGATTTGACGGGCCCGGCCGTAATGCGCCCGGTCGCCCCGCTTCCCTGCAGGCCGACACCTGTCACGAGATCGGGCTTCATGACCCGGAATTTGGATGTCAGCCGAACCACTTCGCCGACGGCCAGCGCCGTGGCGCCTGTTGCATAGAGGATTGCGGCCAGCCCCAGAGCAAGGATGAAGGCAAGCGCCGCCCAGCGCCCGGACGGGCGCGACAGCAAGACGGAAAGTGACATTTTCGCGTTATCCTGATTAACGCAGGTATCCCGGCGCAGTCATGCTGCACCTGTTCGGCGGCTTCTTGCGGGGATAACTGAGTTGCGACCTACCTTTTGATTGCTTGATTTCTTTTTGACTGGCCCTGCTTTGCGCAGTTGCAGCAGCGGCAAAATACCTAATGGATATTAACTGTCAACATGAGAGATCAAGCACCTCAGATTCTGCAAATTTTTTCAAATTTGTTTGATTTTTTCGCCGCCTTTCATGTGGCTGGCCGCGCGCGCCGGGCCCTCCTCCTCACCGCAGGGATAGGTCAGGGGCCGAAGGTATAGTCTCCCGAATGGGCTTTGGGGCTCAGGCCCGTCGTGAATAGCATTCCCAGAGAATGGGGGGAGTCGGATTGGCCGGCTTCCCTGCCCGGGCATGGCAAGCCTGGCACGGAGGGAGGGCGCGATGCAGGTTGTGCTTCTGGCCGGAGGGCTCGGATCAAGGCTCGCCGAGGAAACCGTGAGAGTGCCAAAACCCATGGTGGAAGTGGGCGGGCGGCCCGTCATCCTCCATGTGATGGATATCTACAGCCGCTGGAACCACACGGATTTCGTCGTCGCCTGCGGTTTCAAGGCCATGCAGATGAAGGCCTTCTTCCAGGGGCTCCACCTTCTCAACAATGATTTCACCGTCGCGCTGGGCAACGGAGAGATGCAGCTTGCCCCCTGCCGGCCGGTCGACTGGCGCGTATCCGTCGTCGATACCGGGCTTTCCACCATGACGGGCGGCCGCCTCAGGCGGCTGAAGGGCTGGCTCCGCGACGAGACCTTCATGGTCACCTACTCCGACGGGGTAGGAAATATCGATATCGACGCGCTCCTCGCCTTCCACCGCTCTCACGGGCGGCTCGCCACCGTAACTGCCGTCACCCCGCCCGCGCGCTTCGGCAGCCTGGAGATCCAGGGTGATCAGGTGATGGAATTCTCGGAAAAGGTGCAGAAGCAGGAAACCTGGATCAACGGCGGCTTCTTCGTGTTCGAACCCGGCGTGCTGGATTACCTCACCGACGACGCCGAGCCGCTGGAAATGGCGCCGCTGCGCCGACTGGCGGAGGACGGGCAGCTGTTCGCCTACAAGCACCACGGCTTCTGGCACCCGATGGACACGGTGCGCGACCGCGACATGCTGGATTCGATGGCGGGCGAGGAGCCGCCGCCCTGGCTGCGTTTCGCCCGCGAGCCGAGCGGTACGCGCCAGCTCGAACTGGCCCATGCCTGAAGCGGCCGGCTTCGATCCTGCCCGGCTGCGCGCCGCGTTCGCGGGCCGGCGCGTGCTTCTCACGGGGCACAGCGGCTTCAAGGGCGGCTGGCTGGCCCTGTGGCTGAGGCAACTGGGTGCGCATGTCACCGGCATCTCCCTGCCGCCGGCCACCACCCCGTCGCTGCACGACGTGCTGGGGCTCGACACGCTGATCGACGGCCGCTTCGGCGACATCCGCGACGAGGGGAATTACGCTCGCGCCCTGAACGGGCTCGATGCCGACCTCGTGATCCACATGGCGGCCAACGCCATCGTGCGACAGTGCCACCAGTCCCCGGTGGAGGCCTATCGCACCAATGTGGTCGGCACGGCCGTCGTGCTGGATGCCGCCCGCGCAATGCCCGCGCTGAAGGGCATCGTCGTCGTCACCAGCGACAAATGCTATGAGAACAACGAATGGCCCTGGGGCTACCGCGAGACGGACGCCCTGGGCGGCAAGGATCCCTATTCCAGCAGCAAGGCCGGCACCGAACTGGTCGCAAGCGCCTTCCGCCGATCCTATTTCGCCGGGCCCGGCGCGCCCCTGCTGGCGACGGTGCGGGCCGGGAACGTGTTCGGCGGCGGCGACTGGGCGGCGGACCGGCTGATCCCCGACATCGTCCGCGCGACGCTGGCCGGCAGCCCCACGCTGATCCGCAACCCTGGCAGCACCCGGCCCTGGCAGCATGTGCTGGAGCCGCTGTCCGGCTATCTGCTGGTGGCCGAGGCGCTGCTTTCCGGCCGTTCGCAGGCAGCGACCGCCTGGAATTTCGGGCCGGATGCGGACGGCACCGTCGATGTCGCCCGCATGACGGCGCTGATGGCCGAGGCCTGGGGACCGGGCGGCCCCACCTTTCACTACGGCCCCGGCGGCGACAGCCGCGAGGCGGGCCTGCTCGCGCTCGACAGTGCGAAGGCGCGCGCCGAACTGGGCTGGCGGCCGCGCCTATCCCTGCCGGACGCGCTCGGGATGACGATCGACTGGTACCGGCGCTGGGCGGCCGGGGCCACCGACATGCGGGAATTCACCCTGGCACAGATCGACTGGTTCGCCGGGGGGGGTGCGGCCGACGGAGGGGTGTCGGCGGTTTCGTTGCCAGATGGGGGTCTACAGCAATGCGCGTGAATTATGGTCAGACCGTTCACGGAGAGCCGGAGATCGCGGCGGTTGTCGCCGTCCTGCGCAGCTCCACGCAGATGGGCACCAACGTGCGCGAGATGGAATGCCGCGTCGCCCGCCTGTTTGACAAGCCGCACGGCATCATGGTCAATTCCGGCAGCTCGGCGAATTTCCTCGCCGTGAAGCTGCTCGACCTGCCACCCGGCAGCGAGGTCATCACCCCCGTCCTCACCTTCGCGACGACCGTCGCGCCGCTGGTGCAGAACGGGCTGGTGCCCGCCTTCGTCGATGCCGCCCCCGGCACCTACAACATCGACGTGGAGGCGATTCCGGCGATGATCGGCCCGGACACCCGCGCCATGATGATCCCCTCGCTGATCGGCAACCTGCCCGATTGGGATCGCATCCGCGCCATCGCCGATGCGCATGGCCTGATGGTGGTGGAGGACAGCGCCGACACGCTGGGCGCCACGCTGCACGGCCGTTCCACCGGCTCCCGCGCGGACATCAGCACCACCAGCTTCTATGGCAGCCATGTCATCAACGCCGGCGGCAACGGCGGCATGGTCTGCGTGAAGACGCGCGAACATCACCGGCGCGGGCTGCTGCTGCGATCCTGGGGGCGCAGTTCGTCGCTGTTCGTGGATTCGGAATCGATCGAGAATCGCTTCAACGTGCAACTGGACGGCATCGATTACGACGCCAAGTTCCTGTTCGAGGAGCTGGGCTACAATTTCGAGCCGAGCGAGATGGGCGCGGCCTTCGGGCTGATCCAGCTGGAGAAGCTGGAGGCGAACATCGCCGCGCGCGAAGCCAATTTCGCCCGCCACCTGCAATTCTTCACCGCCTATGAGGACTGGTTCCTGCTGCCCCGGCAGCTGCCGGCCGCGCGCACCGGCTGGCTGGCCTTCCCGCTGACCATCCGGGCCGACGCGCCCTTCACCCGGCGCGACCTGCAGATCTTCCTGGAACAGCGCGACATCCAGACCCGCCCGGTGTTCACCGGCAACATCCTGCGCCAGCCGGCGATGAAGGCGGTGCGCCACAAGGCGGCGCCGGGCGGCTATCCGGTGGCCGACGACGTGATGCGCGGCGGCATCCTGCTCGCCTGCCACCACGGCCTGGGCGATGCGCAGATCGATTACATGCACGAGACGTTCCGGGCCTTCGCGCGGCAGTTCGCGCGCACCCCCGAACTGGCCTGAGGAGCGCGAAGCCATGGACAAGTGCAGATGCTGCAACGCCCCCTCGCCCTATGTGTTCCTGCCGATGGGCGCGCACCCGCCGGCCAACATGTTCGTGCCCCCGGCAGACGCCGCCAAGCCGCAACCGGCCTTCTCGCTGGACATGGCGGCCTGCCTTGATTGCGGGCTGATCCAGATCGAGGATCAGATCCCGGCCGATTTCTTCCGCCATTATCTCTATGTCCCGTCCGGCGCGCAGACGATGCACGGCCATTTCGAACAGACGGCGCAGGTGCTGACGACGCTGGCGGATGGCGGGCTCATCGTCGACATCGGCTGCAATGACGGGCTGCTTCTGGGGGCCTGCATCCGCCTTGGGGCGAAGACGCTGGGCGTCGATCCGGCCGCCAACCTGGTGCCGCTGGCGAAGGAGCGCGGGGTGGAGGTGCATGTCGCCTATTTCAACCCCGAAACCGCGCACGACCTGCTGGCGACGCGCGGGCCCGCGAAGGTGATCGTCACCACCAACACATTCAACCATATCGGCGATCTCGACAGCTTCATGCAGGGGGTCGCCATCCTGCTGGCGGCGGACGGCAGCTTCGTGATCGAGGTGCCGCAGGCGCTGGAGCTGCTGAAGCGCAACCGCTTCGACAACATCTACCAGGAACATGTCTCGGAATTCAGCCTGCTGTCCCTCAAGCGGCTGGGCGAGCGCTTCGGCTTTCGGCTGGTGCATGTGGATCCGATCGCCGTCCATGGCGGGTCGATGCGGGTCCGGCTTCAGCGGGAAACGCTTGACACCCCGCCGTCTGACGCGGTGCGGGAACTGCTGGACGCGGAAGAAGCCTACGGGATCCACGACCGCGCCACCTACGACGCCTTTGCCGCCCGGATCGAGGCCGTGCGCCGCCAGCTGATCGACAAGATCGACGCGCTGAGGTCACAGGGCAAGAAGATCGCAGGCTATGGCGCGCCGGCCAAGGGCAACACGCTGCTCAACTATTTCGGGATCGGCCCCGACAGGATCGACTTCCTGGTGGACAAGAACCCGCTGAAGCACGGTCTCCTGTCGCCGGGGATGAAGATTCCGATCCGCGGCGTGGAGGCGATCGAGGCGGAAAAGCCGGACGTGCTGCTGGTGCTGGCGTGGAACTTCTTCGACGAGATCCGAAGCCAGCAGGCCGGGTTCGAGCAGGGGGGCGGCAAGTTCCTGATGCCCCTGCCGGAACCGGCGCTCCTGCCCTGAACGGAACCGGGGTGCGGGGGGCGCGCATCCTGGTCACCGGGGCGGCCGGGTTCATCGGCCGCCACCTGTGCGCGCGGCTGCTGGCGGACGGCGCTTCGGTGCATGCGCTTGTCCGCCCGACCACGGATGTTGCGCCGCTCGCGCCGCTCTCCGGCATCGCCGTGGAACGGGTCGACCTGTCCGACCGCGCCGCCGTCGAGGCGCTTGCAGCCCGGCTGGAACCGGACATCGTCTTCCACCTGGCCAGCGGCGATCACCGCCGGCCGGCCGACGGGCTTTCGGATGCCCGGAATGCCATCGCCGAAGGCCCCGCCCTGTTCGTGGATCTGCTGGCCGCGCTCGCCGCCGCCCCGCGCCCGCCTGCTGCGCTGGTGCGTGGCGCATCACTGGCGGAATATGGCCCCATCGCCACCCCCTACCGGGAGGATCAGCGCGAGGAACCGGCCGACAGCCATGCGGCCGGCGCCATGGCCGCCACCCGCTTCGGCGCGATGCTGGCCGCCCGCCTGCCCTTCGCCACCGTCAGCGCCCGCCTCGCCCTCATCTACGGGCCGGGGCAGTCTGCGCGCTTCCTCGTGCCCAGCCTGATCCGCCGACTGATGGCGGGCCATCCCGCGCATGTCGCCCGCCCGACCGACCGGCGGGACCTGATGCATGTGGACGACGCCGTCGAAGGGCTGATCGCGGTCGCCCGAAAGCCCGCCAGCCCCGTCGTCAACCTCTGCACCGGGCAGGGGCCGACGATGCGCGCCGTCGCGGAAGCGATCGCCGCCGAACTGGGCACGCCGCCCACCCTGCTCAGCTTCGGCCCCGCCGACCCGCCGGGCGGCACCCCCACCCTGATCGGCGCACCGGAGGCCGCCGCGCGCGGCTGCGGCTGGCAGGCGCGCATCCCGCTCGCCGAAGGCCTCGCCCGCACCATCGAGGCCGAGCGGCAGGCCGCCGCGGCGGAGGTGCTGGCATGCTGATCACGGTGATCGTCCCCTGCTACAATGAGGAGACGACCGTCGATCGCGCCTATCAGACGATTTCCACCGTGCTTCGGGCTATCCCCGACGCAACATATGAAATCCTGTTTTCCGACAATCATTCAACCGACCGCACCTTCGAACGGCTGTCGCGCATCGCTGCAACGGACAGCCGGGTGCGGGTGATCCGCTATTCGCGCAACTTCGGCTACCACCGCTCCGTCCTCTATGCCTATCAGCAGGCGCGCGGCGATTGCGCGGTGCAGGTCGATTGCGACCTTCAGGACCCGCCGGCGCTGATCCCGCAGATGCTGGCGATGTGGCAGCAGGGCCACCAGGTCGTCTATGGCATCCGCCGCTCCCTGCCCGACGGCGCGACGACAGCCTTCGCCCGGCGCCTGTTCTACCGCCTGATCCGCGCCATGTCGGATGACGACCTGCCCCTGAACGCGGGCGAGTTCCGCCTCGTGGACCGGCGCATCCTCGACGAGCTGCGCGGTATCGAGGACACGACGCCCTATGTGCGCGGCCTGATCAGCGCGATGGGCTTTTCCCAGGTCGGCATCCTCTATGACCGGCAGGAACGGATCGCGGGCGAAAGCAAGTTCCCCTTGCGCAAGATGGTGTCGATGGCCGTGGACGGGCTGCTGAACCACAGCCTCGCGCCGCTGCGCTTCGCCTCCGCCGTGGCGCTGATCGTGGGCGCCATCACCTTCCTGCTGCTGATCGGCTATCTCGGCGGGCGGCTGCTGTTCGGGGCGGACTGGCCGGCGGGCTTCGCCACCACCACGCTGCTGCTGCTGCTTTCCATCACCCTCAACGCCATGTGCTTCGGCATCCTGGGCGAATATGTGGGCCGGATGTTCCAGCAGACGAAGCGCCGCCCCCTGCCCATCGTGGAACGGCAGATCAATCCTGCGGCCGCTGCCCCTTCAGCGCCGCCCTCAGGGCATCCGCCGACTGCGCAGCCTCTGCCGAGCGAACCCGTTCCCGATGCCGCGATTGCAGGAAATCCTCGAGATTAGCCCAGCCGTTCCGGTCTGAATCCGCCCAGGGATCGGGCCGCTTCGGATCGGCCCCGTGCCGCGCCTCCCACCGGTCGTCCATCCCGTCCGCGTCCGCATCCGGGTCGGGCGCAGCCGGGGCGATCATCGGCATTGGGCCGGGCGCGGGCCGGATCCGCCCCTTGCGGGCGATGGTTTCCGCCACCACCCGCTGGTCCACCGCGTCGCGCGGCAAGGCCCCCGCAACCGAAAGCACCTCCACCCAGGCGCGTTCCGCCGGCCGGATCCGGCTTGCCGCGCGGCAGGGCGCAGCCGCCTTGCGAACCTCGGCAGCGGCTTCGTTCATCAGCAGCATGTTCCCGTCCACCATATTGCCCGCGGCATGGATCGCCGCCGGCCCGCGCGAGGCGATCATCATCCGCTCGATCGCAACCGCCGACCCGGTGCTGTTCGGGCCGCGCCGGAAGATATTTCCGGACAGCGAAACCGGCGTTCCCCCTGCCCCCTCCCAGACTTCCGCGAACTGGGACTGCGCATTGTAGAAGATGTTGTTCGTCACCTCCACGCAGGAACCGGGCGGGAAGTTGGCGTCCGGGTTGCGGTCTCCGTTGTGGGCGCACAGGCTGCGGATCAGGCTGAACCGCTGCGCCTTCACCGGGTCGCTCGCCAGCAGCGCGCATTTGTCGTGGCGCGGGATGCCTTCCGCGAAGATGGAATTGGAAACGGTGATCCGCGTGTTGAAGCCCTGCGCGCTGAAATTCTGATCCTGCGCCCAGCTGCCGCTCACATGGTCCAGAATCACGTTTCGGCTGTCCTCGATCGTGAAGGCGGCGTTTCCTGACCGGCTCTCGCTCAGCCGGTCGGCCCGCACCCGGATGTGCCGGATCACGATATCGTGCGTGCCCTTGATCGCGATCGGCGTCTGCCCGTCACGTCCGCCGCCGTTGGTCACGATGATCCCGCCGCCCGGCGCGCTTTCGCCCGCGATCGTCAGCTGCGGGTTGCGGATCAGCGGCCGCCGCGTCGTGAAGCGGATCACCCCGGCCACCCGGAACACGCACACACGGGGGCCCCGCGCCTCGATGCAGGCCCGGAGAGAACCCGGGCCCGCATCCGCCAGGGTCGTCACCGGGATGATCCGCCCGCCGCGACCGCCCTGCGCCATGGCGCCATGGCCCTCCGCACCGGAAAAGGCAGGCCGGTCGCCGACAGGAACCGTCGCCGCCGACAGCGCCACAAAGGCGGCGATCACCGCTCGAGAATCCTGATCTTCCGGCGGAAGCCAATGATCATCTGCGCGCCGCATACAAGGCCCAGCAGCGCATGCGCGACGTTCGCACCCATCGGCCCGATCACCGGCACCAGTGCCAGCAGCGTGGCATGGAAGATCAGGATTCCGATGATGGTCGCCTTCAGCACCAGCCGGTCCTCTCCCATGGCGAGCAGGCCGGATCGCGCGCCGGTGCCCGCCATCATCAGGGTCACGGCTGCCATCTGCACCAGCATCAGGTGCCAGGCGCCCGCGAAATTGTCGCCGATGGCAATGCGGATCAACGGCTCGCCCACCAGCAGCACGGCCAGCGTGCCCAGCAGGCCCAGCCCGAACAGCAGCAGCTCCATCTGCATCACCGCGGCCCGCACCTCGGCATATTCCCGCCGCGACCAGTGCCTGGACAGATCCGGATACAGCACCGCCTGCGCCTGGGTTCCCACCTGCTCCGCCACTTTCCCGGCCCGCTTGGCGATGTGATAGAGGCCGGCGGCAGCCGGGCCGGCAATCGCCCCCACCATCAGGATGTCCAGCTGGTTCGCGCTGGATCTCAGCGTCAGCGACAGGTTGGCGGAAAGGGCGAAGCGCCAGATGCCCTCGAACCGGTCCGAAACGGCGTAGGTCGGGGCGGCAAGCACCCGCGTCACCCCGTGGCGCCGCAGCACGCGGAAGGAATACCACAGGAACAGGATGCCCGCCGCGATCTGCCCCGCCACCCAGGCCAGCGTGAAATCAAAGATGTCGCCGCCCAGCGCCCAGGCCAGAAGGGAACCGGCCAGCCTCAGGCCCGTGCCGATCGTGCTGACCCAGGCGATGGACTTGTAGGCGCCGAAGATCCTGAGCGCGGCGGTGGGCATGCCCATCAGCCGGAACGGCAGGATGGAACAGGTCAGCAGCATCACCCGCCGGGTTTCCTCCGACCAGCCGAAGAAGAACCCGCCGGCCAGCGCAATCGTCACCCCGATCGCCCATCCGCCGAACGCTCCGATCAGGTCCAGCCCCAGGCCGAACTTCAGAAGCGAGCGCAGATCGTCGCGCTGATCCGCGCCCGTCAGCCCCGCGCCATAGCGGACCAGCGGCTGCCAGGCCTGGAACGAGATCAGCCGTTCGATCGCCCACACGAAGGAAAAGGCCAGCACCAGGATGCCATAATCCTTCGGCCCCAGCGCGCGCGCCGCAACCGCGATCACCAGCAGGCCGATCAGCGCTTCGGCGAAATTTCCCGTCAGCAGATGGCCGACGCTCCGCAGCCGCCCCCTCAGCGCCAGGAAGCGCTCATCCTGCGCAACGGTCCGCAACATGGTCAGCATTGCCGGATGTCAGGTCCGCACCCGGATGCCGACGCCGATGTCCGTCCGCCGGAACCGGTCGCTCGCCAGATCCGATCGCCGGTTCTCGTGGCGCACCGTCCCGAACAGGCTCAGCGTGCGGCTCATCAGCCACTCCACCTCCGCCTCCACCGGAACCGACCAGAGGCGGTTCGGGTTCGAACCGCGATAGCGGGTCTGCCGCCAGCCGATCCCGGCAAAGGCCAGCAGGTTGTGCCTGATCTCCTGCTCGATGCGGACGCCTGCGCGCGTGTCGATCCGTCCCGTCGCGCCGGATCGCACGGTCGCCACGTCGCCGGAAAAGCCGGTGAACACCACCCGCGTGCGCGGATCGGGGGACCAGACGAGGTTGCCGCTCATCGAAAAGCCGGAATAGCCCGAAAGCGTCGGATCGTCCGGGTTGCTGCGGAAGGCGCCGATGCCCAGCGACCCGTTCCAGCGGTCGGCAATGTCCAGTTGCGCGCCCGCCTGCGCGCCCCAGGTCGTCAGGTCGCGGTCGATGCCCGTGCGGTCAGCCGGCAGGCGCGCGTCGCGCCGGTTCACGAACGGCTCCACGAAAACCGTCAGCCGGGGCGACGCCCGCCAGCCGATCCGGACCGGCAGCTGGTAGCTGGTCAGGTCCTGGTCCTCCAGCCGCGCCCGCTCCACCGGATCGGATTCGCCGGACGCCAGGTAGTTCACCTTCTGGATGGTGCCGTCCGCCCCGATGCGCAGCGGCCCGGCATCGCCCTCCGCACCCAGACGCACCTGAAAGCTGTTGTAAAGCGCCGGCCGTTCCAGCGTCGGGCTTGCCTCCGGATCGGATCGCGCCTGCGCCCCCCGGTCAAGCCGCAGGCCGAATTTCAGCGCGCCCGTCTGCCCCAGATGCTGTCGCCCGGCCGTGCCCAGCCCGAACGTCACCCGGTCTTCCGTCGTGTAGCGCGAATGCAGCGAGACATTGGCATAGGCGGATGTCTCCAGCGTCAACCGCCGCCCGCGCGAGATGGCGTCGATGCGGGGATTGATCCCGAAGATCACCGCGCTCGCCGGGTTGGTGGATGTCGCGAACACATTGTCCGTCCAAACCGCCTGCGCCGTCAGCACCGGCAGGAAGACGGTGTTCCCCGCCTGCCATCGCCCGGTTTCATAGCCCGGCCTCGGCAGGTCGCGCACCGACAGGCCCGGCCGGATGTCCTGCGCGCCCAGCGGGGCCGGCAGCGCCAGCGCCGCCAGCACCATCGCCACCGCGCCCTTTGCCCACATGTGCCCAAGGTTCATGGCCAACTCCCGTCGGGCCGTGCGCTTGCCCGGCGCCCGAACCCCGCTTCAGCTTTGAACCTAACGCCTTGCCGGCCCTGAAAGAACAGGGGCGAACGGGTAGCAACATACCCCTTCGGGCTATTCCATTCGCGCCGCTATTCCGAATTCCGCTCGCGCCGCGCCCGGCAGACGCTAAACCCGGTGCATCACGATCAGGAGGTAATCCGCCCGGCCATGTCGCCCAGCCGCATCCTCTTCCCCTTCGAAGGCGGGCTCGCCGGGGGCAGCCACATGTCGGCGCTGATGCTGGTCGAAGCGCTGGACAGGGCGCGCCACGATCCGCTGATCCTGCTGCACCGGGCGGAAGGAACCCTGCTCGACGAACTCCGGCGGCGCGGCCTGCCCTGGGTCGCGGCACCGGCCGCCATCGCGCCGCTTGGCAAGGCCGCCCTGCTGCTGCGCGCGCCCGCCCGCGCCCGCTGGCTGGCCGAAAACCGCATCGATATCGTCCACAGCAACGAAGGGCTGATGCACGTGGCCTGGGGCACCGCCGCGCGCCTCGCCGGCGTGCCGCAGCTGTGGCACCACCGCGCCAGCCCGGATGCCCGCGCCCTGCGCCTCGTCGCGCCCTGGACCGCGCGGGAACTCGCCAGCGTCTCGCACTTCTCCCTGCCCGAAGGACACCGGCTCGCCCGGCTGGGTCGGGCGCATGTGGTGCGCAGCCCCTTCGCGCTCGGCCCCGTGCTGGAGGAGGCGAGGCGCGCCGCCCCCGGCCTCAGGCGGCAGCTGGACATCGCGGATGATTGCACTGTCATCGGCTTCTTCGGCCATTATGCCGCCCGCAAGCGCCCCATCCTGTTCCTGGAAGCGCTGGCCGAAGCGCGCCGCCGCACGGACCGCCCCCTCTTCGGCCTGATGTTCGGCCTGCCCTATGATCCGGGCAGCGCAGAGGAAGTCAGCGCTGCCATCCAGCGGCTCGGCCTATCCGGCATGGTACGGCAGATGGGCTTCCAGCGCCCGGTCGAAGGCTGGATGGCCGCCTGCGACATCAACCTCGTCACCGCTGTCGAGGAACCGTTCGGGCGCACGCTCGTCGAATCCATGCTGCTGGGCACCGCCCTGGTCGCGGCGGATTCAGGCGGCAATCCGGAAGCGATCCGCCAGGATGAAACCGGGCTGATGGTGGCGCCGGACGATCCATCGGCCTTTGCCGATGCCATCGTCCGCATGGCCGATCCCGCGCTGCGCGCCCGTCTTTCGGCTGCCGCCCGCGCCGACGCGCAGGAACGGTTCGGAATCGAAACCCATGTGCGGCAGGTGGCACGGATCTACGACCGGCTCAGCGGGGCAGGGCGGCCAGCCGCTCGGCCACAGCCGGATCAGCACCCGCCGGGGCCGGCGCCTGCCAGCGATCCTGCCAGGCCCTGAACATCAGCAGGCTCCACAGCGGCGCGGCATGGTTGCGCGCGCCCGATTGATGTTCGCGCCACAGCCGGTCCACGATGCCGGGGTCCAGCAGCCCGTCCTCCCGCACCCGCGCCGCCGTCAGAAGGTGATCGCCCCACGCCTTCAGCGGCCCGCGCAGCCAGTCCGCCACCGGCACCGAAAAGCCTTCCTTGCCCTGGTCGATCAGCGCGGCGGGCAGATGCCGCGCCAGCAGGGCGCGCAGCGCCCATTTGCCTCGCCCGTCGCGCAGCTTCATCCGCAGCGGCAGCCGCCAGGCCAGCGCCATCACCCGCCCGTCCAGCAACGGCGCGCGCGCCTCCAGCGCGACCGCCATGCTCGCCCGGTCCACCTTTGCCAGCACATCGTCCGGCAGATAGGAAATCGTGTCGGCCAGCATCATCCGGTGCATCGGGTCCAGCGCGGCCACCGCCGGCGCAGGTCCCGGCCAGGCGCCCCGAAAGCCCGGCACGGCACCGATGTCCTGCAGGGCGGCATAGCGCGCGTCCGGGCCCGGCGCGCGCGCGCACCCGGCGAGCTTGCGCAGCCGGTCCGTCGTGACGCCCCCGCGATAGCCGGCCTGCCCCCCGCCCGCGCCTGCCAGTGCCGAAAGCAGCCCGTCCGGCGCATGCGCCAGCGCCCGGCCGCCAAGGTCGCGCGCCCATTGCGGCATCGGGTCCAGCCAGCAGCCCAGCCGCGCCGCCAGCAGATAGCGGCCATAGCCGCCGAAACTCTCGTCCCCGCCGTCACCCGAAAGCGCCACGGTCACATCCTGCCGCGCCAGCCGGCAGATCAGGAAGCTCGGGATGATGGAGGCGTCCGCGAAGGGTTCATCCGCGATGTCGGGCAGCATCGGGATCACCGCGCGCGCCTCGTCCGCCGAAACCGGCAGGCTCAGATGGTCCGTCTCCAGATGCCGGGCAATGGCCTGCGCCTTGCCCGATTCGTCGAAGCCAGCCTCCCCGAAGGCCGCGGTGAAGGTGCGCACCTTGCCGCCGCCCATCCGGGTCATCAGCGCCACCACCAGCGAACTGTCCACCCCGCCCGACAGGAAGGCGCCCAGCGGCACATCCGCGATCATCCGTTCCGCCACGGCCGTTTCCAGCACGGCTTCCAGCCGGTCGAGCAGGGCGCCGTCATCCCCCTCCAGCGGCCGGGCCTGCCCCTCCACCGCCCGCGCCACGGGATCGAACCAGCGGATCAGCCCGGCGCGCAGCTCGTCCGCGGATCGCGCGGCCCCCGCGCGCAGCGCCAGCCGCGTCCCGGCAGGCAGCTTGATCGCGTCGCGCCAGATGCAGAAGGGCGCCGGCACATATTGGCGCCGCAGCATGTGCCCCAGCGCATCGGCATCCACCTCCCGCCGGAAACCCGGCACGGCGGCCAGCGCCTTCAGCTCCGATCCGAAGCAGACGGCGTCGCCCGCAACCCCCACATACAGCGGTTTCTTGCCCACCGCATCGCGCACCAGGTGCAGCACCCGCTCCCGCCGGTCCCACAGGGCGATCGCGAACATCCCCGCCAGTTGCGGCAGCGCCGCCTCCAGCCCCGCCTCCTCGATCAGCGCCAGCAGGATCTCGGTGTCGGAATGGCCGCGAAAGCGATGCCCGCGCTGTTCCAGCCCGGCCCGCAATGTGCGGAAATTGTAGATCTCGCCATTGTAGGCCAGCATGTAGCGCCCGCTTCCGGACTCCATCGGCTGATGCCCCTGCGCGGACAGATCCACGATCGCCAGCCGCCGGTGCCCCAGCGCGATCCCGGCCGCTTCATCCTGCCACAGGCCGTCGCTGTCGGGCCCCCGGTGCGCCAGCACGGCTGTCATGGCCGCGGCGACCACGGCGGGCCCCGGCCCCTGCCATGCAGGCCCTGTCAGAATGCCGGCGATCCCGCACATCTCAGCGGCCGTCCGCCACGAACAGTTCCAGCTGCCCGTAGCGGGTGGCGGCGCCCGCCAGCGGGATTGGGCGCATCCCCTGCCGCGCGGCATGGGCCCGCAGCGCATCGTCCAGCGGGCCATGTTCCCCCACCAGCACCCCGGCTGGCGGGGCGGCCGCCAGGAAGGCGGCCAGATTGTCCGGCCCCACGATGGCCCGGTAATAGGGCCGCTGCGCGGCCGGGATCAGATGCGCGACGCGATATACGAACGGCCCGCCGGCGAGTTCCGGATAGATGCGCCCGCCCGCCTCCAGCACATAGACCGGGGACAGGGTGACCACCGGCCCGGCGCCAGTCGCGGCGACCACCTGCCGGGAAATGTCGTGCACCTTCATGGGCACCCACATGGCCGGCCGGGCGAGCTTCGGCAGATCGCGCGCCAGTCGCGGCCCGTCCACCGCCAGCACCATCAGCCCCAGCGCCAGCAGGGCCGGCGCGGCAAGGGCCCGGCCCTGTCCTTCCAGCGCTCCCGCCAGCAGCAGCAGCATCAGGATCAGGAAAGGAACGGGCAGGCTGAAATATTGCGGAAACGACGGCGTGGGAACCAGACCCATCACTGCCCCCAGCAGGATGATCGCGCCCAGCAGCCAGAAGCCCCGGCCGGGCCGCCACCCCTGCCGAAGCAGCAGCAGCACCAGCAACACGCACAGGAAGCCCGTCAGCAGCGTGCCGCCATCGCCCCACAGTTGCCGCGCCAGCAGGATGCGGTCGCCAAGGGAAATGACCAGATCTTCGGAAGACGCCGCGGCCTGCGCCCGGTGCGGCCCGGTATGATAGCCCACCACATGCGCCAGCAGCCCCTGCGGATCGCGCGCCAGCCGGATCAGCGTCGGCGCGCCGCCGATCACCCCGCCCACCAGCAAGGGCCCCGCCACGTGCAGCAGCCGTTGGCCGGGTGACAGCCGGGCCGGCATCAGCAGGGCGGCGACGCCAACCGGCACGATCACGAACAGGTAATTGGCCTTCAGCCCCGCCGCGAAAGCCAGCAGCACACCCGCCGCCAGCAGCCGTCGGGCGTCGGGCGGATCCGCCTCCACCGCGCGCAGGAAAAGGATCACGCCGGCCAGCGCGAACGGCACGGGCAGCAGATTGTTGCTGAACAGCGTCCCCGTCTCGTTCAGCAGCAGCGGGCTGGAGGCGAGCAGCAGCAGGGACAGCCCCGCCAGCGCGCGACTTCCCGTTTCCCGCAGCGCATGAACGCCGATCAGCCCCAGGCTTGCCAGCCAGGCCACGAACACGATCAGCCGCGCCACGAGGAAGGGCCTGTCCGCAGCCTGCAGCAGCGGCCCCGTCAGCAGCGGCAGGTTGGGCAGGTGGTTGAATCCCAGCACGGAATAGAGATCATGCGCACCCGCCAGCAGGGAAACCGAAAAGAAGATCTGCTCGTCGCGCGAAACCGGCGCGTTCAGGATCCGCGCCAGCAGGCAAAGCGCCATCGCCAGCCCGGCCAGCCACAGCCAGCGATCCGCGCGGCGGCCGGCAGGCGCCAGCAGCCCCGGATCATGCTGTGGGTTCAGCCGGTCCATCGGCTCAGAACCAGGCCTCCGCGATGATCACCGTATCGCCCGGCATCACCCGGGCGTCGGGTTTCACGCTGGACTTCACCGCCTGACCGTTGCCGGGTCGGCTGATCGTCGCCTTCTTCTCGTTCGCGCGGAAGGTATAGCCGCCGGCCATGCTCACGGCCTGGATCACCGTAAGGCCGGGGGCATAGGCATATTGGCCCGGCTTCTGCACTTCGCCCAGGATGTAGAAGGGCCGGTATTTCACCATCTGCGCGCTGACGCTGGGTTCCTTGATGATCTGCTTCGCCTTCAACGCCTCGCCGATCGCCGCCTCCAGCTCGGGCAGCGTTCGCCCCGCTGCCGGAACCGCGCCGATCAGCGGCAGGGAAATGCTGCCCCCGTCGCCCAGCGCATAACTGCCGTTTGCGGCATCCAGCCCGAAGACGAAGATCTTCACCTCGTCGCCGGTGCCCAGCCGGTAGGGGCCGCCCTCGTCCTGCGCGGTGGCGGGGGTCAGGGCGATCAGCGATGCCAGCAGCAGCATCAGGGTCCGCAAGATCCGTTTCATGGCGTCGTCAGCTCCTGTCATGGCAGTCGGTGCAGCTGCGTGCGCCCGCGCCCCACGCGATAGGCAAGGCCCATCATCAGCAGCAGGGGCACGATCCACATCCGGGCATACATGTGCGGGTTTGCGGTGGTCTGGATCAGGAATACCAGGAAGCCGGCCGCCGCCAGCCCGGCGGTCTGCCGATCGATCCGCGCGCAGACCCCGGTGATCACGCCCATCAGCACCAGCAGCCCGACCCAGCCCAGAAGCGCGAACAGGCCCCCTTCGGTCCACAGCAGCAGATAGATGTTGTGCACCGGCGCGCCATGGGCGCTGACCAGGCGATACTGATCGACGCCCAGGCCCACCAGCATCGTCTGGTCGGTCATGTTCCAGGCCTCCACCATCAGGTCCCATCGGCCCTGGAAGGTGCCGGCGTCGTTCAGGTCGCCCCGCTCCAGCGCCGGCGCGACACGCTTCGCAAACGCCTGCGGCAGCGGCCCGCCGGCCAGCAGATACACCCCGGCCATCACCCCGGCCGCCATCGCCAGCCGCAGGCCACGGCGCATGCCGGATGCAGCCCCCACCACCAGCAGCGCCAGCGCGGCAGACATGAAACCGCTGAAAGATCCCGACAGAAGAACGCCCAGGCCCAGCGAAACCAGCAGCAGGCCCGCCAACCACCAGCGGATCACCTGCCGGTTCAGCAGGTAAATCACGCAGGGAAGCGCCATCGCGCACATGGCGGAATTCCAGTTGGCGTCCGCCAGGAAGGCGCCCAGCCGCCGGCTGCCGGACACGAAGGCGTGTCCGAACATCGCCTCGATCTCCAGATAATCGCCCTTGTAGCCGAAATAGACCGCCGCGCCGAACAGCTGCATCGCGGCAACGCCCATGGCAAAAGCCAGCAGCAGCAGGCGGGACTGCGGCTGGGATGGCATCACCAGCAGCATCGGCAGCAGCAGATAGGCAAAGCTGTACTGCAGGGCGACGACCAGCCAGCGTTCGGGATCGCCGTTCACCATGCTGCCCAGGAACAGGCCCGACAGCAGCACCAGCACGCACAGGTACCAGGGGCCCGAAAGCGGCCCGAACGGCGCCAGCGGCAACTGCCCGGCCTGAACCGCCAGCACCAGCGCCACGCAGAACAACGCGTCGCTCAGCGTGAACAGGATCTCGAACGGCCGCCAGCTGATGTAGGCCGCCGTGAACACCGCAGCGAACAGAACCCAGAAACGAGCACCCCGGCGTCCGTCGTCTGCCGAAGCCTCCAGCCGCGCCGGCAGGGCGTTCACGCGGCCACCCCCGCCTTCGGCCGGATCCACCCGGAAAGATCCCGCCCGACATGGCGGGCAAGCGCCGCCACATCATCGGCATAGAGATCTTCCAGCCGTCGCCGGATGTCGGCATCCATCGGCGGATAGACGACCGGTCGCGCCAGCCGTCCGTGGAGGGACTGGAACCAGCCCGTGTCGCGGAACGGCGCCACCACCGGCTTCAGCGGCGCCACCGCACGCCGCAGCGGCAACGGCAACATTCGCGCCTGGCTGTCGTTCCGGCGCTGCCCGGGGGCAACGGGGGTTACAGCCCCCAGCCGCAGATGCGCCGACACCCGGGCCAGTTCGCCTTCGGCATCGGCCAGGACATCATCATAGAACAGGATGTGCATCTGGCCGGGCCGAAAATGCCGCAGCCAGCGGGAAAGGTGCCGCCAGTAGAAGCCATCTTCCAGGAAGCGCGGATGTTCGCCCCGAGGGGAAAGGTGCCGGCGGATATCGCCATCCACTGTCCCCCGCCGGAACAGCATGCAGTAATCCGAATAGGCCCGGTCCACCGGGTTCCTCAGCTGCACCACAAGCCGGGCGTCGGGCAGCAGCGCCGCCAGCCGCGCCGCCGCCCGGGGGTGGGCCAGATAGTCGGCGGATTTCTCCCCGATCCGCGCGCCCGCGGGCGCTTCGCGGAACAGGTTGGCGTACCAGTCGATTCCGCGATCGAAGGCAGTGCTGAAATAATGCGGTTCCTGCTGCGGCATGAAGATGCCGGGCTGGCTGCGCAGCTGGTGCGCGACCCAGGTGGTCGCCCCCTTCACCGCGCCGATGATCACGAACTCGGGCAGCCGGTCTGCGCCGTTCGTCATGGCAGGCCAGCCTCCATCACGATTTCCGCAAGGCGGTGCGCCGTCCGGCGCAGGTCCGCAGGCGTCAGCGTGGGATCCACCTGCAGCACCAGGCTGGTTTCGCCCAGTTCGCGCGCCACGGGGAGCCGCTCGAACGGGCCCAGCCGCTCGAAGGCCCGCTCGCGGTAGATTTCGGGGCAGCTGCCGCTGAAGCAGGGCAGCCCTTCCGCCTGGGCGCGGGCCAGGATGCTGTCGCGGCTCTCGCCCGGCTTCAGCCGTTCGGGCCTGACGAACGCCGTCAGCCGGTACCAGGCGTGGCCGATCCCCGGCCCGGGCCACGGCAGGCGGATGGCCGGCACGGCGCGCAGTTCGGCGGCCGCCGCCTCGGCATTGGCGCGGCGCGCGGCCAGCCACCGGGCCAGCTTCGTCATCTGCCGAAGCCCGATCGCCGCCTGCATCTCCGTCAGCCGCAGGTTCGTGCCGAACCCGTCGTGCAGCCAGCGGAAGGCGATTCCGGGCGGCTGCGGCGGTTCCAGCCGCTTGCCATGATCCTTCAGCGACCAGGCCTTCGCATGCACGGCCGGATCCTTCACCAGCAGCATTCCGCCTTCCCCGCCGGTGGACAGGATCTTGTCCGTGCAGAAGGAAAAGGACGCCGCATCCCCGAACGAGCCGACGGGCTGGCCGCCGATGGTCGCGCCATGGGCCTGGGCGCAATCCTCGATCACCAGCAGCCCGCGCGCCCGCGCAAGCGCAAGGATGGCCGGCATGTCGGCGGGCCAGCCCGCCAGATGGACCGGCATGATGGCGCGCGTGCGCGGTGTCAGCACCCGCTCGATCGTGGCGGCCGTGATCGACTGGCTGTCCGGATCCACGTCCGCGAACAGCGGCCTGGCCCCCACACGGACGACCGCGCTGGCCGAAGCCATGAAGCTTCGCGGCGACACCACCACCTCATCGCCGGGGCCGATGCCCAACGCCTCCATCGCCACTTCCAGCGTGACCGTGCCGTTCGCCATGGCGATGGCATGCGCACCGCCGAAGCGCGCGGCGCAGGCCTGTTCGAATGCCCGGCAATTGTCGCCATGCTGCAGGGAATTGACCCGCCCGGATCGCAGCACCGCCACAACGGCGTCCACCTCGTCCGGGTCATGGACAGGCCAGCCAGACCGTGCGAACCCGGCCACGTCCGGGCGCCGTTCCGTCAGCAGCAGGCTCATTCCGCCGCCTCGGCCACCCGGGGCTGCTGCCCCCAGCCCACCACCATCAGATCCCTCAGCGGATCCACGTTCGGCCGCCAGCTGCCGTCCACGATCTGCGGCAGGATCGTCCGCACCGTCACTGCATCATCGGCGGCGGCCGCCGCCGCCAGCCGGTCGAACGCGATGTTCAGATCCGCCAGCGGGCGCGCGGCGGGCACCGCCTCGAAAATGCCCGGCAGGCTGGAATCCAGCCGCGCCTCGCCGGAATCGAACAGCTCTTCATACAGCTTCTCGCCCGGCCGCAGCCCGATGATGCGGATCGCCACATCCCTTTCGGGCTGCAAACCGGCCAGCCGGATCATCCGCCGCGCGATGTCCATCACGCGGATGGGTTCCCCCATGTCCAGCACGAAGATGCGGCCGTAGTGATCGTCGGCCTGCATCGCCAGCGCCGCCCCCTGCAGGATCAGCAGCACCGCCTCGTTCACCGTCATGAAGAAGCGGCGGATTTCCGGGTGGGTCACGGTCAAGGGTCCGCGCCGGCTCAGCTGCCGCTGCAGCAGCGGGATGAGGGAGCCCGAGGATCCCACGACATTGCCGAACCGCGTCGTCAGGAAGCGCGTCTTCACCGGGGCGTTCAGCCCCTCCAGATCCAGCGCCTGGCAATACAGTTCGCCCAGCCGCTTGGTCGCGCCCATCACGCCCACCGGGTTCACCGCCTTGTCGGTTGAAACCTGAACCATCGCCCGGGCCCCGTACCGCTTCGCCGCATCGGCCACGTTGCGGGTGCCGATCACGTTCGTCATCACCCCCGCACAAGGGTTCGTCTCCACCAGCGGCACATGCTTCAGCGCGGCGGCATGGAACACCAGGTTCGGCCGGAACTTGGCGAACACGTTCATCACATTGTCGCGCTGACGGATGGAACAGAGCACGGGGTAGCGCGGCAGGTCGGGGAAGGTCTCGCCCAGTTCCTGATCGATGGCGTAGAGGTTGAATTCCCCCGCATCGAGCAGCACGATCTCCGATGGGCCCGCCTTCGCCAGCTGCAGCACCAGCTCGCGCCCGATGGTGCCGCCGGCCCCCGTCACCAGCACCCGCTGGCCGGCCACGAACCGGGCGACGGCCGCCGGGTCGCCTTCCCGCGGGGGGCGGCCCAGCAGGCTTGCCAGATCCATGAAATCCAGTTCCAGCGGGCCGGCCTTGGCGGGCTGGGTTCCGATCCCCGCCGGAAGCCGCGCGACGGAAAGACCCAGCCGCTCCGCCTCTGCCACGAAGCGCACCAGCGCCTGTCCGGTCAGCCGGTCCATGGGCTGGGTGATCAGCAGCGCGCTCGGGCGCCGCCCTTCCGCCGCCAGCTGGGTCACGGCGGGTTCCAGGGCTTCCAGCCCGCCCATCATCGGCACCCCGCGCACGCGCATCCGCAGATGGCCGGATTGTCCGTCCAGCACCCCCACGGGCACATAGCCGGCCGCCGGGTTCGCCTGCAGCAGCCGCAACGCCAGCTCCACCTGGTCGCCTTCCCCCACAACCAGCGCCAGCCGGCTTCCGGCCGACCGGGTCGGGGCCCCGGGCTCGGGAAACCGCCGCAGATAATCCAGCCCCGCCCGGCGGGCCATGCGCGTGACCGTCAGCCCAGCCAGCAGCAGCAGCCAGCTGATCGGCGGAACCGAAGCGGGCAGCCAGTTCATGTGGCCCAGCGCCACCAGCGCCGCCATCCAGGCCACGGTGGAAACGGTCGCCGCCAGGATCAGCACCGGCACATCGTTGAAGGACATGTAGCGCCAGGCCCGCCGATACAGGCCGGCAAGGTGGAACACCGGAACCGAAACCAGAAGGATGACGGGCGCCGCGAACACGAAGCCGCGCGCCACGAAGGTCGGGACATCCATGTTGAACCGCAGCAGCAGCGCCAGCGCCACGGCAGTCAGGGCCGCCAGCGCATCGAGCGAGGCCAGAATGGCGTGCCTGCCATGCCGGCCAGGCAGATGCGTGCGAACCCAGCCGGCCAGCCGCGCGCCCCGGCCGGCGTCCCCGGCCCCTTCGCCGCCCCGGTCCTGTGCCACCCTCTCCGGCAATGACCTTTCCATCCTGTCTCCGTCCCCCGTTCACGGGCCGCAGCACACGGTCTTCCGGCCATGCCGGCAGGCCCCTGACCGACCCCCTTGCCCAATGCGTCGGCCTTCGAAGCCGGTTCTTAATAGGACATCCGGCCGCACGCCCCGCATGGGCTTAGGGGGAGTATCCGAACAGGGATGGCATCCCCCAAAGGAAGCATGCCGCCCTTTCGAAGGGGCGCCGGATCGCGACATGCCAAAGGTATGATGCCCGAATGTCCACGCGCCGCGGGAACCCGTCCTGCCTATCCTGAAGGCGACTGACCGGCCTGCCGCACCGCCCGCGCCGCACCGCGCGCAGCCCGGGCGACAGGCCCGGCGGATCAAGGGGGCGCGGGAAAGGTCGGGATGAGAGGGGTCAGCGATCAATCCGGCATCGACGATGGCCTGGATGGCCGGATCGACGTGCTGCACATGATCACCGGCCTGAACGTCGGGGGCGCGGAAACCATGCTCGCCCGCCTGCTGGCCCATCCCGCGCTGCGCACGGGCGGGCTCAGCCACCAGGTTCTCAGCCTGCTGCCGCCCGGCCCGCTGGCGGACAGGCTGAGGTCGGCGGAAATCCCGGTCCGCTCGCTGGGCATGCGCCGCAGCCTGCCCGGCCCCGGCGATGTGCTGCGCCTTCTGCGCCATGTGCGGGGGATCCGGCCGCGCATCATCCACGGCTGGATGTATCACGGCAATCTCGCCGCCACCGTGGGGCAGTTCGCAGCGCCCCGGCCCTGCGCGCTGATGTGGAACATCCGCCATTCCGTCGCCGATCTCGCACGGGAACCGCCGCACAGCCAGCGCATCATCCGCATGGGCGCACGGCTGTCGAACCGGCCGGTTTCCATCATCTGCAACAGCCATGCCGCCGTCGATCAGCATGCGGCGCTCGGCTATCTGCCCGAACGGATGCAGGTGATCGGCAACGGCTTCGATTGCGACCGCTTCGCCCCCGACAGGGCCCTGAACCAAAAGCTCCGGGCGATGTTCCGGATCCCCACCGGCGGAATCGTTGTGGCGATGGTCGCACGGGCCCACCCGATGAAGTCGGTGGACGTGCTGGTGAACGCCGTGATCCTCGCACGGGAAATGGGCAACGACATCCATCTGCTGCTGGTGGGCGACAGGATGGACGAGCCCGGCCCCGACCTGCGCCGGCTGCTGGAGCGCATCCCGGCCGGGCGGCGGACGCTGTCGGGCGCACGGCTCGATGTCGCCGCATGGCTGCCGGGCGTGGATATCCTCGCCATGCCGTCCAGCTGGGGTGAAGGCTTTCCCAACATCCTGGGCGAAGCGATGGCCTGCGGCATCCCCTGCGTCGCCACCGACGTGGGAGACGCCGCCCGCCTGATCGGCCAGACAGGCCTCGTCGTTCCCGTGGGCGACGCACCGGCAATGGCGCAGGCGCTTGACAGGCTTGTCCGCCTCGGCCCCTCCGGGCGGGAACTGATGGGCAGCGCCGCCCGCAAGCGGATCCGCGACAATTATTCCCTCCAGCGTATCGCGACGGACTATGCGGATCTCTACCTGCGCCACGCCGGCCTGACGCCCAGGCCGCAGGGCGACGCGGCGGCACACCCCAGGGCGCTCGTCGCATGAAGCCGCCGCCGCGCCGCGTGCTGGTGATCGGCAGCCTCGCCTGGTCGCTCGTGAACTTCCGCGGGCGCCTGCTCCGCGCGATGGTCGAAGCCGGCCATAAGGTGATCGCCGTCGCGCCGGACGAGGATATGGCGGTCCGAGACGCCCTGCACGCCATGGGCGTCCGCTTCGTCACCGTCCCGATGGAACGCACCTCGCGCAATCCGGCGGCCGATCTGCGCACCCTTTCGGCCCTCGTCGGCCTGATGCGCACGGAACGGCCGGACATGGTGCTCGCCTATACCCAGAAGCCCATTGTCTATGGCGGCATCGCCAGCCGCATCGCGGGTATCCCCGCCTTCCACGCCATGATGTCAGGCCTGGGGTTCGCCTTCACCGCCGACACCGGGGGCCCGCCCTCGGCGCTGCTGCGGCTGGTCGCGGCCCTCTACCGGGTCGCGCTGGCGGATGCGCGCAACCTGTTCCTGTTCAATGCCAGCGACGAGGCCGACATGCGCCGCTTCGGAATGATCCCGCCGGGCGTGCCGGTCAGCCAGGTGCCCGGCTCCGGCATCGACACCCTGCGGTTCCGCAGCCAGCCGCTGCCACCGGGCCCGCCGGTGTTCCTGCTGGTCGCCCGGCTGATGGTCCACAAGGGCCTGCGCGATTTCGCGCAAGCCGCCCGCATCGTGAAGCAGCGCCACCCCGGGGCACGATTCCAGATCCTTGGGCCGCCCGATCTGAACCCGGCTGGCCTGCCCATGGAAGAACTTGATTCCTGGGTGACCGAAGGTCTTGTCGACTATCTGGGCGAAACCCGCGATGTCCGGCCCCATCTCGCCGCCGCCACCGTCTTCGTGCTGCCCAGCTGGTATCGCGAAGGCCTGCCCCGCTCCATCCTGGAGGCGATGGCGACCGGCCGCGCCGTCGTCACCACCGACACCCCCGGCTGCCGCGACGCGGTGGTGGCCGGCGAAACCGGCCTGATTGTCCCCCCGCGCGATCCGCAGGCCCTCGCCGACGCCCTGCTGATGCTGGCAGGCGATCCCGCCCTCGCCGCCCGCATGGGCGAGGCTGCCCGCCGCCGTGCCGAACAGGTCTATGCGGTCGAGAAGGTCAACGCCCAGCTGATGCAGGCAATGGGCCTTGCCGCCCCGGCCACCACCCCCGCGCTGGAGGCGGCCGCCTGATGCGGCCCCTCGCCGACAGGGTGCTGGCACTTCTCGCCGCCGTCACCCTGCTGCCGCTGGCAGCCGCAACGGCGCTGGTCGTCGCCCTGGCGATGGGCCGCCCCCTGCTGTTCCGCCAGCAGCGCGCGGGCCTCGGCGGCAGGCCCTTCCAGCTGCTGAAGTTCCGCACCATGCATCCGCCCCGCGCAGGCCAGCATCCGCTGGCCGACGATGCGGCGCGCACCTCCCGGGCGGGCGCGATCCTGCGCCGTACCCGCCTCGATGAGCTGCCCCAGTTGCTGAATGTGATCCGGGGCGACATGGCGATCGTCGGGCCCCGGCCGCTGCTGCCGGAAACCATCGCCACCCTCGGCGAACGCGGCGTCCGGCGCGGCAGCGTGCGCCCCGGCCTCACGGGGTGGGCACAGACGCACGGCGGCCCGCGCCTCGGCGAAGCCGACAAGATCGCCCTCGACCTCTGGTACATCGACCATCGCAGCCTCTCCCTCGACCTACGAATCCTTTTCCTCACCCTCAACGTCATCCTGTTCGGCGACCGGCCAGACCGGGCCGCCGTGGACATCGCCCATGCGCGCCCTGCTGATCGGCGCGGTTGAATCGACCGCCGTCGCGCTGCGTGCGCTGGCCGCCAGTCCACTGTGGGATCTGGCGGGCCTGCTCACGCTGCCGGTCGAGCTTGCCGCCCGGCACAGCGACTTCGTCGATCTGGGGCCCGCCTCAACGCAGGCGGGCGCAACCCTCATCCGCGTGGCGGACGGCAACAGCCCGGCGGCCATCGAACAGGTCCGCGCCCTCCGCCCCGACATCGCCTTCGTCATCGGCTGGTCGCAGATCTGCCGCCCCTCGCTGATCACGGCCGCCGGCGGGCGCATGATCGGCTATCATCCCGCCCCCCTGCCCCGGCTGCGCGGCCGGGCCGTCATTCCCTGGACGATCCTGCTGGCGGAACCCATCACCGCCGCAAGCCTGTTCTTCGTGGACGAGGGCGTCGATTCCGGTCCGATCATCGGCCAGCGCTTCTTCCATGTCGCGCCGGACGAAACGGCGACAAGCCTGTATGCCCGCCACATGGAGGCGCTGGGACTGCTGCTGGACGAGATGCTGCCGGCCCTTGCCCGCGGCGAAGTCCGCGGCACGCCGCAGGACGACCGCTTCGCCACCTGGGCCGCCCGCCGCACCGACCGGGATGGACGGATCGACTGGCGTGCCCCGGCGGCCGAGGTTGCAAGGCTGATCCGCGCCGTGACCCGTCCTTATCCCGGCGCCTTCAGCGGAGACGGCGACAAGCGGTTGCGCATATTCGCCGCGACACCCGCGCCCGAAGGACGCCGGCACGCCGCCCGGCCCGGACAGGTGATCGCCGTATCGGCCGGGGAATTCCTGGTGGCCTGCGGTGATGGCGACGCCGTCGCCTGCACGGACTGGCTGGGCCCCGCCCCGAAACTGCACCAGTTGCTGGGGGATGCCGCATGAACGACCTCGCCGTCCGCTTCGGGAAGACCCTGGTGATCGCGCCCCACGCCGACGACGAGGTGCTCGGCTGCGGCGCGCTCCTCGCCGCCCTTGCCGGGGCCGGGCTCGCCCCCGAAGTCGCCATCGTGGCGCAGGGTCATCCGCCCGATTATCCGGCCGCGCAGGTGGCCGCGCTGAAGCTTGAGGCCGCCCGCGCCCACGCCATCCTGGGCATCGCGGCCGCCCACTGGCTCGGCCTGCCGGCCGCCCGGCTCGATACGCTGCCCCACGCCGATCTCAATGCCGCCATCGGCCGGCTGGTCGCGGATGTCCGCCCGGATACGCTGCTGCTGCCCTTCCCCGGCGACATCCACCTCGATCACCAGCTGGTGTTCCGCTCGGGCCTGGTCGCGGCCCGCCCCACCGGGCCCGTCCAGCCGCGCACCATCCTGTGCTATGAAACCCTGTCGGAAACCAACTGGAACGCCCCCGCGCTCAGCCCGGCCTTCGCCCCCACCCTGTTCGTGGAAGCGACCGCCACGCTGCCCGCAAAGCTGCAGGCCTTCCGCGCCTATGCTTCGCAGGTCAGGCCCGATCCGCACGAACGCTCCGTTGGCGCACTGGAAGCGCTGGCCCGGCTGCGCGGCGCCACCATCCACCTGCCGGCGGCCGAAGCCTTCGTCCTTGTCCGCGCCATCTGCTGACATGCGCATCCTCGTCACCTCGGCCGGGCGGCGCGTGGAACTGCTTGGCTGCTTCCGCCGCGCCGCGCGCGATCTGGGGCTGAAGCCGGTTGTCCACGCCGCCGATCTGGCCCCGGATCAAAGCGCGGCCTGCCGGCTGGCCGATGCCCGCCATGCCGTGCCCAGGGCCGATGCGCCCGGCTATGCAGAGGCCATCCTCGCCATCGCCGTGCGCGAAGGCGTGAACCTGGTGGTGCCGACGATCGACACCGAGCTGCCGGCTCTGGCCGATGCACGTCCGGCCTTCGAAGCGCAGGGGATCCACCTCGCCATCGGCAGCCCCGCGCTCGTGGCCATCGCGCGTGACAAGCAGCGCACGGCCGGCTTCCTGCAGGCGGCCGGCATCCCCGGCCCGCGCACCGCCCCGCTCGAACAGGCGCTCGCCGACCCGGGCCACTGGCAGGGCCCACTGTTTCTGAAGCCACGCCACGGCAGCAGCGGGCGCGGCATCCGCGCGGTGGACACGCTTTCGGGTTTGTTCCCATCGGATTTCCCCGAACCGATGCTGGTGCAGGATCGGCTACTGGGGCCGGAATTCACCGTGAACTGCTATTTCGACAGGGCCGGAAAGCTGCGGGCCGCCGTTCCCCACCAGCGCCTGGCCGTGCGCGGGGGCGAAGTGGAAAAGGGCGTCACCCGCCGGGAGGCGGAGCTGGAAGCGCTCGCCCGGGCGCTGGCCGATGCGTTGCCGGGGCCGTCGGGCGCGCTCTGCTTCCAGGCGATGCGCGGCGCGGACCAGCGCTTCCGGCTGTTCGAGATCAACGCCCGTTTCGGCGGCGGCTACCCCCTGACGCATGCGGCGGGCGCCCCCTTCGCCCGCTGGCTGATCGAGGACTGCCTCGGCCTTCCCTCCACCGCAGGCAACGGCTGGACCGAAGGGATGCAGATGCTTCGCTACGACAGCAGCCTGTTCGTGCAGCCGGGCCCCGCATGACCCGCCGGCCGCCTGTCGCCGTCGTCTTCGACCTTGACGACACCCTCTATGCCGAACGCGACTATGTGCTGAGCGGCTTCCGCGCGCTCGACCGCTGGCTGGGGCGCAGTGAAGGGATCGGCGGCTTCGCAGAGGCCGCCTGGGCGGAATTCTGCGCCGGACACAGGGGCGATATCTTCGACCGGGCGCTCGTCCGGCTTGGCGTGCCCCCCACGGCCACACGCATCGCAGAAATGGTGCGCCGCTACCGCAGCCACCGCCCGCAGATCCGGCTGGCGCCGGATGCCGAACGCTGGCTCGCACGGGCGGCGGGCCGCAGGCCACTGGCGCTCATCAGCGACGGTCCCACCGCGAGCCAGAGCCGCAAGGTCTCCGCGCTGGCGTTGCGCGACCATGGCTTCCGCCCGATCCTGCTGACCGACCGCTGGGGACTTGCCTACCGCAAACCGCACGAGCGCGCCTATCGCGCCGTCGAACGGCGGCTGGGCCTCAGCGGGGCGGAACTTGTCTATGTGGCGGACAATGCCGCGAAGGACTTTCTCGCGCCGCGCCGCCTGGGCTGGGCAACGGTGCAGATCCGCCGCCCGGACGCTCTGCACGCCGGGCCACCCGCCACGCCCGAGTTCGGCGCGGATCGCAGCATCGACAGCCTCGACCAGCTGGATCCGGGCTGAGCGTCGCCCGCCATGCACATCGCAATCGTGACATCCGCACTGGGCGCGGGCGGCGCGGAACGGGTGATTACACTCGTCTCCGCGCACTGGGCGCAATCCGGTCATCAGGTCACGCTCTTCACCTTCGATCGCCCCGACGAGCCCATCTTCCATCCGCTTGATCCGCGCGTCCGCCTCGTCCGTCTCGGTCTGCCGCCGGGCGGCGCCGTGGCCGGCACGATGCGGCGCATCCGGGCGCTCCGGGCCGAACTGCGTCGTCACCGGCCCGATGCCGTCATCAGCTTCCTGTTCAAGATCAACGTGATAACCCTGCTGGCGGCCAGCGGGCCCGGGCTGCCGGTCGCGGTGTCGGAACGCAATCACCCCCGGCTCCAGCCCGGCCATCCTGCCTGGCGTTGGCTTGCCCGGCTCAGCTATCCTCGCGCACGTGCGATACTGCTCCAGACAGAGGCGAGCCGATCCGCCCTTCCGCCCGCCCTTCATCGCCGCTGCCATGTCATCCCCAATCCGGTCAGCGGGTTCGAACGGGTGCCCGAAAGCGACGGGCGGAAACATCTCGCCGCCGTCGGACGCCTGGATGCGCAGAAGGGCTTCGACCATCTGATCGAGGCCTTCGCACGCGCCGCGCCCGCCCATCCGGACTGGACGTTGCGCATCTGGGGCGAAGGCCCGCTCCGGCCGGTGCTCACCGCGCAGATCGAACATCTTGGGATGGCGGGCCGGATCGAGCTGCCGGGCCTCAGTGACGGGCCTGGCGGCTGGATCCGCGACAGCGCCGCCTTCGTCATGACCTCGCGCTACGAAGGCTTTCCCAACGCCCTTGCCGAAGCCGGGATCGCAGGCTTGCCCCGCATCGCCACCCGGTTCCGCTTCGGCGCCGAAGACCTGATCGAGGACGAGGTCGATGGCCTGCTTGTCGAAGCCGGGAATGTGGCGGCGCTGGCATCGGCGCTTGACCGGCTGATGGGCAACCGGAACCTGAGGGATCAGCTCGGCGCAGCCGCCCGCGACTCGGGCGGGAAATTCCGGACCGACAGGATTCTCCACCTTTGGGACGCAATCCTACCCCTTATGGCGTAGGCCGAATTCGCCTGATTTGCCGAAGTTGCCGGCTTCTAACCCCCATGCAGGCGCAAACAAGGCGCGATATGCCCCCATTTGGCGCGCAGATGCCAATCTATTCTTGTTAACAAGCCAGATCAGGTGATAGTCTGCAACATGAAGTCGAGGAGTGGGGCAATGCTCCAGACTTCGGAAACAGGGTAGCAACTGACAATTCGGCTTTTTTGTTCAGGCTCGTAGCCTGCGCAGGCACGCGTTTTTTGCGCAGGAACTGGCCTCTCGGGCGGGAGAGGGTGGTTGACATGATACATGAGGTGATCGGGGGCGATGTCGTGATCGTCGGTCGGAATGCAATTGTTCGTGAAGGACTTCGGCGAATACTGACGGATGAAGGATTTCATGTCCGGTCTGCACAGACAGACGATACGGGATGGATTCCGGAAGACGAGGATATCGAGCCAGCTCTGGTTGTCGTCGACTCGCCGGCCACCGACGAAGGGGTGGACATGTGCGCCCTTCTGCGAGGGGCCTATCCGCAGTCCAAGATCGTGATCATTTCGGAAAGCCATGACCTCGACTCCGTGTGCAGGGCCTGCTCGGCGGGCATCGACGGCTATGTGCTGAAGGCGATCGGCTGCGAAGCGCTCGTCGGCGCGCTGAAACTGGTGATGCTGGGCGAAAAGATCATCCCGGCGCAGAGCCTGGCCCTGCTGACCAGCAGTCGCCAGCCTGCGGGCCCGGTCGAGGCGCCCGCCGCGCCGGCGGACGTGGATCTGACCGACCGCGAGATCGAGATCCTCGGGCGGCTGGTTCATGGCGACGCGAACAAGATCATTTCGCGGCGACTGCTGATCACGGAAGCGACCGTGAAGGTGCATGTGAAGGCCATCCTCAGGAAGCTGAAGGTGATGAACCGGACTCAGGCGGCGATCTGGGCGGTCAACAACGGGCTTTTCGCCCTGCCGGAAACCCACTTCCAGAATGCGGCCTGACCAGAAACGCCGGGGCCCCGCTCCACGGGCGCTGACGGCGTAATCCCATTGAAACAGCGCCGGATACGGCGGTTGTGCTACTCTCATCGGACATGTCGGCGACCGGCATGCGCGGACTGGAACAGGCGGAAACCATGGCAACACGCGCAGCCAGAAACATGCTGAAGGGGGCAGAGGGTAGGTCGCCCCCGGCAGACGAGATGGAGATGGATCCGCACGATCTCGTGCGGATGCTCTGGCGGCACAAGCTCGTGATTCTCGGAACGGTCCTGGCGGCTGTCGCGGCCGTGCTCGTCTATCTGGCGCGCGCAACGCCGCTCTACACCGCCACCACCACGATCGAGATCAAGACCGGTCAGGACATGGGCGCCCAGATGCAGGGCGCCACACGCCCGATGACGCCACAGGACGAAGTGCGGATCGCCACCCACATGGAGCTTCTGCGCTCGCCGGTGCTCGGCCAGGACGTGGTGAAGGATCTGAATCTCGACCAGGATGCCGAATTCGTGCCGCCCGGCCTCGATGCCAGCCTGCCGGATGACAAGGACGAAGCCGCAGCCATTCGCCTCGCCGCCGTGACCGAGCAGCTGTTCGACCGTGTGCAGGTGGCGCGCGTGGGCCAGTCGGCGCTGATCTCCGTTTCGGCCACCACGACCGATCCGGAAAAATCGGCCCGGATCGCCAATGTGATCGCCGGCACGCACCGGAAGAATCTGGTGCGGGAACAGAAGTCCGTCACCAAGCGCGAAATCGCCGCCGCCGAGGAACGGGCGGGCTCCCTCCGCCGCGAAGCGCTCGAAGGCGAACGCATGGCCGTCGCGCAGAGCAAGGCGGCGGGCGCCGCCGGCGGGCTGGACAGCCAGAACATGGTCAGCACGGCCGGCCTTTCCGCACAGCTGTCGGAAGCCAAGGCGGCGCGGGCAGCCGCCGAAACCCGCTTCAGCCAGCTGGGGCGCATCGGCGGCGGTGTCGCCGGCCCCGGCTCGGCGGCGTCGCCGCTGCTCGCCGATCTGCGCAGCCAGCAGGCCACGCTGGACAAGCGGATCGCGGAACTGTCCGCCCAGTTCGGGCCGGGCCATCCGGATCTGCGCGCCGCCATGGCCCAGCAGGCGGAAATCAGCGGCCGCCTGACCGAGGAGATGGCGCGCGTGCGGCAGGAAGCGGCCGCGGAGGTGTCCGCGGCGCGGGCCCGCGAAGGGCAGATCGCCGCCGATCTTGCGGCGGCGCAGGGCCGTGTGACACGGGCGGCCGACGCCTCCGTCGCAGTGACGGACCTTCAGCACAGCGCCTCGACCAACCGGCAGCTTTACCTGTCGCAGCTCGCGCGTCTGCAGGAACTGCGCGGAGAGGAGAACAGCCTGCGGCCGGATGCCTCCATCGTCGCAAAGGCGCTGGTGCCGATCACTCCCGCCAGCCCGAAGCCGGGCCGCCTACTGGCGGTCGCCGTTGCGGGCGGTCTGTTGCTGGGTCTGGTGCTGGCCTTCGCGGTGGAGGTGATGGACCGGCGCATCCGCACCAGCGCCCAGATCCGGCGGATCGCGGGGTTGAACACGCTGGCGATGGTGCCGGAACTGACGGCCGGCCGGAACGAGGTGGACCCGCTGGTCCAGCTGCGCGAGGAACCCGGTTCGGCCTTCTCGGAAACCATCCGCTCGCTCATGCTCGACATCGTCGGCTATGTGCGCGGCGTGGGGCGGGTGCTTGTGATCACGTCCTCCCTGCCGAAAGAGGGAAAGACGCTGCTCTCCGTCTCCATCGGGGCTGCCGCCGCCCTGTCCGGCCGCCGTACGGTGGTCGTCGATCTCGATCTGCGGCGGCCTGCGGTTGCTGCCATGCTGAAGGTCGAGATCGGCGAGACGGATCTGAACCACTGCCTGACGATGCCGGGGGTGCTGGATTCGGAAACGGTTTCCGCCGCGATCGTGCCGCATCCGCTGGTGGAAAAGCTGGGCGTCATGGGGGCACGGGACCTGCCGGCGGATGCCGGCTCGCTGCTCGCGTCGGAACGGGTGGACGATCTGATCCGCATCCTGCGCAAGCGTTATGACCTGGTGATCCTGAATGCGCCGCCGATCCTGCCCGTGCGCGACGCGAAATATCTGGCCCGCCTGTCGGACGTGTGCCTGCTGGTGGTGCGCTGGGGCCGGACAGGGCCGGATGCGCTGCGCGCCGCCAGCGAGATCCTGGGCCGCAGCGTGACGGCGGCGGTGATCAACCGGGTGAACCTGAAACGCCACGCCGACAGCAAATATGGCGATCAGCTCCAGCACCTCCAGAGCTACGCCAGCTATTACGGCGGGCGGACGGAAGCGGCCTGAGGCAGGCGACAGGCGGCGGGCGTCGGGGGCAGCCCGACGCGCCGCCCCTTACCGGAACGGCGGCTCGTCGAACGCCCTCAGCTTCCGGCTGTGCACCCGGCCCCGTTCCGCGCGCAGCATCTCCACCGCTTCGATTCCGATCTGGAGATGCTCCGAAATCGCGCCCTCGTAAAAGCGGTTGGCCTGCCCCGGCAACTTGATCTCGCCGTGCAGCGGCTTGTCGGAAACGCACAGCAGGGTGCCGTAGGGCACGCGGAAGCGATAGCCCTGCGCGGCGATCGTGGCGGATTCCATGTCAACCGCCACCGCCCGGCTCTGGTTGAAGCGCCGGGCAGAGAGGCCGAAGCGCAGCTCCCAGTTGCGGTCGTCCGTCGTCACCACGGTGCCGGTGCGCAGCCGGGGCTTCAGCGCCTCCGAATCCAGCCCCGTCACCTGCCGGGCTGCGGCGGAAAGCGCCAGCTGCACCTCCGCGATCGCGGGGATCGGAATTTCGGGGGGCAGCATGTCGTCCAGCACATGGTCGTCGCGCAGATAGGCGTGGGCCAGCACATAGTCGCCGATGGTCTGGCTGGGGCGCAGCCCGCCGCAATGCCCGATCATCAGCCAGGCCTGCGGGCGCAGCACGGCCAGATGGTCGGTGATCGTCTTGGCGTTGGACGGCCCCACGCCGATGTTCACAAGGCTGATGCCCGCGCCATCGGGGGCCATCAGGTGCCAGGCCGGCATCTGGTGCTTGCGCCAGCTGCCGTCGCCCTGCGCCGCGTCGGGCGTCGCCGTCGCGGCGTCCAGCAGCGCCCCGCCCGAACAGCTGAGGTGCGTGTAGCGGCTGCCGGGCTTCTTCAGCTCGGCGCAGGCCCAGCGCACGAACTCGTCCACATAGCGGTGATAGTTGGTGAACAGGATATGGTTCTGCGTGTGGTGCGCGGGCGCGCCCGTGTAATGCTTCAGCCGGGCAAGCGAGAAATCGGTGCGCGGCCCGTCGAACAGCGCCAGCGGGCGCGGCTCGGCTGGATCCTGCAGCCACAGCCCGTCCGGCAGCTCGTCGCCGATATGCTTCAGGTCGGTCGTCGGAAAATGCCGCGCCAGCTCCTTCGCGGCGGTGGCGTCCAGCACCAGGTCCTTCGCGCCGTCCAGCACATAGGGGAAGGGAATCTCCACGGACGACCGGCGCACCGACAGCGTCGCATCATAGTCGCGCAGCAGCAGGGTGATCTGCTCCGTCAGGTAGCGGCGGAACCAGTTGGGATGGGTGATCGTCACGGCATAGCGGCCGGGGGTGTTCAACCGGGCGAACGCTCTCGACAGGCGGGGAACGCCATCATGGGCGGCCCAGTCCAGCACCAGTTCGGGATAGGCGAACAAGCCGGCGGCGCGTTCGTCCGCGCCGGGCGGGGGGCCACCCTCCAGGAAGCTTTTCAGCCCTGTCCTGAGATTTTCAACGGAGCGTTCGTGAATTTCGGCCAGCTCATCAACCAGCCGTTCTGCCTGTTCTTTTTCGTTCATTTCCATTCCCCCCTATGCCACCGGCGCGGCCACCAGGCTAGAGGGGGCAGATGACGCGGGGATTGCAGCTATCGCCCCTGCATGTTGGTGTGGCCCGGCGGCAGGCTCACGGTGAACGTCCCAATCCCCGCCGGCAGATACAACTGGCAGCTCAGCCGGCTGGTCGGCGCCACATGGGCGGTGAAATCCAGCATGTCCTCTTCATGCGCCGTTGGCGGCGGCAAGGCCCGGAACAGTTCGGCCGGCAGAATCACATGGCAGGTGGAACAGGCCATGGCCCCCTCGCATGTGCCTTCCAGCGGCAGGCCCAGCGCCTGCGCCAGATCCAGCAGCCGCGCGCCGGGGGCCGCCTCGGTCTCGGCAGCCAGGCTGCCATCCGCGTTCAGGAAGCGCACGCGGATCATGGGCGCAGACGCTTCACGGTTTCGGCAAGCTGGCCAAGGGCATCCTGGAGCATGTCCGCCGGCATGCCGGGCTGCCAGCCCAGACGCAAGGTCTGGCGCGCCTGCTGGGTAGAAAGCCCCAGCGCCGCCAGCACATGAGAGGGCCGGCCCGAACCGGACGAGCAGGCAGACCCCGACGACAGCGCGATCCCGGGCAGGGCCGAGATCAGGCGCGATGCATCGAGCCCGGGGAAACAGACGGAAAGATTGCCCGGCCAGCGCAGCCCGCCCTGCGGATCCGGGCCGTTCACCCGATGCGGAATCGCGGCCAGCGCCGCGATCGCCACGTCCATCAGCCGCCGCGCCGCCGCATGCGCGGCCGCCGGATCGGCGGCGGCGGCAGCGGCGCCAAAGCCGGCGGCAAGCGCGGGCGATTGGGTGCCGGACCGGAGGTTGGCTTCCTGCCCGCCGCCATCCAGCAGGGGAACAAGCCGGAGGCCCGGCCGAACCCACAGCGCGCCGATCCCCTTGGGGCCGCCGATCTTGTGCGCGGACAGGGACATGAGATCGATGTCGCCCCCCAGATCCACCTTGCCGAAGGCCTGGGCGGCATCACAGTGGAAAAGTGCGCCGGCCGCCCGCGCCTCGGCCGCCATGTCCGCGACCGGCCAGATGCTGCCGACCTCGTTATTGACCCGCATCGCCGAAACCAGCGCCACGTCACCCCGACCGAGCGCCTCGGCATAGGCCGCGCGATCGGGCATGCCGTCTGCCCGGACGGGCAGGATGGTGACGGGCGTGCCGAGCGCTTCCAGATGACGGGCGGATTCCAGCACGCAGCTGTGCTCGGTGGCAAAGCTGACAAGGCGCCTGCCCGGGTGCCTCTCCATCACGCCTTTCAGCGCCAGATTGTTGGATTCGGTCGCGCCGGATGTGAAGATCAGGCCGGACGCCGGGCGGCCCAGACGCGCCGCGACCGCTTCGCGCGCAGCTTCCAGCGCCGCCTTCGCCAGCCGCCCGCCCCGATGGACGCTGTGCGGATTCCAGTGGTGCCGCGCCAGCCAGGGCAGCATGGCCGCCAGCGCCTCGGGCCTGAGCGGGCTCGTCGCCTGCGCGTCCAGGTCCACAGGCCCCTCCGGCAGCGACCGGGCTTGCGGCTCAGGCGGCATGGGCCCGCCGCGCCAGCGGCGCCCAGGCCGAAAGGAAGCGCCGGATGTCGGCTTCGGTCGTGGACCAGCCCGTGGAAATGCGCAGCGATTGTCCGGCCGCTTCGCCAAGCCCCATCGCCGTCAGCACCGGCGAAGATTTCAGCGTGCCGGAGGAGCAGGCCGATCCCTGGGAAACCGAGATCCCGGCCATGTCCAGCTGCATCAGCTGGGTCGCGGCCGGCACCCCGGGCAGGTGCAGACTGCTGATGGTGGGCAGGCGCGGCGCATCCGCCGCGTTCACCCGCGCGCCCAGGGCCGTCGCTTCCCGTTCCAGCAGGGCCTGCAGGGCGGCCGCACGCACGGGAAAATCCGGATCCCAGGCCGCCAGCGCGGCCGCCCAGCCCAGGATGCCGATCAGGTTTTCGGTTCCCCCGCGCCAGCCCTGTTCCTGCCCGCCGCCCCTCTGCACCGGGTGGAAGCGGTCCTTGCAGCGCACGATCAGCGCGCCCACGCCCATCGGCCCGCCCATCTTGTGGGCTGAAACCGCCACGAAATCGGCCGGCGGAATGGGCAGCTTGCCCGCCGATTGCACGCAATCCGCCACGAGCCGGCCGCCGGCCGCATGCACCGCTGCGGCAATCGCCGCCATGTCCTGCACGACGCCGCTTTCATTGTTGGCCTGCTGGATGGCGACCAGCGCGTCGGCGGGAAGGTCGGGCAGAATTGCGCGCCCGTGCACGTCGACGGCGATGCGGATCGCCTCGGGGGCCGCTTCCAGCACGGCGGGATGTTCCGTCGCCCCGGCCAGCCGGGCGCCGGCCGCCGCCCCGTTCAGCGCCAGTGCCAGCGCCTCGGTTCCGCCGCTGGTGAAGATCAGGCTGTCGGCCGGCACACGGAAGAAGGCCGCGATCCGGTCCCGTGCCTCGTTCAGCGCCCGGCGGGCAGCACGGCCGGGGCCATGCACGGACGAAGGATTGGCCCATTCGCCGCTGGACAGCCGGGCGGCGGCCTCCGCCATGGCAGAGGCCGCTTCGACACGAAGCGGGGCTGTTGCAGCCCAGTCAAGATAGGCGCGATCATTCATGAAGCTTGCAATTTCCTCATCCGTCTCCTTATAGCCCGTCTTTGCCGGAAGCCATGCCCGGCGCCTCAAGCTTCAAGGAACCTGCGTGCCGGAAGTCATCTTTCCTGGACCCGAAGGCCGCCTGCAAGGCCGCTACCAGCCCGCCGGCAAGCCCCGCCCGCCCGTCGCCATCGTTCTGCATCCACACCCGCAGGCCGGCGGCACCATGAACAATCCGCTGACGCTCGCGCTCTACCAGATGTTCGTGAAGCGCGGCTTCGCGACGTTGCGCTTCAACTTCCGCGGCGTCGGCCGGTCGGAAGGCGTTTTCGACAACGGCGTCGGCGAACTGTCCGATGCGGCCTCCGCGCTGGACTGGCTGCAGGCGATGAACCCCGAATCCTCCGGCACCTGGGTCGCTGGCTACAGCTTCGGGGCGCTGATCGGTATGCAGCTGCTGATGCGGCGGCCGGAAGTGAAAGGCTTCATCTCCATCGCGCCGCCCGCAAACCTCTATGATTTCGGCTTCCTTGCACCCTGCCCGTCCTCCGGCCTGATCGTCCAGGGCACCGCGGACGAAGTGGTGACGGAACCGGCCGTGCAGAAGCTCGTCGACAAGCTGAAGACCCAGCGGCACATCACCATCGACTATGAGAAGATCGAAGGCGCCAACCACCATTTCGCCCAGGAAACGGACGAGATGATGGGCAAGGTGGAAGCCTATCTGGACCGCAGGCTTCTGTCTGGCCGCTGAGCGGACACGCCTTCCCCGATCAAGGAGGGGCTCCTGCGAAAGCAGGGGCCCTTTTTCATGCAATTGCAGGCAGATGCGCCCGGCGACAATGGATTTTCGAATCGGGCAAAGCAGTATAAGGATTTTTGTTATAGTTTTGTGACAGTGCGTTGACACATTTCTGACACGGGCATAGCTTTTCCCCTGAGAGGAAGAGGCGTCCGCCATCGTCGGAATCGCGTGAAGCGGCCCTTCCGCCACGGACGAGGGAGAAGACCGCCATGTTCACGAAGACCTGCCTGATCCTTGTTTCGGCCGCCGCACTGGCCGTTCCGGCCACCGCGGCGGATCCTCAGGTGACACGCGCCGTCCAGTTCACGGATCTGAACCTGGAAAGCGATGCCGGCCGCATGGAACTTCAGCGCCGTCTGGCGCGCGCCGCGAAATCCATGTGCGATACCAACCCCGTTCTGGAATCCGCCGCCGTCCGCGCCGAGCGCGAGCGGTGCGAAGCCGCCACCGCAGCCCAGTTCGAAGACAGGATCGCGGCCGCCATCCAGGCCAACCGCACCCGCAGCACCGCCTTCGCCAGCAACTGAAGCGGGATTGCCCCCCTGCGACATTTCGCCGGGGGGCCGACCCGAACGCCTTTGATCAGGGTCAATCCGCGCGCGGGGCCGGCGCATAACATCCCTTCCGAAGCAGGATAAGAATCCGCTTCAGGAGGAGGACAAATGCAACAGCCCGCCACCGGTGCTGCGCCGGCCATTCGCGCGGATCTCGCCACCACGATCGTCGATCCGCGCGCTTATGCCGATGGTACCCGCATCGACGACGCCTTCCGCGCCATCCGGGCCGAAACGCCCTTCGCCGTTGCCCAGCCCGAAGGCTATGACCCCTTCTGGGTGGTCAGCCGCCACACGGATCTGCTGCATGTGGAAAAGCGGTCCGACATCTTCCACAATGGCGACCGCTCCACCTTCGTCAGCCCGCGCGAGTCCGAGGCGATGGTGCGCATGATCACCGGCGGAGAGCCGAACCTGATCCGCAGCCTGGTGTCGGTGGACGGGCAGGAGCACAAGGATCTGCGCGGGATCATCTTCCCGGCCGTCACGCCCAAGGCGCTGAAGGCGATGGAAGAGGACATGCGCGGAATCGCGCGCGAATTCGTCGATCACATGCTGTCGTTCGACGGCGAATGCGATTTCGCGGCCGATGTCGCCTTCCTCTATCCGCTGCGGGTCATCATGTCCGTTCTCGGCGTCCCCAAGGCGGACGAGCCCTTCATGCTGAAGCTGACGCAGGAGCTCTTCTCCAGCGCGGATCCCGAACTCAACCGCGACGGGCGCGAAGTCACGTCCGCCGAGGCGCTGATGAGCCTGAAGGCGACCGCCGACGAGCTGGAAGCCTATTTCGGCGAGGTGACGCTGACCTTCCGCGCCAACCCGAGCGAACATCTGAACAGCCTGATCGCAAACGCCAGGATCAACGGCGACTATCTGAACCAGCGCCAGCTGATGGGCTATTACATCATCGCCGCGACAGCAGGCCACGACACCACCTCCAACACCACGGGCGGCGCGATGTGGGCGATGGCGGAGGATCCGTCGATCTTTGCCGCGCTGAAGGCCGACCCATCGAAGCTGAACGCCTTTGTCGAGGAATCGATCCGCTGGGTGGTGCCGGTCAAGCATTTCATGCGCACGGCGACAGTCGACACGGAGGTGGCCGGCCAGGCCGTGAAGGCGGGCGACTGGCTGATGCTGGCCTATCAGTCGGCCAACCGGGACGAAGCCGTGTTCGACGACCCCTTCCGTTTCCGGCTGGATCGCGAACCCAACCGGCAGGTGGCCTTCGGCTATGGGGCGCATGTGTGCCTGGGCCAGCATCTAGCGCGCATGGAAATGCGCATCCTGTGGGAAGAACTGCTCCCGAAACTGAAGTCTGTCGAACTGGCCGGCCAGCCGGAACGCACCATCTCCAACTTCGTGTGCGGGCCCAAGCATGTGCCCGTACGCTTCACCCGGGCCTAGGGGCCGGCCATGGCGGACCCCTGGAAGATCTGGCGCTGCGCCTACTGCGGCTTCGAATATGACGAGGCAAAGGGCTGGCCGGACGACGGCATCCCGCCCGGCACGCGCTGGGCGGACGTGCCGGCGGACTGGTACTGCCCCACCTGCGGCGCCGAAAAGGCGGATTTCGACATGGTGGAAGCGGGCTGATCCCGCTCAGGCCATCGTCAGGCCCCTGAACGCGCCGGATTTCCGCCACTCGTCGATATAGCGGAACCAGGCCATCGGGCCGCCGGGGTGGCCTGTGCCGAACAGCGCGTTCTCGCCATAGCCCTTGCCTTCATTGTTGTAATAACCGGGCGTGCAGTCCGGGGCGGCGCCGGCCATGCTGCCCTGGCCCGTCAGCAGGAACTTCACCCACTCGGCCTGGGCAACGGGATCGGCATCGATCCGCCGGATGCCGGCCGCCTTCGCATGGGCGACGATCGCGGCGATCGTGTCGCCATGATCCGTCCAGTTGTGGGGCACATTCACCACGAAGTTCGCGGCCTGCGCGAACTGGACGATGAAGGCGTTTGGAAATCCCGCGACATGAAGGCCGTGGAAGGTCTGCATGCCGTCGGCCCAGGCTTCGGAAAGCCGTCGCCCGCCCACGCCCTTCAGGTCGAACCCGGCGCGGCGTTCGTGCGCGGTGCCCACCTCGAATCCCGAGGCATAGATGATGCAGTCCACCTCGTAGTGGCGCCCGTTCACCCACAGGCCCGTCTCGTCGATCCGCTCGACGCCCTTGCCATCGGTGTCCAGAAGATGCGTGTTCGGGTTGTTGAACGCCTGCAGATAGGCGTCGTGGAAGCAGGGCCGCTTGCAAAGCTGCCGATACCAGGCCTGCAGCTTCCGCGCCGTTTCCGGATCCGCCACGATGGCTTCCGCCCGCGCCCGGATCTCCGCCATCTTCTCGATGTCGGCATCCTCATAGGCGGCCATCATGCCTTCCGGCGTCATCTGCTCGGGCGGCAGGCCCAGGATGCGGGCCCGGATGCGCTTGGTCAGATCGGTCCAGCCGTCCTGCACCAGATCCTCGTCGGGCACATCGCCCATACCCACATTCAGAGCGAAATTTTCCAGCCAGCGGGTCTGCCAGCCGGGTGTCGCGATGCTTGCGAACCACTCGGGATCGATCGGCGCATTGGCACGCACATCCACCGAGGACGGCGTGCGCTGCACCACCAGCAGCGACTTCGCCGCCCGGGACAGGTGCGGCACGCACTGCACCGCCGTCGCGCCCGTTCCGATGATCGCGACCCGCTTGTCGGCCAGCTTCGACAGCGGCGCGCCATGGGTGTCGCCCCCTGTGTAATCATAATCCCAGCGGCTGGTGTGGAAACTGTGCCCCCGGAAGCTGCCAAGCCCGGGAATGCCGGGCAGCTTGGGCACATGCAGCGGGCCCGTTCCCATGCCCACATAATCCGCCGTGAACCGGTCGCCCCGGTCGGTCTCGATCACCCAGAGGCCCCGGTCGTCGTCCCAGGCCATCTCCGTCACGCGGGTGTGGAACAACGCCTTGTCATACAGGCCGAAGGTGCGGCCGATCCGACGCGACTGCTCCAGGATTTCCGGCGCATGGGCATATTTCTCGGTCGGCACATGGCCGGTTTCCTCCAGCAGCGGCAGATAGATCAGCGAAGCCGTGTCGCACTGCGCGCCGGGATAGCGGTTCCAGTACCAGGTGCCGCCGAAATCGCCGGCCTTGTCCAGGATGCGGACATCGCGGATCCCCGCCTGGACCAGTCGCGCGCCCACGCACAGGCCGGCGAACCCGCCGCCCACCATTGCGAAGGTCACATGGTCGGTCACGGGCGCGCGTTCGGCCACGGGCGTATAGGGATCTTCCAGCAGATGGTCGAAATGGCCGGCCATCTCCTGATACTGGTCGTTGCCGTCTGGCCTCAGTCGCTTGTCGCGCTCGGCCCGGTACCGCGCCAGAACGGCGTCCTTGTCGATCTGCATGTTCCTCTCCCTCAGCCACGGAGGCTAGCCCGGCAGGGCACGGCCGGAAGCTGGCAGTTGCGGGAGAAAAGGGCGCCCCATCCCCGCGGCGGACGTGAACCGGGCCCCGAATTGTGCTAGGAAGAAAGCTGCTCTGCACAGGAGGGCACGATGGTGAACGAAGGCAGCGGCCCCGGCTTCCGGAACGACCCGCGACGACTGTTCCTCACGGAAATCCACGAGGCCGGGATCGGCACCCGGCTGATCGGCTATGCCGTCAGCGAACGTGTCGGATTCATCCCGGCAGATCTGGCCGAGCCGGAGATCATGACCCGCACGGTGCTGGACGGCCTGGAAACGCTGTTCGAAACGGCCGGGTCGCAGGGCGTGGTCATGCGAAGCCTCTGCATTCCGTCGGAAGCGGATCCGGGCGGTCACGGCGTCGTCGTCACCAGCCTCTCCGGCCATTTCGCCCACCGCCTGGACGAGGATTGACGGCAGGGCTCAGACGGCGAGCCTGCCGCCTGTCATCGGCATCGGAACCCCTGTGGTTTCCGGCCAGCTGAGCGGCAGACCCTTCAGATGGCGCACCGCCAGCCAGGCGAAGGCCTGCGCTTCCAGCGCATCGCCATGCCAGCCTTCCTGCTCCACAGGGGCGACCGGCACGCCGGTCCTGTCGGCGATCATGCGCATCAGCGTGGGATTGTGCCGCCCCCCGCCCGTCACCAGCAGCCGCTTCAGCCGGATCGGAAGGCCGGCCAGCGCCTGCGCCACCGTTTCCGCCGTGAACGCCGTCAGCGTGGCCGCGCCGTCCGCCGCGCAAAGCGCTTCGGCCGCCTGAATCGAAAAATCCGCCCGGTCGAAGGATTTCGGCCCCGATCCGCCCGGCCCCGATCCACCCGACCCGGCCGCCGCCGACAGCCGCGCCAGAACGGCGGCATCCACCCGTCCCGCCGCCGCCAGCGCGCCCCCGGCATCGAAGCGCGCGCCGCTGTGCCGCTGCACCCAGTCGTCGATCAGGCCGTTGCCCGGCCCGGTGTCGAACGCGCCCCAGCCGCCCGCCTCGTCGAACCAGGTCAGATTGCCGACGCCCCCCAGGTTCAGGATCCCCACCGGCCGTTCGACATTCGAGGCCAGCGCCCGGTGATAGCCCGGCGCCAGCGGCGCGCCCTCCCCGCCGGCGGCCACGTCGGCGCTGCGGAAATCATGCACCACCGGCCGCCCCGTCAGCCGCGCCAGCAGCGGCGCATCCCCGATCTGCCAGGTGAAGGGCGAAGGATGGCCCGATCCGGGCGGCCGGTGCGCCACCGTCTGCCCGTGGAAGCCGATCAGCGTCGCCCGTTCCTGCCCGGCAAGGCCGGCCACCGCCTCGGCGTGCGCCAGCGTCAGCACCCGCTCGGCCTCGGCGATCAGCGGATCATGGGCGGGCGCGGGCAGTTCCAGCGCGCGGGCGGCGGCGCGGCGGATCAGCGCCCGCTCGGCATCGCTGTAGGGCCGGTCGTGCGCGGACAGGCCCCGCACATGGCCCTCGCCATCGGTCTCGATCAGTGCCGCATCCACAGCATCGACGGACGTGCCGGACATCAACCCGATGACGAGATGCTTTTCAGACACCATGCTTTGCGCCTAGAGCGGCCCCGCCATGACCTACAAGAGCGAATTTCTGCAAACCCTGGCGCGCCGGGGCTACATCCACCAGCTGACGGATGCCGACGCGATCGACGCGCGCGCCGCGAAGCCGGGGCTCATCGCCTATGTGGGCTTCGATCTGACCGGCCCTTCGCTTCATATCGGCCACCTGATGTCGATCATGATGCTGCGCCGGTTGCAGCAGCATGGCGGCAAGCCGATCGCGCTGATGGGCGGCGGCACCACCAAGGTCGGCGATCCATCCGGCAAGGACAGCCAGCGCCAGATGCTGGACCAGGCCACCATCGATGCCAACAAGGCCAGCATCCGCCGCGTGTTCGAACGCTTCCTGACCTTCGGCGACGGCCCTTCGGACGCCATCATGGCCGACAATGCCGAATGGCTGGAACAGCTGAACTACATCGATTTCCTGCGCGATTACGGCCGCCATTTCAGCGTCAACCGCATGTTGACGATGGATTCCGTGCGACTGCGTCTGGAACGGGATCAGCCGCTGTCCTTCATCGAGTTCAACTACATGGTGCTGCAGAGCTACGACTTCGTCGAGCTCCACCGCCGCTATGGCTGCGTCATGCAGATGGGCGGCTCCGACCAGTGGGGGAACATCACCCAGGGCATCGATCTCGGCCGCCGCGTACTGGGTGCGGATCTCTACGGCCTCACCACCCCGCTCATCACCAATGCCGACGGCTCGAAGATGGGCAAGACGGCGGGCGGCGCCGTCTGGCTGAACCGCGAACAGCTGCCCGACTGGGATTACTGGCAGTTCTGGCGCAACGTGGACGACCGCGACGTGGGCAAGTTCCTGCGCCTGTTCACCGACATGCCCGATGCGGAGATCGCCCGGCTGGAAACGCTTCAGGGCGCGGAAATCAACGACGCCAAGATCGCGCTCGCCAATGCCGCCACCGCGCTTTGCCGCGGGGCAGAGGCGGCGGCCGCCGCCGAAGCCACGGCGCGCGCCACCTTCGCGGAAGGCGGCGCCGGAGAGGCCCTGCCCAGTTTCGCGATCCCCACGCCGCTGCCGCTGGTCGATGCCCTCGTCCTCACCGGTCTCGCGGCCTCGAAGGGCGAAGCCCGGCGCAAACTGGGCGAGAACGCGGTGCGGATCGACGGCGAGCCGGCCAGCGATCCCAACCAGCCCGTCGCCGCCCCCGCGAAACTCAGCCTTGGCAAGAAGCGCCACGCCCTGCTGATCAGGCCATAGGGTCCACCGAAAATGGCAGCAGCGCCCGATAGGCCTCGATCGGCGGCCGACCGGGCAGGCGCACGCCTTCGCCCAGCAGATAGGCGTCCTTCACGATCTCGGCCTGCTGCTCCAGCCCATAGCGCTGGAAGGGCTTGCCCGGCACCAGCGGCAGATAGCGATAGCGGGCGAACGGCGGCCGCCGGAAAATCAGACTGATGCCCTGCTGATGCTGCCACACATGCGTCATCTCGTGGACGAAATGCCCGCGAAGCACCGGCCCCTCAGCGGAAAAATCCGCGCTCCACGCATCGCCGTTGGGGTGGAACCACAGGTGCCCGTCCGGCGCCATGGTGATCCAGGCAGGCTGCCACATCCACCATTTCAGCCGGTTGATCCGCACCGGTCCGGGATCCAGCGCAGGGCCGAACACCCGGGCCGCAAGCGCCTGCTCACCCTCTGTCAGCGCCCGACGGGCGGGCCACTCCTCAGTGCTGGTGGCCAGGCTCAGCCGCCTTCACGGGGGCGTTGGCGGCACGGGTTTCGGCGTTCAGCGTCACCTTCGCGCCCGATTGGAAGCTGAAGGTCAGCGGAATGGTCGCGCCCGGCTTCACCTCCGGGGAAAGCCCGAAGATCATCAGGTGGCTGCCGCCCGGCGCGAACGTCAGCGCCCCTTTGGCGGGCACTGCAAAGCTCTTTTCCGCGCGCATCTTCATGATGCCGCCCTCGTTCACCATGCTGTGCATCTCGATCCGTTCCGCCCTGGGCGATGTCACGCCCACCAGCGCATCCGCCTTCGCGGTGCCGTGGATCAGGAAGAAGCCGCCAGCCGGCCGGCCAGACACGGCGGGAAGGCGAACCCAGGCATCCTGGACATGCGGCACGGGCGCCTGGGCAACAGCCGCAGCGGGCGCCAGCAGCAGGGTGGAAAGGGCAAGCGCGCGCAGCATGTTCGGTCTCTCTCCCGGGTTGCTCTGGGTGGAAATCCTATCCTCAGCACCATCGCCGCTGCAACAGTCCGCCTTTCGCGCGGATGAACGGCGGGGAAAAAGCGCTCCGAAACCATTGATGCCGGAAATCCCCCCCCTATATGCCGCCATGAAAGGGCGCCTTCGCGCGTCCCAGAAAAATCTATCGGAAAGGTGCGCTGCGGGCCTCTGCAGCGCAAGACAGGCAAGGAAGACTATGGCGAAGGTTATCGGGATCGACCTCGGCACCACCAACAGCTGCGTGGCTGTGATGGAAGGTGCGACGCCCAAGGTGATCGAAAATGCGGAAGGCGCGCGGACGACCCCGTCGCAGGTCGCCTTCGCGAAGGACGGCGAGCGTCTGGTGGGCCAGCCCGCCAAGCGGCAGGCCGTCACCAACCCGGAAAACACCGTGTTCGCGGTGAAGCGCCTGATCGGCCGCCGTTTCGACGATCCGATGACCCAGAAGGACATCGGCCTTGTCCCCTACAAGATCGTGAAGGGCGGCAACGGCGACGCCTGGGTTCAGGCCGGCGGCAAGGATTACAGCCCGTCGCAGATCTCCGCCTTCATCCTGCAGAAGATGAAGGAAACCGCGGAATCCTATCTCGGCGAAACCGTCACCCAGGCGGTCATCACCGTTCCGGCCTACTTCAACGACGCCCAGCGCCAGGCCACCAAGGATGCCGGCCAGATCGCCGGCCTCGAAGTGCTGCGCATCATCAACGAACCGACCGCCGCGGCGCTCGCCTACGGCCTCGACAAGAGCACGTCGGCCCACACCATCGCCGTCTATGACCTCGGCGGCGGCACCTTCGACGTCTCGATCCTGGAACTGGGCGACGGCGTGTTCGAAGTGAAGTCCACTTCGGGCGACACCTTCCTGGGCGGCGAGGATTTCGATGCGAAGCTCGTGGAGTTCCTGGCCGACGGCTTCAAGAAGGATGAAGGCATCGACCTCAGGGGCGACCGGCTTGCCCTTCAGCGCCTGAAGGAAGCCGCCGAAAAGGCCAAGATCGAGCTGTCGTCCTCGGCCCAGACCGAAGTGAACCTGCCGTTCATCACGGCGGACGCCACCGGTCCGAAGCACCTCGTGAAGACGATCTCCCGCGCGGATCTCGAAAAGCTGGTTCTCGATCTCATCGAACGCACCCGCAAGCCCTGCGTGGATGCGATGAACGAAGCCGGCGTGAAGGCTTCCGACATCAACGAGGTCATCCTCGTCGGCGGCATGACCCGCATGCCCCGCGTGCGTCAGTTCGTGAAGGATCTGTTCGGCAAGGAGCCGAACACGTCCGTCAACCCGGATGAAGTGGTCGCCATGGGTGCCGCCATCCAGGCCGGCGTGCTGCAGGGCGACGTGAAGGACGTGCTGCTGCTGGATGTCACCCCGCTCTCGCTCGGCATCGAGACGCTGGGCGGCGTTTTCACCCGCATGATCGACCGCAACACCACCATCCCCACCAAGAAGTCGCAGACGTTTAGCACGGCCGACGACAACCAGTCGGCGGTCACCATCCGCGTCTTCCAGGGCGAACGGGAAATGGCAGCTGACAACAAGCTGCTCGGCCAGTTCGATCTCGTCGGAATCCCGCCTGCCCCGCGCGGCGTGCCGCAGATCGAAGTCACCTTCGATATCGACGCCAACGGCCTCGTCGCCGTCAACGCGAAGGACAAGGGAACCGGCAAGGAACAGCAGATCCGCATCCAGCCCTCGGGCGGCCTGTCGAAGGACGACATCGAGAAGATGGTGAAGGAAGCGGAGCAGTTCTCCAGCGAGGACAAGAAGCGCCGCGAAGCGGCCGAAGCCCGCAACCAGGCCGACAGCCTCGTCCACGCCACCGAACGCCAGCTGGCCGAACATGGCGACAAGGTCGATGCCGGAACGAAGACGGCAATCGAAGCCGCCATCGCAGAGGTGAAGGCCGCGCTGGATTCCGGCGACGCCGACCAGATCAACCAGAAGGCGCAGGCGCTCGCCCAGGTGGCGATGAAGCTGGGCGAAGCGGTCTATGCCGCCGAACAGGCCAAGGCCGAAGGGGCCGCCCCCGCCGGCGAACAGCCTGCCGACGATGTCGTCGATGCCGACTTCACCGAAGTCGACGACAGCAAGAAGTAAACATCTGTGGCCGGGGGCTTGACCCCCGGCCCCTTCCTGCGAAGGGCTGGCGCGGATGTACGCGGAAGTCGATTACTACGAGTTGCTCGAGGTTCAGAAGGGCTGCGACGAGGCGGCGCTGAAGTCCGCCTATCGCAAGCTCGCCATGCGCTGGCACCCGGACAAGAACCCCGGCGACGCCGACGCGGAGGCGCGCTTCAAGGCCATCAGCGAAGCCTATGGCGTGCTGTCGGATCCACAGAAGCGCGCCGCCTATGATCGTTTCGGCCATGCCGGCGTGCGCGGCCAGCCGGGCAACGGCGGCGGCAACCCCTTCGGCGACGCCTCGCCCTTCTCCGACATCTTCTCGGACATCTTCGACCAGTTCATGGGCGGGGCGCGCGGCGGCCGCCGCGCCGGGCCGCAGCGCGGCGCCGATGTCCGCTACGATCTGCAGGTCAGCTTCGAGGATGCCTTCCACGGCGCGGAGGCGGACATCTCCCTCGATGTCGCCGCCACCTGCGACCATTGCGTCGGCACCGGTTCCAAGCCCGGCTCCCGCGTGACAGCCTGCAACACCTGCGGCGGCCGGGGCCAGGTGCGCATGCAGAACGGCATGTTCATCGTGGAACGCACCTGCCCGCAATGCCACGGCTCGGGCCAGGTCGTTTCGGACCCTTGCGAACATTGCCATGGCGAAGGCCGCGTCGAACGGCGCAAGCAACTGAAGGTGAAAATCCCGAGGGGCGTCGATGACGGCACCCGGATCCGCCTCGCCAGCGAAGGCGAAGCCGGCCCGCGCGGCGGCGAGAATGGCGATCTCTACATCTTCATCCACATGAAGCCGCACCCCATCTGGAAGCGTGACGGCACCACCCTGTTCGCACAGGTTCCGATGAGCTTCGTGGACGCGGCGCTCGGCGGCGAGATCAGCATCCCCGGGCTCGACAAGCAACCGGTGGAGGTGAAAATCCCCGCCGGCACCCAGTCCGGCCGCCAGTTCCGCGTGCGCGGACGCGGGATGCCCGCGCTGAACGGCCATGGCATGGGGGATCTGGTGGTGCAGGTGGAACTTGAAACCCCCACCAGGCTGACCAGCCGGCAGAAGGAACTGCTGGAGGAATTCCGCGGCACCGAAAGCCCGCACGAGGCCTGTCCGAAATCGAAGGGCTTCTGGGACCGGCTGAAGGGCGCTTGGGACGAACTGACGGACTGAGCACCGACGGACTGGGCACCGCATCTCGCGGCACGTCTTGCCCCTCAGATTGTAACGAACTGGGAACTGCGCCTTCCGCGGCCCTTGCCTCGATCCCGCGCGCCCTCCATGCTTCGCTTGGGTTGCCATGGGGAACAGATCGCAGCCGATGCCGGGCGCAGGAAAAGCCTTCAGCGGACAGGTCCGGTCCATGCCGCCGGGTGCCGATCCCGCGCAGCCGCTCCTCGTGGTTGGCGATCACCCGCTGATCGACGGTGTCGTCGCGGCCGCCGCGCTTCGGCAAACCCGCGTCACCTGGTTCACGACGGACAAGGCGCGGCCAGGCGTACCGGGCGCGCAGCTCGTCTCAGGCCCGCTGTGCCCCTCCACGGCACGGGAACATGCCGCCGGCGCGCGGCGCGCCATCGTCGCCTTCACGGATGAAGCCCGGCAGCTGTCCGCGATCCAGGCCCTGCGCGAAGGCGCGCCCGGCCTGCCCATCACCGTGAATGCCACCCATGGCTGGCAGGGCGGGCGCAACACCGCGTTCGGCCCGATGGCCGGCGTGCGGGTCGTCAACCAGTTGCAACTGGCCGTGCGCGATCTCCACTGGCGCAACCCGCCACCCCTGATCGCCCGGCAACTCGGGCAGGATCGTGTCCATGCGCTGCTGTTCGGCTTCGGCCGCGGCGGTGACGCGATCCTGTCGGATCTCCTGCTCTGCTCGCTCACAGGCTTCCAGCCGTCGCCGCGGATCACCATCGTGGACCCCGAGGCAGAGGCCCTGCGCGCGGATCTGTTCCGCCGCTGCCCCGAACTGGGCGAATCCGCCGACATCCGCTTCCTCGATCCGGGCCCGGTCGACGATCCGCGCCACCTGCCCGAACAGGCGCTGATCCGGGCCCATGGGGAATGCCCCGTCACACTGGCCCATGTCTCCATCGATTCCGATCCGCGCGCCCTGTCGCTCGCCCGCGCGCTCCACGCCCTGGCCGGGCGGGAACACTGGAACATGGGGCCCGTGTGCGTCCGCCTCGGCGGCAATGCCGGCCTGCCCCGCGTCCCGGTCGCCTGCGAATCCGCAGAGCTGATCGGCTTCGGCGCCCATGCCGAATTCGCGGAATCCCTGGGCCTGTTCGATCCCGGCAGCGACTATCTCGCCCGCCTGTTCCACGAAGCCTATCGCCGCACCGCAAAGCCCGGCCTGCCCGCCAACCGCCCCTGGGACGATCTTGACGAGGAGTATCGCGAATCCAACCGCCGCCTGCTCGTCCATCTACCCGCCAAGCTGCTGACGGCGGGCGTCGATCTCGCCGCCTGGCTGCGCGTTCCCCTGCCGCGCCCCAACAATATGGGCGGCATCCCGCTGCCACGGCTGGGCCCGGCCCTGCTGGAACGGCTTGCGGAACTGGAACATCGCCGCTGGATGGTTGACCGCCGCCTGTCCGGCTGGCGCCACGGCCCCGTGCGCGACAACGAAGCCAGGCGCCACCCGGATCTGATCCCCTACGCCGACCTCGACGACTATACGAAGGAACTGGATCGCGCGATCGTGCGAGAGGCCTGGGAAACGCTGGGCTCCGCCCGGGGCAGTGGCTTCTTCGCGCAAGGGGCGCAAAAGCGCGCCGGCTGACCCCGCCGGCACCCTCCCGCGCGGTCCCCGAGCCTCAGAAGCCCCAGGAAACCCCAAGCATGTACCAGGCCACCAGCAGCGCGGTCCAGATCGGCACCAGCCACATCGTGTAGGGCAGCATGATGGCGATCACCGTGCCCACGCCGGCATCCTTCACATATTGCTGGCAGAAGATCACGATCAGCGGGAAATAGCCCATCAGCGGCGTGATCACGTTCATGGGCGAATCCGCCACGCGATAGGCCGCAAGCACCGTCGCCGGATCGCTGCCCAGCTGGATGAACAGCGGGATGAAGATCGGCGCGAAGATCGCCCATTTCGGGATGGAACCGGGCATCAGGATATCCAGCAGCAGGATCGCCGCCACAAAACCCAGCAGCAATGTGATCGAACCCAGGTTCGCCGCCACCAGCGCATCGGCCATGTTCACCGCCAGCACGGTCGCGATGTTGGTGAACCCGAAGAAGGCCAGGAACTGCGCGATCACCAGGAACAGGAAGATCAGCGGCCCCATGTTGCGGAAGGCCTTGTCGATCATGCCGATGGCTTCCGACGTGCTCTTCAGCGTGCCCGCGCCGGCGCCATAGGCCGCGCCCACCGCCAGGAAGATGATGGCGACCAGCACGATCAGCCCCTTCATCAGCGGCGAGTCCGAGATGAGCGAGCCTGTTTCCGGGTTGCGGAACACCGCGCCCTCGCCCCAGCTCAGCGCCACCACGGCCGCCAGAACCGCCAGCAGCGCCCAGCCGGCCCAGCGAAGCCCGCGCGCCTCGGCATCCGGCCCGGGCCCTTCGTCCTTCGCGTCGGCGGGGCCCGCCCCTTCGGATGCGACAGGCCCGGCCTGCGCCGGATCATATTTGCCCAGATGCGGCTCCACGAACTTCTCGGTGATCCAGGCGCACAGCGCCGACATCGCCACCAGGCTGACGATCGAGAACCACATGGTCGCCGTCAGGTCCAGCGTCGTCCCCGGCCGCACAAGGGCGATCGCATCGTTGGTGATTTCCGTCAGCGCGCCGTCCAGCGGCGTGATCAGCAGGTTCACCCCGAAGATGGCCGAAACCCCGGCAAAGGCCGCGGCGATCCCGGCCAGCGGGTGCCGGCCCAGGCTCATGAAGGCCAGGGCGCCAAGCGGGATCAGCACCACATAGCCCGCGTCCGCCGCGATGGAGGACAAGCCGCCCAGCAGCACAATGACGAAGGTGATCAGCCGGGGGGGCGTCACCGCCACGATCTTGCGGATCAGCGCGGCGACAAGTCCCGTCTGTTCCGCCACGCCCACGCCGATCATGGCCACAAGAATCATGCCGGTGGCCGAGAATCCCATGAAATTGTCGACCCAGCTCGTCAGCATGAAGCGCAGGCCCTCGGTGGAAAGCAGGCTGTTCACCGCCACCACCCGGCTGGTCAGATTGCCGTCCGCATCCGTCGTTTCCAGCGAGACGGACGATCCCAGCGCCGACAGGATGACAGAGGCAATGATCACCACCCCGATCATCACCAGGAAGATCACCGCCGGGTGCGGAACCTTGTTGCCCACCCGCTCGATCACGTCCAGCAGCCGGTCCATCCCGCCGCGTTTTGCTGCCGCCTCTGCCATGCCCCAAACCTCGTTTTACGCGAACGCGATTGATCCGCGCCTGCTTTCAGCGGACAGCACTCCTTTCCGCACGGGCTGTCAAGCGGCTCCAAAGGTTGATTTAACGGCTCCGTTGCCGCAGCGTGCGCCCTGCACCGGGAGAGAGCCTTTGAGCGACATCACAATCGTGTTCCTGATCATCGTCGGCGCCGTCATCCTGTTCATCCAGAACAGGCTGCCGGTGGTGATCGTGGCGCTTGCCGTGCCCTTTGCCCTCTACATGACAAACGTGCTCTCCCTGCAGGAGGTGTTCTCCGGCTTCGGCGATCCCACGATCATCTTCATCGCAACCCTCTTCGTCGTCTCCGCCGGGCTGGAAGCCGCCGGCGTCACGGCCTGGGTCGGCCAGAAACTCATCCAGTGGTCCGGAACCGACAGCCGCGCCCGGCTCCTGACCTTCATGATCCTGATCGTCGCCGTGCTCACCGCGATGATCAGCGTGAACGGCGCCGTCGCCGCCCTGCTGCCCGTCGTCGTCGTCATGGCGATCCGCACCGGCACCAAGACATCACAGCTGCTGATGCCGCTGGCGTTCGGCGCGCATTGCGGATCGATGCTGGCGCTGTCCGGCACCCCAATCTCCGTCATCACCAATGATGCGCTGGCGGATGCGACCGGCGGGCGGACCTTCGCCTTCTTCGAATTCGCCTGGGTGGGTGTGCCGCTGGTGATCGGCGGCATCCTCATCATGTATTTCCTCGGGCCAAGGCTGCTGCCCCATACCCAGGGCCCTTCGCTGCCGGGGGATTTCTCCCGTCACGCCAACACGCTCAGCGAACAATATGCGCTGGAAGGCCGGTTCTTCCGCCTGAAGCTGCGCGACGATTCGCCCCTGGCCGGCAGCCGTGCCCGCAATCTTGACCTGTCCGGCTATCCGGGCGTACGCATCATCCGCCTGAAGGATGCCGGCAACGCCCCGATGGCAGAGGATGAGGCGCTGCAGCCCGGCCATTCGCTGATCGTCTCGGGCGAACCTGCAACCATCGCCGCCCTCGCGCAGGACAAGGCGCTTGCCCTCATCGGCTCGGCCCGGCACGAGGAGGAGGAGATCAGCGACGGCCCCGCCATCACGGATTCCTTCTTCAACCGGGCATCCGGCCTTGCCGAAGTGATCGTCCCGCCGCGCTCCCGTCTTGTCGGCACCATGGCCTTCCCCGGCATGACGGCCGGGGATGGCGAACTCGTCGTCCTCGCCATCCACCGCGCGGGCGAAACGCTGCCGCCCGGCGCGCAGAAGCTGGCCGCGGGCGACACGATGCTGGTGCAGGGCAGCTGGGCCGCGCTCGATCGGCATCTGGCAGACCCGGCCGTGCTGGTGGTGGACAGCCCCGCCGTGGTGCGCAAGCAGGCGGTTCCCATGGGCCTTGGCGCCAGGGCCGCGATAATCATCCTCATCGCCATGGTGGCGATGCTCGCCTTCGATCTGGTGCAGCCCGCCATCGCGGGCCTGATCGCGGCAACCGCCGTCATCCTCACGGGCCTGCTGAAGGTGGAGGAAGCCTATCGCGCCATCAACTGGACAACGGTGATCCTGGTGGGCGCAATGATGCCGCTGTCCACCGCGATGTTCCAGACGGGCGCAGCCCAGTTGCTGGCCGACAATCTGATCCTGCTGCTGGGCGATGCCGGGCCCACCGCGCTGCTGATCGGCCTGTTCATCATCTCGGCCATCCTGGGGCAGGTGATCTCCAACACGGCGACCGCCCTCATCGTCATCCCCATCGCCGTGCTGGCGGCCAAGGGGCTGGGCGTGAACGTGACGCCGGTTCTGATGAGCGTGAACGTCGCCTGCGCGGCGGCCTTCCTCACGCCGATCGCAACGCCGGTGAACCTGATGGTGATGGGCCCGGCCGGCTACAAGTTCACCGACTACTGGAAGCTGGGCGGCGTGATGATGCTGCTGTTCTTCGTGGTGGCGGTGTTCTGGGTGCCGGTCGTCTGGCCCTTTTAGGGCCAGCGGCGGCCGGAGTTAGCGCGCAGCGCTAACCTCCGGACTCGCCGGAGACCCGGCCGGCGGAATCGGCGATCTCTATCGCCGGTCCGTCCCCGGTCCGTCCGACGAGTCCGGCTTTGCCGGACCCTTCCTTCTTTTCCTTCTTAGACTCCGCAGCCGGACTCGCGCGGCCCAGCCGCGCGGCCGGCCCTCACCGCAACTTCGCGATTTTCAGCCCTTCATCCCGCGCCTTGTCCTGAACCGATTCCTCGCTGCGCGTCAGCGCCTTGGCGATGGCCTTCAGCCCCATGCCCTTCGCAGCCAGAGTCCTGAGCTTGGCCTGCTCCTCCGGCTTCCACGGCTGCCGATGCCGCACGAAATCCTGTGCCATGCCTTTGTCCTTTCGGAGCCGCCTCCACACGGGCGGAAGCGACGCCCACCGGCCTAGAGAATAAATTTCGACAGATCATTATCCCGCGCAATCGGGGCCAATTGCTTCTCCACATAGGCGCCGTCCACCACCAGCGACCGGGTCATCCCGTCCGCCGCCTCGAAGCTCAGATCCTCCAGCAGCTTTTCCATCACCGTCTGCAACCGCCGGGCGCCGATATTCTCCACCCGGTCGTTCACTTGCGCCGCGATGTCGGCAATGGCCTCGATCCCCTCGGCGGTGAAGCTCAGTTCCACCCCTTCGGTTCCCATCAGCGCCACATACTGCCGCGTCAAAGAGGCTTCCGTGTCGGAAAGGATGCGCACGAAATCCGCCTTCGTAAGCCCGCCCAGCTCCACCCGGATCGGCAGGCGGCCCTGCAGTTCGGGCAGCAGGTCGGCGGGCTTCGCGACATGGAAGGCGCCGGATGCGATGAACAGGATATGGTCGGTCTTCACCGGCCCATATTTGGTGGCGACAGTGGTGCCCTCGATCAGCGGCAGAAGATCCCGCTGCACACCCTCGCGGGAAACGCTCCCCCCGCGCACGTCAGAAACGGCGATTTTATCGATCTCGTCCAGGAACACGATGCCGTTGGCTTCCGCGTTCTTCACGGCCTCGCGCGTCAGGTCATCGGTGTCCAGCCGCTTGTCGCTCTCCTCGTTCACCAGCAGTTCCCAGGCGTCCTCCACCGGCATCTTGCGCCGCTTCGTCCGCTTCGGCCCCATGCCCTTCAGCATCTCGCCCAGGTTGATCATCTGCATGCTTCCGGGCTGGCCGGGGATCTCGAACGGCAGGCCGCCGCCGGCATCCTCCACCTCGATATCGACTTCCTTGCCCTTCAGCTGGCCGGCGAACACCCGGTCACGGAAGGCCAGGCGTGTCGCCTCGCTGGCGTCCTTGCCCACCAGCGCATCCAGCAGCCGGTCCAGCGCGGCGGCTTCGGCCGCATCCCGCACGCTCGCCCGCTTCAGGTCGCGGGTCAGGCGGATGGATTCCTCCACCAGGTCGCGAATGATGGAATCCACGTCGCGGCCCACATAACCCACCTCGGTGAACTTGGTCGCCTCGATCTTCAGGAACGGCGCCTCGGCCAGCTTCGCCAGCCGGCGGGAGATCTCGGTTTTTCCGCAGCCCGTCGGCCCGATCATCAGGATGTTCTTCGGCGTCACCTCGTCGCGCAGCTCGGGCGGCAGCTGCTGGCGCCGCCAGCGGTTCCGCAGCGCCACGGCAACCGCCTTCTTCGCATCTGTCTGGCCCACGATATGGCGGTCCAGCGCGGCCACGATGGCCTTGGGGGTCAGCGCCGCAACGCCTGCGATTTCCGGATTCATGATTGCATCCATCAAAGGGATTCCACGGTCAGATTGTTGTTGGTGTACACACATATGTCGGCCGCGATCCCCATCGCCTTGCGGGCGATGGCCTCGGCGTCGGCATCGGTGTCCATCAGCGCGCGGGCCGCCGCCAGCGCATAGTTGCCGCCCGATCCGATGGCGGCGACGCCGTCATTGGGCTCAAGCACGTCGCCTGTGCCCGTCAGGATCAGCATGGTCGTCTCGTCGGCCACGATCATCATGGCTTCCAGCCGGCGCAGGTAACGGTCCTGCCGCCAGTCCTTCGCCAGCTCCACACAGGCCCGCGTCAATTGGCCGGGGTAACGCTCCAGCTTGGCTTCCAGCCGCTCGAACAGGGTGAAGGCGTCGGCAGTCGAACCCGCGAAGCCGCCCACCACCTTTCCATCCGCGCCCAGGCGGCGCACCTTCTTCGCATTCGGCTTGATCACGGTCTGCCCCAGGCTCACCTGGCCGTCGCCTGCAACCACTGTCCGCCCGTTCTTCCGCACGCCCAGGATGGTCGTGCCGTGCCAGGTGGGTATCTCGCTCATCAGGGAAATCTGCCTTTCCGTCGGGCCGCGCGGCGCGGCCTGCGGCGCAGATGTAGGAAGCCTCGCGCGCCAGAAAAGAGAGGGGGCCGGCATTGCTGCCGACCCCCCGCCTTGTGCAACTTGTCTCGCGTGGAACCGGTGCTGCGGCTCAGGCCAGCACGGATCCGGCACGACGGCGGCGCGCGGCGGCGCCCACCAGCCCGAAGCCCGCGATCAGCATCGCCCAGGTGGCAGGTTCCGGCACGGCGCCCGCGCCGCCGCCCTGATAGTCGACCAGCTTGTCGAAGGTGAAATCGTCGCCCACCCAATAGCCGTTGCCCTGGCCGTTGGCGGTGATGCGGATCTCGTCGATACCGCCCGTCCAGTTGGTCGCCAGGAACTGCGGCGTCCCCGAAAGCGCGCCGCTCGATACCGAGGTCTGCAGCACGCCGCCCGAATAGAGCGACAGCGTGATGCTGTTGAAGTCATAGCCGGCGAACCAGGCGCCGTCGAACACAGAACCCGCGCCCAGCAGGATCGGCATCTGCCCCGTGAAGCCGGCCGGATAGAGATTGTAGTTGCCATAGATGCGCGTCGCGCCCGACCGCGCGCTGAACGGCGGTTGCACATCGTCATAATAGTTGAAACCACCGCCCCAGTTCACGCCCATGTAGCCCGTCGGCACCACGCCGTCTGCCGGCAGGTCATCGAAATCGATCACGACCGAGGCCGCCACCGGCGCAGCCACAACCAGGCTCAGCGCCGCAACAGTGGCCAGAAATCGAACCATGTCTCACTCCCATCCTATGCGCCGGACTGCCCAGCTCTCGGAAAGCAATCAGCAATTCTCATGCCAAAATTAATTTTCTCGCAAATAATTGAAATTATGATATTAATTTCCATTAACTATCAGATTTCCGTCAAACCTGCCGACAGCGTTAACCTTCTGCGCACGGCAGGGCTTGCATCTCGCGCACCAAGGCTGCACCAGTCAGCCATGTCGCTCGACAGTCGCCTCGAAGCCTGGGTGGGGGCAGGCCTGATCGACCTTGCGGCCGCAGACCGCATCCGTGCCCATGAAGCTTCCCGCGAACGGCCCGTCGCCCGCTGGGCCATCGCCGGCCTCGGCCTGTTCGCCGTCGTCCTCGGCATCATCCTCCTGATTTCCGCCAACTGGGATCGTATCCCGCACGGCGCGAAGCTCGCCGCGCACATGGCGCTGCTGCTCGGCGCCGCAGCCGCGCACTGGCACTGGAAAAGCCGCCACCGGCTGTGGCCGGCCGAAGGCGCGCTGTTCCTGTTCGCGGGGCTGGTGCTGGCCGGAATCGCGCTCCAGTCGCAGGTCTATCAGCTCACCGGCCCGGCCTGGCATGCGCTCCTGCTGTGGCTCGCCATCACCGGGCCCGCCCTCCTCCTCTCCGGCCAAACCCGGCTCACCGGCCTCGCCTTCGCGGGCCTCGCCCTCATCGGTCCTGCCGCCATGGCGGCGGACAGCATCGATGCGGGCGGCTGGTGGCGGCTGGCGCACGGGGCCGCGATGGCCGTCCCCGCCCTGCTCGTCGCCCTTTCCTTCCTGCTGTCCGAACGCGGCCCCGGCTTCCGCCTCGCCCTGCGGGAAGCCGGGATCGTGGCCCTGCTGGCGGGCGCCAGCATCGTCCATTTCGCCTGGGCCTCGCACATCACCCCCGCCCAGGCCGCCGACAACGCCCTGCGCCTGCTGCCCGCCACCCTCGCCTCGGCGGCCGCGCTGGCGCTTGGCTGGCGCCGGGAAGTCCCGCGCGGCATCCTGCTGCCCCTGCTGGCCGGCCCGCCGCTGGCTTTCGCCCTTGCGCTCGCGGTTCCGCATCCCGATGGCATGGCCAGTCGCCTGGTGGGGATCGCGGCGTTCATGGCGCTCTGGTCCCTGATCGCCCGGGGCGCGGCCGCCGCCGGCTGGACCAGCCTGTTCGCCGTCGCGATCGCCGCCATCGGCCTCAGGATCTTCATCATCTACATCGAACTTTTCGGCTCGCTTGCCGCCACCGGCGGCGGCCTCGTCGTGGGCGGGCTGCTGCTCGTCGGCCTCAGCTGGCTGTGGCACCGTCTTGTCACAAAGCGGCGCGAACAGGCATGATCCGCCGGCCTCTCCTTCTGGCCGCGCTCGCCCTGCCCGCGCTCTGGCTGGCCGCCAGCATCTGGGGGAATGAACGCGCCCTGTCGGCCGCGCCCGAATGGCGGATCCCGATTCGGGGCTATGATCCGCGCGATCCCCTGCGCGGCCGCTATGTGCAGTTCAGCTACGCCTGGCAGATGCGCGGGGATGCCGCGCTCTGCAACGATCCCGCGCAATGCCGCCTCTGCCTCGAACGGCAGGGCGAAACCGTCATCGCCACGATCAGCACCCTGCCCCCCGCCTGTGCCCATCCGGTGGATCCGGCCGTCTCGGGGCTGGATCTGCGCCAGGGATTCGGGCCGCGCCTGGAGCCCGCCTTCACAAGCCGGATCTTCGTCTCCGAAACCTCGGCTCCCCTGCTGGAAGCCCAGCTGCGCGAAGGCCCGATGGTCGTGGTCGCCGCCCTCGCGCCGGATGGTCGGCTGATCAATCGCCGGCTCGAACCGGCCGACTGAGGCAGGCGGCCTTCAGCGCGGCCCAGTCGGCCGCGGTCATGGCCGGCCGTGTCCGCGCCGACGCCCCGGCCGCGCGGATCGTTTCCAGCCGCTCGGCATCCGGCGGATGGGTGCGCGCCCAGCTCCCCGCTTCGGCCAGCACCTGCCGCAGCCGCTCCTCCGCCTGACCATCCGGCTTCGTCCCACTCTTCATCTGCCGCTCGAAGAAGGCGGAAAGGCCCGCGGTGGAAACATCCGCCGCCGCCAGCGCCTTCAGGGCATGGGCATCCGCCTCCCGCTCCGCATCCCGGGTGGAGGCCAGCGCCAGCCCCACATCCGCCAGCTCCGCGCTGCGCCCGCCCAGCGAACCCGCCAGCAGCGAAACGCCATAATATCGCAGCAGCGCCTTCGTCGGATGATGGTGCGCCACATGGCCCATTTCATGCGCCAGCACGCCCGCCACCTCGTCCGGGCCGGATGCCGTCTCGATCAGCCCGCGCGTCAGCACGATTTCCCCGCCGGGCCCGGCAAAGGCGTTGGCGAACGGCCAGTCCGCAACCGTCACGTTCAGGGGCCGGGGCGCGCCGATCCGCGCCGTCAGCCGCGCCAGCGCGGCATCGGCCGCCGGGCTTTCGCAGGCCCGGTCGCCCACCAGCTGCGCCACCATGCCCTTGCCCAGCGGCCCGGTCACGCTGTCGGGCACCAGCGGCGCGGCGGCCGCCAGCACCACGCCGCCCCACAGCCACATCATCGCAACCACGGCCGCGGCCCCGCCCAACCCCAGCGCCAGCAGCCGCAGGTCGCGCGGGCGCACGGCATCGGCGCGCGCCACACCCGTCAGCCAGTCGCGCGGCAGCGGGGGCTCGGCCACCAGCCGCCAGTCCGGATTGTCGAAGCGGCCCAGCACCGTCCGCGGCCCGCCATCGGAAACCAGCCGCAGCTCGGCGCGGGCCAGCAGCAGGTCCGCACCACCCGAAAGCTGCAGCCCGCCCGCCCAGGGCGTCACACGCACCAGGCGGCGGGCGGCCGTTTCCCCGTCGAACAGCTGTGCTGTGTGCGCGTCAGATTCCGCCGATGTCGAAGGCGTCGGCAAGCCCGTCTCCATGAACAGGGGCCCTCAGCACGGATTGCCGGATATCGTCGGTGTCCAGCTCGCCATACAGCTCCAGATGTTCCATCCAGAAGCGCCACAGCCGGAACCGCAGCAGAAGCAGGCCCACGCCCAGCGTCAGCACCACCCAGGCCGCATTGCCGGCATAGAATTTCAGCCAGTCCAGCGTGTTTGCGGAAAAACCGAACCGCAGCCCGCCCACGGCGGTCGCGCCCAGCGCCTCCTGGTGAAAATGCGCCCGATAGCCCAGCATCAGGAAGGTGGAGGCCAGGAAGGCGATCGCCAGATAGCCATAGAATTTCGTCATCGCGAAGCCGACGGAAGGATCCAGCGTCGCCCCGGCATCCCCGGCCATCACCCTGCCCGCCGCTTCAACGCCTTCGAAGCCCATGGCGAACGCCAGGCCAAAGGCGATGATGGACCCGATGTAGGCGGGCCAGAAGTTCTTTGTCAGCGTCTTCCAGTCAACCTCCGCACGCACCTGTTCGGTCCCGAACATCGCATCGCCCCAAAGGGCGTTCCAGCGCCGGGCGTCGGAATAGGGCGTGGCGAATCCCAGCGTCACCAGGTTCAGCAGGCTCATGCGGAAGCTCAGCCAGGCATAGGCCAGGCCATTGCCCGTCATTCCCGCGCGGATGCCGCGCCAGCTCGTCCGGCTCAGCATGTAGCGGCGCGCCCGATAGACAGCGAAGCCGAACAGCCACAAAAGCCCAAGGATCAGCACCAGCTGCAACAGCGCCGCCGCCCAGGCCAGCCCCATGCCCTGCATCACCGCCTGCGCGATCGAGATGGCAGACAGGGGCAGCAGCAGCAGCGCGAACACCAGAAGGGCGCCCACGAACATCTCGATCCCGCGACCGCGATATTCCAGCGGATCGCCATCCACGGTCGTGTCCGTCCACAAACGGCGACGGATCGCCGTCTTCCACCAGAAGCGGTGAACCCCCAGCGTCAGAACCGTCAGGATCAGGCGCCCGATCTGCGCACCGAAAAACGGGCCCATCTGCCCCTCGAAGCGAATCCGGTCGCCAGCCGGCCGCCCTGCAACGCGTACATCCATGTCAGCCCCTTTTAACATGGCTCCGGCCGGTAATCCCGGCTCGGGCCGTCGCCCGAAAGCGACAGGGCGGCAGACTAGGCGGCAACAGGCTGCCTGAAAAGGGTCCGCCTAAGCGCCGCGGCGGAAAAGCGCGCGGTCGTCCGGGCCATAGCCGAAACGCCACATCAGCCCCGCGAACAGCAACAGCACGCCGGGGATCAGCAGGATCATTTCCCACAGTTCCGGCAGCGCCCGCAGCAGCAGCCCGAAGGCGAACGCCGCCGCCCCCGCGCCAACCAGGCTCCAGCGCCAGAAGCCGACACCAGCCCCCAGCGCCCGGCTCAGCACCAGTTGCCGCGCGACGGCAGCCGCCGTCAGCGAAAGCAGCAGCGCGCCGGCCGCGCCCGCCCCGCCGAACGCCGGCACCAGCAGCAGGCTCAGCACCGCCTGCAGCGCCAGGCCGCCGGCCGCGATCACCAGGTTCGCCCGGGGCCGGGCATAGATCAGGCCCATTTCCGCAAGGCTGCTGCCCGCCGCCGCCAGTTCCGCCGTCAGCAGTAGCGCCAGCACCAGCGCCCCGGCCGCGAATGCCGGCCCGAAAAGCCCCAGCACGCCTTCGCCCGGCAGCCCCATCGCCAGCACCACCGGAAGCTGGAAGCTCAGCACCCAGAAGCCCACCTGGTTCAGATGCGCCGCCGCCGCCCCCGGCCGGCCGTCCTTCACCGCCTTCGAAAGCATCGGCGCCAGGATCGGATCAAAGCTGACCCGGATCTTCCCCGCCAGAGACGCCACCTGCTGCGCCGCATAGTAAAGCCCCACCTCCTGCGGCCCGGCGAAGCGGCCAAGGATGAACAGGTCCAGCCGGCGGCTGCTCCACTCCACAAGGTCGGCGCCGGCCAGCGGCAGGTTGCGCCACACCATGTTCCATGTCCGGCCGGCCGATGGCCGCCAGCCGCGCGGCAGCCCGAAGGTGCGCAGCGCCGGCAGCAGCGAAGCGGCCGAAGCCGCCAGAAGGCTCAGCGAATAGGCCAGCAGCAGCCCCCAGTGCTTCGCCGCGGTGAAGGCCAGCACCGTCGCCGCGATGGTCAGAACCCAGGGCTCGATCAGCGATCGCGCCCGCACCGCCACGTCGATCCTGTGCCGGAAGGCCAGACCCGCCAGCGACACGTCCGAAAGCACGATGGCCGGCACGATCAGCGCAAGGCCGCGCAGGCCGCTGTCCGCGCCGGCGGGGAACATCAGGGCCGGGAACAGCCACAACAGGGCCGATCCGGCCATCGCAAGCCCCAGCCCCAGCAGCCAGCCGTCGGCCAGCGCATGGGTTTCGGGATGCCCGCCCCGCGCCATCTCCGCCGAAAGGCCGCGCTTCAGCCCCATCGTCGCCAGCGCGGCGGTGAACTCCACCACCATCACCGCATAAGCGAATTCACCCAGCTCCCCCGGCCCGTACAGACGCGCCGCCAGCAGAAGGAAGGGAAAGCGCGCCGCCAGCCGCAGCAGGAAACCGGCGAAGTTCGTCCGCCCGCCACGCGCCAGGCTCGCCGCCGCAAGGGCCGGTTCGGCATCTCTCGCCATCCATGCCCCCTAGCCCCCGGCCCGGCTATCCGGCAAGAAGCAGGCCGAGGGAACAGGGAGTGTGGATTTGCGGGTGAAGCTGAAGCATCTGCTCGCCTGGTGCGGGCCGTGCCTGCCGGTTGCGGCGCTTGGTCTGCCGCTCGTCGTCTATCTGCCGCCGCACTATGCCGGAACGCTGGGTCTGCCGCTGGCGACGGTGGGCTTCCTGTTCGCGCTGGTGCGCATCATCGACATCCCGATCGATCCGCTGCTGGGCGCGCTGATGGATGGCACCCGCACGCGCATCGGCCAGTTCCGCCCCTGGATGCTGGCGGGCGGCGCGGTGCTGGCGGCGGGCGTATGGCTTGTGTTCATGGCGCAGCCCGGCGTTTCGGCCACGGCCGCCTTCTTCACCCTGCTGCTGCTCTATGTCGGCTGGTCGATGATCTCCCTTGCGCAAACAGCCTGGGGCGCCCGCCTGTCGCCGGATTATGCCGAACGCGCCCGCATCTTCGGCGCATGGACGGCGGCCAACGCCATCGCCACACTGCTGGTGCTGCTGATCCCACCGCTGATGGCCCGCGCCGATCCCGGCCAGGGCTCCACACCCGGCATCCATGCCATGGGCTGGTTCGTGCTGGCGCTGATCCCGCTGACCGTGCTGGCCGCCGCCGCGATCGTGCCCGAAGGCGCAGACGCGGGCGAAGGCCATGCCATCCGCCTGGCAGATGTGCGCCGCGTGCTGGCGGATCGGCGGATGCAGCTGCTGCTGGGCGCCGATCTGCTGCTGTCCGTGGTGCCGGGCATCACCGGCGCGTTGTTCCTGTTCTATTTCACCACCGTGCGCGACTTCGCGGCTGCGACCGCCTCGGCCCTGCTGCTCGGCTATTTCCTCGCCGGGCTGCTCGCCGCGCCGCTGTGGGTGAAGGGCGCGGCGCGCCACGGCAAGCACCGCATGGCGGCGCTGGCCGGACTGTGGCTGGGCGGCGCGCAACTGGGCATATGGATCCTGCCCGATGGCGCCGTCACCCTTACCGCCATCGCCTTCATCCTGGCGGGCGCACCCATATCCGCCCCGGCCTTCCTGCTCCGCGCGATGCTGGCCGATCTCTCCGATGCACAGGCGCTCGATCGACGCCGGGCCGGCAGGCCCGCCGCCGAAACCACCGGCCTCAACTTCGCCATCCTCACCGCCACGCAGAAGCTCGGTTATGCTGTTCCCGTTGGCCTCACCTATCCGATCCTCGGCCTGGTGGGCTTCGATCCCGCACCCGGGGCCGTCAACGGCCCGTCGGCGCTGGCCGGGCTCACCTTCCTGTTCGTAGGGCCTCCGCTGCTGTTGGGCATCCTCGCCGCCCTTCTCGTCTGGCGCTGGCCCATCACCGCCGAAGCCCACGCCCGGATCCGGCACGAGCTGGACAGCATGAACGTCTAGGCGGATTTTTCCGGCTGCACCCGATCCCGTCCGGCGCGCTTCGCGCCATACAGCGCGGCGTCGGCCCGATCCACAAGACCCTCCACGCTGTCGCCGGGCCGCAGCAACGCCACGCCCGCCGAAAAGCTCACCCGGCCCAGCACCTGCCCGTCGTCGGCCTTGCGCAGCACCTGCCGCGCCAGGATCGCGCGTGCCGAATCCAGCGCGGCGGCCGCTTCCGCCAGCCCCAGCCCCGGCAGCATCACCAGGAATTCCTCCCCACCGTGCCGCCCGGCCATCGCCCCATCTCCGGCGCTTCGCTTCGCATGGGCCTGCAGGTGCGTCGCCACGCAGCGCAGCACTTCATCGCCGATTCCGTGGCCCCATCTGTCGTTCATCCGCTTGAAATGATCGATGTCCGCCAGCCCGACCGCCAGCGGCTGGCCGTCCTCCATCGCCTCGCGCGCGGCCTTCTTCAGGGCATCCAGGATGCCGCGCCGGTTGGGAAGGCCGGTCAGTGGATCGGTGCGCGCCGCCCGCTCGGCGGTATCCAGCCGTTCCAGCAGCCGCCCGGTTTCCAGCCGGGCGGCGTTGATGTCCCCTTCCAGCCGCCGGTTTGCCGCCATCATCACCGCGTTCGCGCGCCGCAGGCGCTCCACCATCTGCGCCAGTTCGGTCACCCCGCGCGCCACTGCCAGCGCCTCGTCGCCGGCCGCGATCTCCGCGTCATAGGCCTTCAGTTCCTCATGGCCACGCTCCAGTCGCCCGGCCAGATGCGTGGCGCTCGCCTGTGTCGCCTCCAGCAGCGCCAGAACCTCGGCGGCTGCGATATCGCCCAGATGCCTGCGCCTCAGCTCCTTCACGGCGTCGGCGTCCAGCCCACCCGCCGCCATCCGCTCCCCCAGCGCGCGCGACAGCGCCGGATCCGCGCCGGTCACATGCAGCCAGAACAGCTCATAGGTCTCGGGCTCGGGCGCAAGCCCCGTTTCCACGAACAGCCGACGGACGGCATCATAGTGCAGCAGCGTCGGGTGCCCCATGCCGGCATGATCGCCCGCGCCATCGGCCACCCGCACCGCGTCCAGCCCGCCCGTCTCTTTCATCCTCGCCCTTTCCGCGCCTGCGTCCGCCTTCCCTAACGGCTCGCGGCATTTCCCACTTAAGGCGCGCTTGCCGCCTGGCTCCCCCCGTTCTAGGAGGCTCCGGCATCCCACGAACCGTTCGAACCAAAGGGACCAGACATGACCGCCACCGGCCACGACAGGCTCGCCACCCGCCGCACTCTCTCCGTCGACGGGAAATCCTACGATTATTTCAGCCTGGAGGCCGCCTCGGCCCACATCGGCGACGTCTCCCGCCTGCCCTTCTCGATGAAGGTGCTGCTGGAAAACCTGCTGCGCTTCGAAGACGATTTCACCGTGAAGGTGGCCGATGTCGAAGCCATCGCCGCCTGGCTGAAGAACCCCTCTTCCGATCATGAAATCCAGTATCGCCCCGCGCGCGTGCTGATGCAGGATTTCACCGGCGTCCCCTGCGTCGTCGATCTCGCCGCCATGCGCGACGCGATGACGAAGCTCGGCGGGGACCCGCAGAAGATCAACCCGCTCGTCCCCGTCGATCTCGTGATCGACCACTCGGTGATGGTGGATGAATTCGGCACGCCAAAGGCGTTCGAACAGAATGTGGAGCTGGAATATGCCCGCAACATCGAACGCTATGAATTCCTGCGCTGGGGTTCCTCGGCGCTCCGCAACTTCCGCGTGGTCCCGCCCGGCACCGGCATCTGCCACCAGGTGAACCTCGAATATCTGGCGCAGACGGTGTGGGTCTCCGAAGGCGCGGACGGCAAGCAGATCGCCTACCCGGATACGCTCGTCGGCACCGACAGCCATACCACCATGGTCAACGGCCTCGGCGTGCTGGGCTGGGGCGTCGGCGGGATCGAGGCGGAGGCCGCCATGCTCGGCCAGCCGGTTTCCATGCTGGTGCCCGAAGTCGTCGGCTTCAAGCTGACGGGCACGCTCGCCGAAGGCATGACCGCGACCGACCTCGTGCTCACCGTCACCCAGATGCTGCGCAAGAAGGGCGTCGTCGGCCGTTTCGTCGAATTCTACGGCCCCGGCCTCGACAATCTCTCGCTCGCCGACCGCGCCACCATCGCCAACATGGCGCCCGAATATGGCGCCACCTGCGGCTTCTTCCCGGTCGATGCGCAGACGCTCGATTATCTCCGCCTCACCGGCCGCGACGAACATCGCATCGCCCTGGTGGAGGCCTATTCGAAGGCCCAGGGCATGTGGCGCGACGCCAGCACCCCGGATCCCGTCTTCACCGATACGCTGGAACTCGATCTCGGCGCCGTCCTCCCGTCGCTCGCCGGCCCCCGCCGCCCGCAGGACCGCGTCCTGTTGAACCAGGCGGACGAAGCCTTCGAAGCCGAACTGCTCGGCGGCTACGGCAAGTCCGGAAACCCGAACCAGCGCGTTCCCGTCTCGGGCACCACGCATGATCTGGGCCATGGCGATGTCGTGATCGCGGCCATCACCAGCTGCACCAACACCTCCAACCCCAGCGTCCTCGTCGCCGCCGGCCTCGTCGCCCGCAAGGCGCGCGCGCTCGGCCTCCAGCGCAAGCCCTGGGTGAAGTCCAGCTTCGCGCCGGGCTCGCAGGTCGTCACCGACTATTTCGACAAGGCCGGCCTCACCGCCGACATGGATGCGCTGGGCTTCAACCTCGTCGGCTATGGCTGCACCACCTGCATCGGCAACTCCGGCCCGCTGCCGGAACCGATCTCGGAAGCGATCAACGCGAACGACCTCGTCGCGGTCTCGGTGCTGTCGGGCAACCGCAACTTCGAAGGCCGCGTCAGCCCGGATGTGAAGGCGAACTATCTCGCGTCCCCGCCGCTCGTCGTCGCCTATGCGCTGGCCGGCACCATCCGGTCCGACATCACCGAAACCCCGCTTGGCAAGACGGCGGATGGAACGGACGTGTTCCTGAAGGACATCTGGCCCACCAACGGCGAAGTCGCCGCCCTGGTGCAGCAGGCGGTCACCCCGGAAATGTTCCGCAGCCGCTACGCCGACGTGTTCAAGGGCGACAGGCACTGGCAGGCCATCCGCGTGACGGGCGGGCAGACCTATCAGTGGAACCCCGCCTCCACCTACGTCCAGAACCCGCCCTATTTCGAAGGCATGACGATGACGCCCGCCCCCGTGGCCGACATCGTGAACGCCCGGGCGCTGGCCGTGCTGGGCGATTCGATCACCACCGACCACATCAGCCCGGCCGGTTCCATCAAGGCGGACAGCCCCGGCGGCCGCTACCTGACGGAACGGCAGGTGCCCAAGGCCGAATTCAACAGCTACGGCGCGCGCCGCGGCAACCATGAAGTGATGATGCGCGGCACCTTCGCCAACATCCGCATCCGCAACCGGCTGGCGCCCGGCACCGAAGGCGGCGTCACCACCTACCTGCCCACGGGCCAGGTGGAATCCATCTACGACGCCGCGATGAAGTACAAGGAAACGGGCACCCCGCTCATCATCCTGGCCGGCAAGGAATATGGCACCGGCTCCAGCCGGGACTGGGCCGCCAAGGGCACCAACCTGCTGGGTGTCCGCGCCGTGATCGCGGAAAGCTTCGAACGCATCCACCGCTCCAACCTGATCGGCATGGGCGTTCTGGCGCTGCAGTTCGTGAACGGCGAAAGCGCCGAATCACTGGGCCTGAAGGGCGATGAGACCTTCACCTTCGGCAGCCTCCAGTCGCTGAAGCCGCGCCAGACGCTGAAGGTCAGCTACACCCGGCCCGACGGCAGCAGCGGCGAGTTCGAAACGCTCTGCCGGATCGATACCGAAAACGAGATCGAATATTTCTACGCGGGCGGCATCCTGCCCTACGTGCTGCGCAAGCTCGCCGCATAACGCCGGACCGCCGCTTCGATTGCAGGACGGGCGCGGGGCTTTCCCCGCGCCCGTCTTTTTTCTAAGGCCCGTTCACGCGCCCGCCAGCCCCGGCGGGCAATGGACCCCACCGATGCCGTTTGCCGCCAGCCTGTCCCGCCCGGATTGGCGCCTGTCCGAAGGCGTCCGACGCCGCGCGGCCGGGCTGACTGCGGTCGCCATCGTCCACCTGGGTCTCGCGCTCCTCCTCCTCAGCCTCGCGCCGCCCACGCTCAAGAAGAAGATCGTGGAGATGGCGATGTTCACGGTGAACGTCCCGTCCGAAACGGCTTCGGAAGAACCCGCGCCCGAAGCGGAACAGGCCCCGCCGCCGCCCGCCGCCGAACAGCCCCGCCCCCGGCCGGCCCCCCCGGCCCAGCCACAGCCAGCCCCGGCGCAGACCCCGCCGTCGCAGCCCGCGCCCGAACCAGCCCCGTCACAGCCCACGCCCGAACCCCCGCGCCCGCCCGCGCCCATGGGCCCGCCAAGGCCGTCCTATGGCCCGCCCGACCTTCGCGCGTCGTCAGCCATGGCCAGCCGCTGGGCCGACAGCCGCAGGGTCGATGGCGCCGGCCCCAACGGCGAACCCCTCTATGCCGCCGCCTGGGTGCGTGAACCCTATGACGACGAACTGCGCGGCTACCTCTCCACCGCGCAGGGCCCCGGCTGGGGCATGATCGCCTGCCGGACCGCGCCGGGAAACCGGGTGGAAGCCTGCATCATCGTCGGCGAAGGCCCCGAAGGATCGGGCATCGCGCGCGCCGTCCAGGCCGCCGCCTGGCAGTTCAAGGTCCATCCCCCACGCGTCGGTGGTCGGCCGCAGATCGGGGAATGGGTGCGAATCCGCATCGATTATGGCATCCGCCGCAACCGTTATGATCAATGATCCCCTTTCCCTACTGATCGAGGTCGCCGGCTGGGCCGGCGCAATCCTGATTCTCGCGGCCTATGCGCTCGTCAGCACGGGCCGGCTCCAGCCGCGCTCCCACGCCTTCCAGTGGATGAACCTGCTGGGCGCGGCCGGCTTCGTGCTCAACTCCGGCTTCCACGGCGCCTGGCCCAGCACCATCCTCAACATCATCTGGATCGGGATCGCGGCCGCGACCCTGTGGCGGCTGCGTCAGCCGGGCTGAGGCGCGCAGACCCCTTCGCGCGGCAAGGATCCGGGCAGCCAGGCGGCCAGCCATCGATCCGCCAGCGCCCCGGCTTCGGCGGGCGTGAACGCACCGGCGTCCAGCGAAAGTTCCAGCCACAGGCCATCGACAAGCGCGGTGACTGCGATCGCCGCCAGGCGGACATCGCCCTCAGCTACCCCGGCCGCCCGCAACAGCGTCTCCAGCTCCGCCAGCGATGCCGAATAGATCTCGCGGTGCAGCGCGGCGATCTCGGGCCGGGTCTTCACCAGGCTCCAGAAGGCGAGCCAGGTCGCCAGCAGCCCGGGGGTGGCGACAGGCGGCAGGAAGCTGGCGGTCACGAAGGCCCGCAACCGCGCGACAGGCGCCGGTCCCGCCGCCGCAACCGCCGCCTGCAGCGCCGCGCTCACCTGCGCGGCGACATGCGCATAGGTTCTGGCGATCAGGTCGTCGATGCCATCGAAATAGTGGCGCAGAAGCCCGGCCGACACGCCGGCCCGGGCGCAGATGCCGCGCACGGAAACACCCGACGCGCCATCTTCCGCCAGCCCGGCGGCACAGGCATCCATCAGCGCCAGACGCCGGTTGTCCGGATCGCGGACGAAGGAAGCACGGGACGACACCCCCCGTGGATAGCAGGATTGCCGCCCGGGCGCGAGCTTGTTATACACTTGTGCAACAACGGAGCAGACCATGGCCGCGCAGCCCGACGAAACGCCCGATCCCGACGCCGACTGGTCGCTGCCCGCCTGGATCTACCATGATCCGGAATGGCATGCCGCCGAATGCACGCGGGTGCTGCGGCCGTCCTGGCAGATCGTCTGCCACCTGAACGATATCCCGAACCCGGGCGACTGGCAGAGCCTGGAATTCCTGGGCGAAAGCATCCTCGTCGTTCGCGGCGAGGATGGGCGCCCCCGCGCCTTCACCAACGTGTGCCGGCACCGCGGGTCCCGCATCGTGGACGGGGTGTCGGGCTGCGCGAAGAAGCTGGTCTGCCCCTATCACGCCTGGGTCTATGAACTGGACGGCCGGCTTTCGGGCGTGCCGATGAAATCCGCCTATCCCGCCTTCGACATGGCGGCGCACGGGCTTTCCCCTGTCGAGCTCGAGGTGTGGCGCGGCTTCCTCTTCGTGCGGCTGGCTGCCGGGCTGCCCAGCGTGGCGGAGATGATGGCCCCCTGGGATGCCGAAGTCGCACCCTGGCGCTTCGAAGCGATGCAGCCGCTCGCCCCGGTCCGGTCCCGTCCGCGCGCGGTGAACTGGAAGAACCTCTGCGACAATTACAGCGACAATCTGCACATCCTGCCCGCCCACCCCGGCCTGCGGCGGATGTTCGGGCCGAACTATGAGACGAAGGCGGCGAAATGGTCCGACTGGCTGGGCGGGCCGCTTCAGGAACCGGGCAGGGGCGCAAGCTGGTCGGAACGCGTCTATCACCGCTTCCTGCCCTCGGTGGCGCATCTGCCGGCCGATCGGCGCAAACATTGGTGGTACATCAAGCTGTGGCCCAACATCGCGTTCGACATCTACCCGGACCAGATCGATTTCATGCAGTTCATCCCCACCGGGCCGACCACGACGGTGCTTCGGGAAATCAGCTATGCCCTGCCCGATGACAGGCGCGAAATGCGCGCCGCCCGCTATGCGAACGGGCGCGTGAACCGGCTCGTGAACGCCGAAGACACCGAACTGGTGGCGCGCGTGCAGGCCGGGATGCAATCCGGACGCTTCACCGTGGGGCCGCTTTCCGAAACCGAGGTCTGCCTGCGCAGCTTCGCGGCGAAGCTTCGCACCATCCTTCCGGAGGCGCGCCTCCATCACCCGCCGGCTCCGGGCTGGAGCCGCCGCTACCTGCAGGGCGCCTGACCCCATGACCAGCCGATACGACGCCCTCATCATCGGCGGCGGCCACAACGGCCTCGTCTGCGCCTTCTATCTGGCCCGCGCGGGGCTGAAGGTGCGGGTGCTGGAAGCCCGCGACATCGTCGGCGGCGCCTGCGTCACCGAAGAGTTCGCGCCCGGCTTCCGCAATTCCACCGCCAGCTACACCGTCAGCCTGCTCAGGCCGAAGGTGATCGCGGACATGAAGCTGCACGATCATGGCTTCCGCATCGTCGAGCGCACCATCTCCAACTTCTTCCCGCTGGATGGCGATTATCTGAAGCTGGGCGGCGGCGCGGCGCGCACCCGGGCCGAGTTCGCCCGCTTCTCGAAGAAGGATGCAGAAACCTTCCCCGCCTATGAAGAGGCACTGGAAGGCGTGGCCGAAGTGCTCCGCACGCTCTCCCTGAAAACCCCGCCCAACGCGGGCGGCGGGGTTCGGGCGCTGCTGGCCGCCGCCGCCCAGGGCCGCCCACTGATGGGGCTCGACACAGAGGCGCAGCGCGACGTGCTGGACCTTTTCGTCAAATCCGCACGCGACTTTCTGGATGGCTGGTACGAAAACGAAACCGTGAAGGCGGCCTTCGGCTTCGACGCGGTGGTGGGCAACTATGCCAGCCCCGACACGCCCGGCTCGGCCTATGTCCTTCTTCACCATGTGTTCGGCGAAGTGAACGGCAAGAAGGGCATGTGGGGCCATGCCGTCGGCGGCATGGGCGCGATCACCCAGGCGATGGCGAAGGCCTGCGAACTGGCGGGCGTGGAAATCAGCCTGGAGTCGCCCGTTTCCGAAGTGCTGGTGGATGGCGGCCGGGCCGCGGGGGTAAGGCTTGCAAGCGGCGAGGAGATCGCCGCCGGCATCGTCGCCGCCAATGTGGGCCCCGCCCTGCTCTACCGGCAGCTTGTGAAGCCGTGCGACCTGCCGGCCGAATTCGTGCGCCGCATGAAAACCTTCCGCACCGGTTCCGGCACCTTCCGCATGAACGTCGCGCTGTCCGAGCTGCCCGATTTCCGTGTGTTGCCCGGCCGGGAAAAGGCCGAACACCACACATCGGGCATCATCATCGCCCCCAGCCTCGATTACATGGACCGCGCCTTCACCGATGCGAAGACCGATGGCTGGTCGAAGCAGCCCATCATCGAGATGAAGCTGCCCAGCACGGTCGATGACAGCCTCGCCCCCGAAGGCCGGCATGTCGCCAGCCTGTTCTGCCAGCAGTTCGCCCCGGATCTGCCGCCGGCCGCCGACGGGCGCACTCGCAGCTGGGACGATGTGCGCGAGGAGGTGGCGGACCACATCATCGACTGCGTGACGCAGCACGCCCCGAACTTCAGAAGCGCGGTGATTGCGCGGCAGATCCATTCCCCGCTGGATCTCGAACGCAAGTTCGGCCTGATCGGCGGCGACATCTTCCACGGGCGGATGAGCCTGGACCAGCTGTGGGCGGCCCGCCCCATCCTTGGTCATGGCGATTACCGAAGCCCCATCGCTGGCCTCTACATGTGCGGATCCGGCACCCATCCGGGCGGCGGCGTCACCGGCGCGCCAGGGCACAATGCCGCGCACGAGATCCTGGCGGACCGCTCGCTATTCGGGCGGCTTTTCCGCCGCGCCTGAACGAGCGTCCGAACGCGCCCAGACATACAGCGGCAGCCCGGCCAGCATCAGTACAAGGCTGAGCAGGCTGACGCCGATTCCGGCGCCGAAGAGCGTCCAGACGGAAAAGGCCAGCGCCGGAAGCGCGGTCAGAACGCCGATTCGGAACTTCAGCGCCGTCAGCGCGCAGGCCAGGTACAGCCACAGGGTGGTGGAGGTGGTCAGCAGCGCCATCGCGTTGAACAGGCCGCCAAGCGTCGGTGATGCGGTGGATCCGATCAGTAGCGCGACCACCCCGCTACCCAGAAGCAGCGCCCGAACCGGCGTCCCCGCGCGGCCCGTCCGTCCCGCCCAGGCAGGCAGCATCCCGCGCCGGGCCATCGCACCGGGCAGCTCGCCGCTCATCAGAACGAAGCCGTTCATCGCACCCAGGGCGCTGACAGCCGCGAACGCGGCAATCAGCTTCGCCAGCCCGGGCGTTGACACCTGCTCGACAAAATCCGCAAACGGCGCGTTCGAGGCAGCCAGCCGCGCTTCGGGCATCAGCAGCACGATGCCGGAACAGACCAGCAAATAGAGCGCGCCGACGAACAGGGTGCCGGCCACCATCGCGCGCGGAATGTTGACCTCCGGCCGGATGATCCGGTCGGATGCGCCCGTCACCGTTTCGAAGCCCAGAAGTGCGAACAGGGTGATGGCGCCGGCCGCCGACACCGCCGGAAGCGAAAGCCCGCCGGCCGGAAAGGGCCGCACGGCGGCGACGCCCTCCCGGCCCAGCAGCAGGCCCATCAGCAGGATCACCAGCAAAAGCGGAACCAGCTTCATCAGCATGGTTGCGATCTGCACCCGCCCGGCCATGCGGACACCGGCAAGATTGATCAGCGAAACAGCAGCCAGAAACCCCAGCGACGCCAGCGCGGGCCAGCGGGCAAGGGCGGGCGCGAACACCGAGAGATAGCTGGCCGCCGCGGCCGCCAGCGCGGCGACGGACGTCCACAACCCCACCAGGAACGACCAGCCGATCAGGAAGCCGATGACGGGGCCGAAGGCACGGGCGACATAATCCGCCGGACTTCCGGAATCGGCGAAGCGGCGGCCTAGCGCCGCCATCGTCAGCGCGATCGAAACGGCGCCCAGGATGGAAACGCCCCATCCGGCAACCGCGTTCCACCCGAAGGGGGCCAGGCTGGCCGGCAGCAGGAACACGCCCGAGCCGATCATCGAGCCGACGACGAGCGCGAAGCAGGCGAGGAACCCCAGCCGCCGGTCCGGCGCCGGGGTTCGCTCGCCGCGTTCGGTCAGAACCGGCGGCCCAGCTTCAGGCCGATGGTCCGCGGACGCAGCGTATAGTTGTAGAAGATGCCGCCCGAAGCCGTCAGCCCGTCAGGATCCCCACAGGTCGTCTCGGGGCACTGGACACTGCGCGAGGTGATGGCGTTGCTGTCGAACAGGTTGGTCGCATAGAGCTCGAAAGACCATTTGTCGCGGCTGATGCCGGCGCTCAGATCAACCATCGTGTAAGAGGGGAAATCCCCCACGATGTCGCGCACGCCGACCCTGAGATCGCCGTTGCGAGACCCTTCGTAGATGATCGCGCCCTGCAGATGCGCATCGAGGCCGTTGCCCATCGTCCATTCGTAGCGGCCAACGGCGTTGCCCTTGAAGCGCGGCGTGTCCGGCAGGCGCGTGCCCGATGGCGCCAGCACGTCGTTCGGCAGGCCGCCCGGGCCGGGCAAGGTGCAGTCCTGGTTCGGGTTTGCAAAGGCGCAGAAGTCCGTCACCAGCTTGGCATCATTGTAGCTGCCGCTGGCTGACAGGGTGAGGCCCGGTGCCGGGGCCCAGGTCAGATCCGCCTCGAAGCCGCGGATGCGTCCGTCCCCTGCGTTGGTCACCACGGTCAGGCCGTTTTCGCCAAGCGCGGAAAACTGGATGTCCCGCCAGTTCAGCTGATAGATCGCGCCGTTGAAACGCAGGCTGTTGTCGGCCCAGCTCGTTTTCCAGCCCAGTTCGAAATTGTCGAGCTGATCCGACAGGTAGGGGGCAAGGCCGCCGCGCCGGTTGACCCCGCCGGGGCGGAACCCGCGCGAAAAGGTGGCATAGACCAGCGCATCATCGTTGAACTTGTAGGTGAGGTTCACCTTCGGCAGCCAGCCGGTGTCGCTGGTGGTGCGATCGAGGTTGGTGCAGGGCGCGCCGTTCACTTCGGAGGGCGCGAAGCACTGGGATTCGCCTGTCTTGCTGCTGAAACCCGCCGAATAGCCGAAGAAGCCGATCAGCGAATTCTTGTACTTGTACACCCGTGTGCCGCCGGTCAGCGTCAGCTGGTCGGTGATGTCCCAGGCCAGTTCGCCGAACGCGGCATAATCGCGGTCGATCCGCCGCTGGCGGGTCAGCCAGATGTTGCTGTCCGTGCCCGACACCGTGATCGAGTCGGCGATCCCGTCGATCACATAATGTTCCTCGATGTCGTTCTGCTGCCGCTGATAGAACAGGCCGACGATCGCCCGGACGGGCTTGTCCTGGGCAGATGTCAGCCGCAGTTCATGGCTCTGCCGCTTGTAGCGCGGGCGGGACTGGACATACTGGTTCGGGCTGATGATGTTGCCTGCGTTGTCGTAGATATAGGCGCCGGATCCGAACAGGCTGTCATAGAAATAGGCGTAATCGGAATAGTCGCTGTCGGCCGGCGTCTTGCGCTTCATGTAGCCGCCTGAATAGACGAGATCCCAGTTTCCGATATTTCCTTCGATGGTCAGCGCCGCCTGGAACCAGTCATCCTTGCCCCATTCGGGGTTGTACTGGGCCACCTGCCGCTTGCCCAGGCCGGTTTCCTCGCCGAAGAAGCCGTTGGCCTTCTGCTTCTGGCCCATGATCGTGGGCGTGATCGTCCAGTCGTCGTCCAGTTCGATCCCCAGCGCCAGGCGGCCGCCCAGCGTCTCCACGTCGTTGTAATCCTTCTTCACATACGGCGCGGTCGTCGCGGTGATGCCCGACGTGGGATAGACGCGCGTCTGAAGGATGTTGTCGATGTAGCCGGCTTCCTTCTTGTACCAGCCGACGGCCCGCACCGCGACCCGGTCGCTCAGCGGCGCATTGACATAGCCCTGCAGCACGCCACCGATGCCGCCATCGGCCACGCTGTTCACCTCCGCATCGACGCTGGCGGAAAAGGCCGACGTGTCGGGCCGGTTCGTGATCAGGCGGATGGTGCCAGCCATGCTGGACGCGCCGAACAGCGTGCCCTGCGGCCCGGCCAGCGCCTCGACCCGCGCCAGGTCATAGACATGCACGTCCACCGCGCCCGAAATGGTGGTGACGGGCTGTTCATCCAGATAGATGCCGACCGTCGGCTGCGAGGTGGAGTGATTGGCGTTCTCGCCCGACGAAACGCCGCGGAAATAGACCTTCGCCGTACCGGGGCCAGAGGACTGGAAGGTGACCGACGGCAGGAACCGCACATAATCGTTGAACGACTGCACCTGCAGGTTCGACAGCGTCTGCGTGTCGAACGCCTGCACGCTGATGGGCACGTCCTGAAGGTTCTGCGTGGTCTTGGTAGCAGTGATGATGATCTCGCCCAGGCCCGTTTCGGCGGTCGGGGCCGTCTGGGCCGAGGCCAGCGCGGGAAAGACGAGTGATGACGACAGCAGCAGGCCCCGCACGGCGATGCGCGCAGCCCTCTTGTCCTGGACTTCCATGGATACCCCCTGTGATCGGGCGGCCGTTCGCAGGACGCCTCGGATGGTCGGTGTCAATCCTCCCCGGGCCTGTGCCGGCCCCTGCACCCCCGCTTGTGGCACAGGGTGTGCAGGCACAGACTGCTACACGTCCGGGTAGCTGTCCAGCGCGGAACCGATGGCCGCCTTCAGCGGCCCCAACCATTCGTCATACTGTTGCCAATGATCCACAGCCGAGGCGTAGAGCGGGGTGCGCACCTGCTCGGAACTGGCGGTGCGCACCGCGCGCGCCGTCTCGTGGAAGTTCAGGCAGGCGGGCTCGAACGCCAGCCCGCAATAGTCCAGAAGGGCGCGGATCTCGGCCTCCGGGTCGGCCACCATGCGTTCGTAGATCACGCGATGAACCCGCCCCGGCAGCACCTCGTCGAAATGCGCCATCAGCCGGGCATAGTCCCGCCAGTAGCGGCCGATATCCTGAAGATCATAGCTGAAGGCCTGGCCGCGCGCGAAATGCTGCTTGAAGCCGGAAAAGCAGCAGCCCAGCGGATGCCGCCGTGCATCGATGATCTTCGCGTTCGGCAGGATCAGGTGGATGAGGCCCGTGTGCAGGAAATTGTTGGGCATCTTGTCGATGAAATAGGGCCTGTCCGTCTTTCGCTGGATGCGAGTCCGTTCCAGATACTCCTCGCCCAGCGCGCGGATCTGCGCGACGTCCAGCGCCGCCACCCGGTCCGCGAAGCGGGGGCCCTGCCCGTCCTTCTGCCGCTCCCCCAGTCGCCGCGCCATGGCGATGATGTCGGGCAGTTCCATCGTTCCCTCGACAAGACTGTGCGAGGACAGGATCTGTTCGATGAGCGTCGAGCCCGATCGCGGCAGGCCCACCACGAAGATGGGGTCGGGCGCGGGGAAGCCCATCCCTGCGCGCGCTTCGAAGAAGGCGCGGCTATAGAGCCCACGTACCTGCTCGACATTGGCCGTCGTGTCGTCCGCGCTGTAATCCAGCTGGGCGCGGCGAAGCGCGTTGCCTCGGGCATAATGGCCGAAGCTCGCCGCCCAGTTGCGCCGGTCCTCCTGCGCCTTGCCCAGCGCGAATTCCAGGTGGAACCGGTCCTCATCCGTCAGCGCATCGGATCCCAATGCCGTTTCCATCGCGGCGATGTCGGCCTCGGTGAACGTCACCGTCTTAAGGTTGGCGAGGCTCCACCAGGCCTCGCCCAGCGCCGGGGCCTGTTCGATGGCGCGGCGATAGGCGGCCACGCTGTCAGCCTGCCGGCCCACGGTCTTCAGCGAATGGCCATAGCTCATCCAGGCCATCGGCTGGGCCGGATGGCGCTCCAGCAGCGCCTCATAGACATCGATCGCGGCCTGATAATCGCCCAGCCGAACCAGGATCGCGGCCCGCAGCACATGATAGCCGGGCGCATCCGGATCGCGGGCCAACAGTCGGTCGATCTCGGCCAGCGCCTCCTGCGCCTTGCCCTGCCGCTGCAGCACCACGGCCAGATTGTGGCGCGCGGCGTGGAAATCCGGGGCGAGTTCCAGGGCCCGGCGCAGCAGCTTTTCCGAATCGGCATAGCGGCCGATCCGGCCCGCCAGTTCCGCCAGCATGCGGATCGCTGGCACATCGGTGGGGTGCTGCTTCAGCCGGGCCCGCAGCGCCCGTTCCGCCACGGGCAGATCGCCCGCCGCCAGCGCGGCAGCGGCCGAAAGCAGCTCAGGGTCGGCGGTGGCGGCGCGCAGCATCTCGTCGAGGTCAGACGCCTGCGTCGTCACGGGTCAGCCGCCGTTCTCGTCCAGCGGCAGCTCCGCCTGGCCCTGCGGCGCCTTGAGGCCCAGATGGGCCCAGGCCGGCGCGTTCAGCACCCGCCCCCGCGCCGTCCGGGCAACAAGCCCGGTCTGGATCAGATAGGGCTCCACCACATCCTCCAGCGTGTCCCGCGCTTCCGACAGGCCGGCCGCCAACGTCTCGATGCCGACAGGGCCGCCGCGATAGAGGTCCGCGATCATCCACAGATAGCGCCGATCCTGCGCGTCGAGCCCCAGCCGGTCCACTTCCAGCCGGCTGAGGGCATTGTCGGCAAAGGCGGCGTCGACAGGCTCCGCGCGGCCGGCGGCGAAATCCCGCACCCGCCGCAGCAGACGGCCGGCGATCCGGGGTGTCCCCCGTGCGCGCTTCGCGATCTCGCGCGCGCCGTCGTCCGTCAACGACAGGCGCAGCAGGCTGGCGGCCCGCGTCACCACCGAATGCAGCTCGGCCTCGGTATAGAAGACCAGCCGCACCGGAATCCCGAACCTGTCCCGCAGCGGCTGCGTCACGAGGCCGGCGCGAGTCGTGGCCCCCACCAGGGTGAAGGGCGGCAGATCCACGCGGATCGACCGCGCGGACGGCCCCTCGCCGATCATCAGATCCAGCGCCCGGTCTTCCATCGCCGGATAGAGGATTTCCTCCACATTGGGTGCGAGCCGGTGGATCTCGTCGATGAACAGCACATCGTTCGGCTCGAGATTGGTGAGCAACGCGGCGAGATCGCCCGCCTTGGCGATGACGGGGCCCGATGTCGCGCGGAAGCCCACGCCCATTTCCCGCGCCACGATCTGCGCCAGCGTGGTCTTTCCAAGGCCCGGCGGCCCCGCCAGAAGCACATGATCCAGCGCATCGCCCCGGTGGCGGGCCGCGTCGATGAAGACGCGCAGATTTTCGCGCGCGGCCTGCTGACCGACGAATTCGGCAAGGCTTTTCGGGCGGAGCGCGGCGTCCGCATCCTCGGGCCGGGCGGCCGGATTGATCAGCCTGTCGGCATCGTCCATGAACCAGGTCTCTAGCAGGGACGGAAGGGGCGGCAAGTGCTGACGCGGCGGATGGTGATGGCGGCAGGCGCCGCGACGATGCTGGCCCCTTCGATGCTGCGCGCGGCCACGCCGAAATGGTTCGCGAACGCCCTCGTGATCGACGGGCTTTCAGGCCTTGGCGACCCCTATGCGCCCGAGACGCAGACGCGGCTTTCCGACCGGGCAATGAAGGAGCTGCGACAGACGGGCCTGACGGCGCTGCGCACCACACTGGTGCCGGTGGGCAACCAGCCCGATGTGTGGGAACGGGTGAACGACTTCATGGACAGCATGGATTCGGTGTTCGCCGCGAACCCGGATTTCCTGATGAAGGTGAAGACCGCCGCCGACATCGAGGCCGCGAAGAAGGCCGGCAAGCTGGGCATCCTCTATGGCACGCAGGACACGGCGATGGTCGGCACCGATCTCGATCGGCTGGGCAAGATGAAGGAACGGGGCGTCCGCTGCGTGCAGCTGACCTACAACCTGCGCAACCTTTCGGGTGACGGGTCGCTGGAGCCGGACAATGCCGGGCTGTCCAGGCTGGCCAAGGCGACGATCGAGCGGATCGAGGCGGAGAAGCTTCTGTTCGACCTTTCCCACGGGGGCGCACGCACCATCCGCGAGGGGCTGGCGCAGGCGAAACGCCCGCCAACGATCAGCCACACCGGCTGCCGCGACCTGCACGACAATCCCCGCAACGTCTTCGACGCCGACATGCGGACGGTGGCCGACAAGGGCGGGGTGGTGGGCATCTACTTCATGCCCTTCCTGGTGGCGAACTCGCAGCCGACGACGGCGGACGTGGTGCGGCACATCGAACATGCCTGGAACGTGTGCGGCGAAGATCATGTGGGCATCGGCACAGACAACGGCCCGCTGGCGCAGCTGATCGACGACGAGGCCCGCAGGCGGGCGCGCGAGGAAAACGCCTATCGAACGAAGATGGGCTTCGCCGCACCGGGCGAAGGGCCCGATGTGTTCCCGCTGGTGATGGACCTGAACCGGGTGGACCGATTCCAGCATCTGGCCGAAGCGCTTGTGGCGCGCGGGCATGGGCAGGCGCGGCTCGAGAAGCTGTTCGGGCAGAACCTGCTGCGGCTGTACCGGGACGTCTGGGGCAGCTAGCGGCTGGCGCGCTTCAGCGATTCCCGGATGAGGGCCGGGGTGGACTGCCCTTCCCCCACATCCCGCAGGGCCTGTGCGACGGCGCGTGTGGCCTCGGCCGTGCGGAAGCCCAGGGACTCAAGCGCCGCGATCGCGTCCGCCTCGGACGAAGCTGGCCGGTGGACACCGGGCAGAACCTGATCGGCCACACCGCCGGCGGCCGGGGCCTTGCCCTTCAGTTCGGTGGTGATGCGGGCGGCAAGGCGCGGGCCGACGCCCTGGGCGCGGGCGATCATCGCCTTGTCATCCAGCGTGATCGCGCGGCTCAGTTCATCGGCCGACAGTGCGCCCAGGATCGCCAGCGCCACCTTGCCGCCAACGCCCTGCACACTGGTGAGGAGGCGGAACCAGTCCCGCTCGCCCGCATGGGCGAAGCCGAACAGGGTTATGGCGTCTTCGCGGACCTGGGTTTCGACCAGCAGGAAGATGGCCGCGCCCGGCTCAAGGCTGCCAAGCGTGCGGCTGGAGGCCTGTACCAGATAGCCGACGCCGCCCACTTCGATCACGGCATGATCGGGGCCGACATGCTGGGCGATGCCCTTCAGGGACGCGATCATGCGGCGCCCGCTTTCGGGGCGGTTCTTAGATGGGCGTGGGCAATCGCCACCGCCAGCGCGTCCGCCTCATCCTCGCCAAGACTGCCGCAGCCCGGAAGCAGCCGCTGCACCATCGCCATCACCTGCGCCTTTTCCGCCGCGCCGGTGCCGGTGACGGCCTTTTTCACCAGCCGGGTTGCATGTTCGGCAACCGGCAGATGCGCAACCGCCAGCAGCACGACGCCGCGCGCCTGCCCCAGCTTCAGCGTGCTCTGCGGGTTCCTGTTGACGAAAACCTCTTCCACGGCAGCTTCATTGGGGGTGTGCGCGACCAGCAGCGCACACAGGCCCGCATGCAGCCGGCCCAGCCGGGCCGCGAGCGGTTCGGATGCGCTGGTGGAAATCGCGCCGTGGGCGAGATGCCGCAACCTGTTCCCTTCGGCCTCGATGAGGCCCCAGCCGGTGCGCGACAGGCTCGGGTCCAGGCCGAGAATTCGGATCACAGCTGGGCCATCACCTCGTCCGGAACGTCGTAGTTGCCATAGACATTCTGGACATCGTCCAGATCTTCCAGCGCGTCGATCATCTTCAGCAGCTGCTGGGCGGTTTCGGCGCCGACTTCGACCCATTCCTTGGGCCGCCAGGCAAGCTTCGCGCCGGCATTGTCGCCCAGCGCGGCTTCCAGCGCCTTGGCCACTTCGTGCAGGGCGTCGGCCGCGGTCCAGATCTCATGCTCGTCCTCGCCGGATTCCACATCGTCGGCCCCGGCCTCGAGGGCGGCTTCGAATACCTTGTCCGCGCTGCCGGCAGAGGCCGGATAGGTGATGAGTCCGAGCCGTTCGAACCCGTGGGAGACGGAACCCGAGGAGCCGACATTTCCGCCGTTCTTGGAAAAGGCGGTGCGCACGTCCGTCGCGGTGCGGTTGCGATTGTCCGTGAGCGCCTCGACGATGACGGCGACGCCGCCGGGGCCGAAGCCTTCGTAGCGGATCTCCTCGTAATTCTCCGCGTCGCCGCCCTCGGCCTTCTTCAACGCCCGGTCGATATTGTCCTTGGGCATGGAATTGGCCTTGGCGGTGGCAATCACGGCGCGCAGGCGCGGATTGAATTCGGGATCCGAATTGCCACCCTTTGCCGCCGTGGTGATTTCCCGCGCGAGCTTCGAGAACAGCTTCGACCGCTTCGCATCCTGCGCACCCTTGCGGTGCATGATGTTCTTGAACTTGGAATGACCTGCCATGACGTCGCGCCTTAAGCCGGGACAAGACGTTTGAAAAGAGCAGGCGCGCAGCTGCCGCGCGACGAGCAGATCGGCATGCGATCAATCCCGATTATCCGTTTTGGTTATTGAAATATTGAAAATTGTTCCACGTGGAACATCGTCCTACACTATCTTTTCAAGATGTTATGCGAGTGCAGTGTAGGAAGATGGTCAGTAATCGGCACACGGACGCCGAAGATCATCCGAGCTGTGCCGCCGCCTTGCGGAGCATGACCCCGGCCAGATGCCCGCGGAATTCCGCGCTGGCGTGGATGTCGCTCGCCAGATCGTCGGAGGCGAGGCTGAGGCCTTCGAGGCTTTCGCCCGTGTCGAGGGCGGCTTCCGCGCCTGTCCAGCGCATCACGCCCATGGTCGCCCCCGTCACCGCCACGCGATGGCCTTCGGTGAAGCGCGCCACGAAAAGGCCCGCGAGCGCGTAGCGGCTGGCGGGGTGGGGGTGCTTGGCGTAGGCGGCGGCCTGCGGCACCCGGAAGCGGACGGCGGTGATGATCTCCCCGTCGGCGAGGGCGGTTGCGAACATGCCCTGGAAATAATCCTCCGCCGCGTGGCTGCCCTGGGTGGTTTCAAGGACGGCATCGAGCCCCAGCGCGGCGGCCGGCCAGTCGGCGGCGGGATCATTGTTGGCGAGGCTGCCGCCCAGCGTGCCCCGGTTGCGCACCTGCGGATCGCCGATGCCGCCCGCGAGGACGGCGAGCGCCGGGACAGACTGGCGGACGAGGGCGTCGCGCGCGACCTTCGCGTGGCGGGCGTTTGCCCCGATCCGCAGATGATCGCCTTCGCGGGCGATGCCGTCGAGGCCGGGAATGGCGGTGAGATCGATGAGCGTTTCCACCATCCGCAGCCGGGCCTTCATGGCCGGGATCAGCGTGTGGCCGCCGGCCAGATAGGCGGCGTCGCCCCGGAAGGCGCTGCCCGCTTCGGCAAGGCTTTTCGGTCGGATCAGGGTGAAGGGGTGCATGGGCCTTACTCCGTCTCGCCGGCGGGGGCGTGCATGGCGCGGGCGCCGATGCGGATCGCTTCGACAATGTGCTGGTAGCCGGTGCAGCGGCAGAGATTGCCTTCCAGTTCGTGGCGGATGACCTCGTCCGAAGGTTCCGCGCCATGGCGTTCGGCGATTGCGATTCCAGCGACGACCATGCCTGGCGTGCAGAAGCCGCATTGCAGGCCGTGGGCCTGACGGAAGGCGGCCTGCATGGGATGCAGATGCGCTTCCGTTCCCAGTCCCTCGATCGTGGTGACGCGCGCGCCTTCCAGCGTGGCGACGAGCAGGGTGCAGGCCTTGGCGCTTTCGCCATCCACCAGCACGTTGCAGGCGCCGCACTGGCTGGTGTCGCAGCCGATGTGCGTTCCGGTGAGGCCGAGCGTGTCGCGCAGATATTCGGTGAGGAGGATTTCATCCGGCGCCTCGGCGGTGTGCGCCGCGCCGTTCAGGGTGAATGTGGTTCGCATGCCGGCTGCCTCCTTCCATGCCTGTTAGCGCGGGGGCCCCGGCGGGGCCAGTGCGTTGATTGCACAGGCCGGCCGATGCCGATACCCGGGGAACATGCATATCCGCCCTGCCCGCCCCGACGACGCCGCCGCGATTGCCGGCATCATCCTGCCCGTCATCCGCGCCGGCGAAACCTATGCGCTGGACCCGGCCATGCCCGAGGCGGATGCGCTGGCCTACTGGCTGGGCACAGACCGGGAGACGTTCGTGGCCGAGGCGGACGGCGAGATCCTGGGCACCTACTATATCCGGGCGAACCAGGCCGGCGGCGGCGCCCATGTGGCCAACTGCGGCTACATGACAGCGGCGGCGGCGACCGGGCGCGGGGTGGCGCAGGCGATGTGCCTGCATTCGCTGGCGCATGCGAAGGCGCGCGGCTTCCGGGCGATGCAGTTCAATTTCGTGGTGAGCACCAACGAACGGGCGGTCCGGCTGTGGCAGCGGCTGGGGTTCGTGGTGGTGGGCCGGCTGCCCGGCGCGTTCCGCCACCCCGCGTTGGGGGACGTGGACGCGCTGGTGATGTTCCGGGCGCTGGCCGACTGAGTGCTCAGACCTCCAGACCGAGGGCGGCCTTGTAGGTTTCCAGCAGCGCTTCCATTTCGGCGCGGGCGTTGGTGTCCATCTTGCGCAGGCGGACGATGGTGCGCATCGTCTTCACGTCGTAGCCGTTCGCCTTGGCTTCGGCATAGGTGTCCTTGATGTCGTCGGCGATGCCGCGCTTTTCTTCTTCCAGTGTTTCGATCCGTTCGATGAACAGCTTCAGCTGCTCGGCGGAGACGTTCGCGCTCGACATGGGATTCCCTTGATTCGGATGGTCGGTTGCCTGCTAGGGTGCTTTGCGCGGGACGGCAACATCGCTATGCGCCGCCGATGGATGCGGTGCCGCACAGATCTGATGGCGCGCCAGAGGGCAGCTACCGGGAACTGCTGAAGCTGGCAGGCCCGAACGTGCTGTCGCGCCTGGGCATCATGGCGATGGGGCTGACGGACGCCATCGTCGTCGGCCATTATTCGGCGGTCGAGCTTGGCTATCATGCGCTGGGCTGGGCGCCGACGGTGACGGTGCTGGTGGCGGGAATCGGCCTGCTGCTGGGCGTGCAGGTGCTGACGGCGCGGCATATCGGGGCCGGGCGGCCGGAACGGACCGGGCCCGTGCTGCGGCGTGGCGTCTCCTATGCGCTGCTGATCGGGGTTGCTTCGACGGCGGTGCTGGTGGCCCTGGGGCCGCCGGTGTTGCGCAACATGGGGCTGGAGCCATCGCTGGCCGCCGGGGCGAGCGCGGCGCTGATCGTGTTTTCCCTGAGCCTGACGCCCTATCTGATCGCGGATTCGATGTGGTTCTGGCTGGAGGCGCAGGGGCGGCCGCAGGTGCCGATGGTGGCGATGTGGATCGCCAACGCCATCAACCTGGCGCTGGCGCTGTGGCTGGTGCCGGGGCTTTCGCCCTTCCCGGTGGCCGGAGCGGTGGCGGCCGGCTGGGTGACGCTGGTGGCGCGCATCGCGCTGATGCTGATGCTGGGCTGGTGGATCTGGCGCTGGCCGCAGGCGCACGAGATGGGCGTGTTCCGGCCGAGCCCGCCCGACCGGGCCGAGGCGCGGGAACAGCGGCGGATCGGCTATGCCTCCGGCGTGAGCTATGCGATCGAGGCGGGGGCCTTTTCCGGCATGAACTTCGTGGCGGCGCAGCTGGGCGTGCTGGTGGTGGCGGCCTGGGCCGTGGTGCTGAACGTCGCGGCGGCGGTGTTCATGGTGCCGATGGGGATCGCGGCGGCGACCGCCGTGCTGGTTTCGCGCGGGGTGGGTGCGGGCAATGTGGACGCCGTGAAGCGGGCCTTCGGCATGGGGATGCGCCTGGCGCTGGGGGCGCTGCTGCTGCTTTCGCTGTTCGTGTTCCTGGACCGGGAGCTGGTCGCAAGCGCCTATTCCGAGGACCCGGCGCTGCTGGCGATGGCAGGCAGCGCGCTGCTGCTTTCCTGCCTGTTCTTCATGGCCGACGGCGCCCAGGTCGTCGCTTCCAACGCGCTGCGGGCGCGGGGCGACATCTGGTGGCCGACGGGCATGCATTTCGTGAGTTATGTGGTGATCATGATCCCGGTGGCCTGGTGGCTGGCGGTGGTGCGGGGCGGCGGGCTCGACGGGATCATCTGGGCGGTTATCGTGGCGAGCCTGATTTCAGGGGGCGCGCTGACGGCGCGTTTCTACTGGCTGGGCGATCGGATGAAGCAGGTGGACGGATGAGTGACGCAACGGATGTGAAGGCCGCGCCGGCGAAATCGCTGCAGCAGTTCGCGGTTCTATATGGCGGCCTGCTGGTGGTGGCGGGGGTGCTGGGCTTCAAGCTGATCAAGCTGGGGCCGCTGGCGGTGCCCGGGGGGGTCTTCGGCTTCCTGCTGGCGATCGTGGTGACGAACGCGACGGCCGAGCTGCACGGGCGGCCGGTGGCGCAGCGCATGGTGCTGATGGGCTTCGTGCCGCTGCTGTTCTCTGTCGGGCTGATGCAGCTGGTGCTGGCGCTGCCCCCGGCGGCCGGCTGGGACGGGCAGGCGGTGGCCGAGCAGGTGATGGGCAGCTCGATGCGGCTGATCCTGGCCGGGATCGTGGCCTATGGCATTTCCCAGACGCTGGACGTGACGATCTTCACCTGGATGCGCGGGCAGCCGGGCGGGCACATGCTGTGGCTGCGCGCGACGGTGGCGGCCTTCGTGGCCCAGACGGTGGACACGCTGATCTTCGTGACGATCGCCTTCTACGGCAAGTTCGCGCTGTTGCCGGTGATCGGCGGCCAGCTGGCCGCCAAGGCACTGGTCTGGGGGCTGGCGATCCCGCTGCTGTATCTGGCGGTCGCGGTGGGCCGGCGGCTGGACCGGGGCTGAAACCGCGCGCGCCTGTCGGGGAAGTTTACAATTTCGCGACGGGCACCGAAAAATGGTTAACGGCTTGTTGGCCGTTTCCAGCGACTTGGCGAAGCGGCGGCAAATGGCACCGATCTTGCTTCGGGAATGCTGTAGCCGAGCTCTTCCGCTAGGGTTGGAAGAGGCCCCGGGGCCGGACGCGGTCCCGGGGTTCTTCTGCTGGTGCAGGCGGGCTTCCCGGCTGGTGGCTCAGGCTGTCAGCGTCCCTAGTGCGCTGTGTAGCCGCCGTCGACGACCAGTTCGGCGCCGGTCATGAAGCTGGATTCATCGGAGGCAAGGAAAAGGATTGCATCCGCGATCTCGCGCGGGACGCCGAAGCGGCCGATCGGGTGGGCGGCGATCAACTGGTCGCGCATCTCGTTGCCATTTTCGGCCTGCTGCAGTGCAGTCGCCACCATCGGCGTGTCGATGAAGCCGGGGTGGACGCTGTTCACCCGGATGCCGAGCGGGGCCCATTCCAGTGCCGCCGCCTTGGTGAGCAGCAGCACCCCGCCCTTCGAGGCGCAATAGGCCCCGGCGTTGGGAAGGCCCACCTTCCCGAGGATGGAGGAGAGGTTGATGACGGAGCCGCCGCCCGATTCCGCGATCACCGGCCCGCAGGCACGCATCCCCAGGAACACGCCATCGAGGTTGACCGACAGGATGCGCCGCCAGTGATCGAACGGCAGGTCGGCCAGCGGTGTGCTTTCGCCCGCTACGCCCGCGTTGTTCACCAGCACATGCAGCCCGCCGAAGGCGGCCTTCGTGGCCGCGACGACATCCGCCCAGCCCTGTTCCGAGGCGACATCCTGATGGTGGTATTCCGCCCGGCCGCCTTCGGCGCGGATGCCGCGCACCACCTCGTCCGCGCGTTCGTCGACCACGTCCGTCAGCATCACGGCCGCGCCCTCGCGCGCCAGCCGCCGGGCGGTTTCCGCGCCCAGCCCCATGGCCGCGCCGGTTACCAGCGCGACCTTGCCTGCCACCCTCCCCATGTGCGTCTCCTCTAGTCCTTCTTGAACAGCTTCTGCAGGAACAGCGTCTCGACCTCCCGGCGGAGGTCGTTGTTCGGCTTCTTCTGGAAGCCATGGCCTTCATCCGCGAACAGGACATACCATGTCTCGTTCCCGTTCGCGCGAAGCCGGGCCACCACCTGGTCGGATTCCGATTGCGGCACGCGCGGATCGTTCGCGCCCTGCATGATCAGCATGGGTTTCGTGATCTTGCCGATGTTCGCCATGGGGGAAATGCGGGCGAAGACCTTCTGCATCGCCGGATCGCGCTCGTCGCCATATTCGGCGCGGCGGTTATCCCGGCGATAGGCTTCGGTGTTGTTGAGGAAGGTGGTGAAGTCGCTGATGCCATAGCGGGCGACGCCGCCGGCGAGTTGATCGGAATAGTGCGTCATCACGGCGAGCGACATGTAGCCGCCGTAGGACTGGCCATAGACGGCGACGCGTGCGGGATCGAGATCAGGCTGGGCCTTCACCCAATCCAGAAGCGCGCCGATGTCCTTCACGCTGTCCTCTCGCTTCGCGGCATTGTCTAGGTTCAGATAGCGGCGGCCGTAGCCATCGGAGCCGCGGACGTTGGGGAGGATGACCGTCGCCTTCAGGGTGTCGGCGAAATATTGCGCGCCATAGTTCCAGATGGGCCTTGTCTGTGCTTCCGGCCCTCCGTGAATGTCGATGATGACGGGGGTGCGGGCATCGGCCGCCACGCCCTTCGGGCGATAGACGAAGGCGGGGATCGATTCGCCGTCGAACGACCGGAAGCGGATAAGGCGCGGTTCCGCGAGGGCGGCGGGATCGAGATCACCCAGTTCGGAGCTGGTCCAGCGGACGAGCTTCGCATCGGCGATGTCCCAGCTCCACACGTCGCCGGCGGAGGTGGCGTTGGTGAAGCCGATGGCGAGGCGCTTGCCATCCGGCGAGAAGCGCAGCGCCTGCAGCACGCCGTTGGGCAGCGCGGGCGCGGGCAGCGCTTTCCCACTGGCGAGATCGAGGAGATGCAGGCGGGAGAAGCCATCCTCGTTCAGCACATAGGCCAACGTGCGGTCATCGGGGGCGAGGGCGAATTCCTCCACGTCCCACTGGCGGGCGCGCTTCGCAGCCGGGGGCGGGGCGATGACGCGCTGCGCGCCTGTCGCCATGTCGAGTTCCACCAGTTGTCGGGTGTCGCTGTTGCGATCGGATATGGCGAGCAGCTTGCCCGGCACCGGGCTGTAGCGCACCGATTCGTAGCGCGCGGCGGGCGCATCGGGGGCGATGCGGGTGACGGCGCCGGTTGCCAGATCCAGTTCGAAGATCCGGTTTTCGCGGTTGGACAGGCTGCGCAGGAAGATGAGGCGGCCGTTACCGGGCGCAATGGCGGCGGGTGCAACCGCGCCATCCGACCTGTGGAGTTCGCGCAGAGGTCCGGGCGCCTGCGGATCGATGCCCAGAATCCTGTAGGCGGCGCTGCCCTTGCGCGCTTCGGCCCAGACGAGCAGGCGGCCATCCTTGCCGACGACGGCGGACTGGTTGCGGGTGCCGGGTTCGGTGAGCTGCCGGGCCGGGCCGGAGATTCCGCGCAGATAGAGCTGGAACCATTCATCGCCGCCGGTATCGCGGCTGAGGACGAAATCCTTCGTGCCCGGAATGGCGAGCGCATTCCCGACGGGTTCGGCCCCGAAGGTGAGCTGGGTGCGGGCAGCGCCGGGGGCTGCCACCTGGTGCAACTGCCGCGTCGTGCCGAAGCGGGTGCCGATCAGGATCGAGCCGTCCGCCAGCCAGTCCTCGAACTCGGCCGCGCGGTTCATCTGGTAGCGCTGCACCGCCGCCGAGACGTCGGCCGGCACGGGGGGCACATTTTCCAGCCGGGCGCTGCCCTGCTGGCGGATTTCCACCGGCGCGGGCGCGGCGAAAGCGGGGACTGCGGTAGCGAGGATCAGGGCAAGGATGACAGGTCGCATGGGGGACTTTCAGGCTGCGGCTCTGGCGTCTGTGTGCGCGCGGCGTTCCCCCTGCGCAAGTTCCGCCTTCAGATCGTGGCAGTAGAGATCGAAATCGACCTGGATCGTGTGCCGCTGGGAGGCATAGTAATGCCCCTTGTGGACGGCTTCGTCGGCGCTGATGATCCGCGCCATTTCGGCGGGCGGCGGCAGGGCGTAGCGCCCTGCGACGCAGGCCGCGAACAGTTTCGACTGCTGTTCCGCGAAGTTGACCAGCGTGGGCAGTGGCTGGGCGAGACCCATGAACCACAGGCCGTGAAGGCGCGGATCGGCCTGCACCATGCGCTTGAACAGCGGCAGGTGATTGTCTTTCAGGGCGACATCCGACGGCGAGAGGAAGGGGAAGCTGAGGCGGTAACCGGTGGCGTGGATGAGGATATCCACCTGTTCCCGGCTGCCATCCGCGAAGACCAGCTGATTTCCGGCCTTTTCGGTGACGATGGGCTTCACCTCTATGTCGCCGTTGCCGCAGCGCAGGAGGAATTCGGAGCTGACGGTGGGGTGCGCCTCCAGCGGTTTGTGGTCAGGCGCGGGGAGGCCGTAATCTTCCATGTTGCCGACCGCCTTGCGCACGGCCCAGGCCCCCAGCCGCCGCTTCAGCCAGCCCGGCACCCAGGCGGGCAGCGGCGTCTTGTCCATCGGCTTGCCGTTCAGATATTTCGGCAGCACCCAGACGCCGCGCCGGGCGGAGACGATGAGCCGGGTGCCGAGCGAGCGCTGGCCGAGTTCGGAAGCGATATCGACCGCGGTGTTGCCCAGGCCGATGACGACGATCGTCTTGCCGCGCGCATCCACGGGTTCGAACGGCGTGCGGTAATCGCGGGCGTGCAGTTCGGTGCCGGTGAAGGTGCCGGGGATTTCCGGGATATTTGGATCCCAGTGGTGGCCGTTGCAGACGGCGACATGGCTGTAGGGGCCGTGGATGGCGGTTTCGCCCCCTGACTTCACCTGTGCATACCAGCCGCCGCCATCCTGCCAGACGCGGACGACCTCGCTGTTGAAGCGGATCAGCGGGCGCAGGCCGAAGTGGTCGACATAGTCGTTGAAGTAGCCCAGCAGCAGGCTGTGGTGCGGAAAATCGGGCCAGTCCGCCGGGCAGGGAAAATCCTCGAACTGGAGGCGCCATTTCGACGTGTCGATGTGCAGCGAGGCATAGGCGGCCGACCGGCCGTTGGGATTGTTGTAGGCCCAGTTGCCGCCGATCCTGTCGGACAGTTCGAACCAGTCGAAGCGGAGGCCCTCGTCCTTCAGGCGCTTGGCGGTTGTGAAGCCGGAGCAGCCGGCGCCGATGAGGAGGACCCTGGGATGTTCATGTGCCATGCCGCACAGGATGTTCAGTTTGGCGGATCGGCGAAACCGGCAGACTTGGGAGTGCGGCGCGCCATCGCGTAGCCCGCCAGCGTGAGGAGCGCGGACAGGCCGGCCGCGATCCACAGGGCGCCCGTGGCGAAGCGCAGCCAGGCGAAGGCCCCCAGCATCCCGCCCGTGACGAGGCCAGCCCACAGCAGCAGCCAGGGGATCCATTCCCAGCGCGGACCGCCCGAGAGCGCAGCCGCCAGCCGGCTGCCGATGCGGACGAGCGTGCCCGTCATGTAGGTGAGGCCGACGGCGACTTCGCCGTTGCGCTGGAACACCATGTTTTCCGCCCCCATGGCGAAGGCGACGAGCAGGAAGGCCCCCGGCGCGGCGCCCGGCTGATGCAGCAGCGCGCCCAGCACGAGCGCCGAAGTGACCAGCAGCAGCACGGCGGGCTTGCGCCAGCGGCCGGCGCGTCGGGCGAGGAGCGAGGCCGATGTCACGCCGGCGACGAAGGCGGCGACGAGGCTGGCGGCGATGGCGGCGGCCGCGCCTTCGCTGGCGAGACCGACGCCGACGCGGGTGCTGTTCCCGCTCATGAAGGAGACGAAGAAGCCGCCCATGCCGAGGAAGCCGACGGCATCGGTGAAGCCGGCAAGGGCGGACAGGCTGGCGGCAAGCGCCTGGGCCGGGCGATCGAGCGACTGCATGGGCGGCAGACTAGGCGCTGAACCCGAAAATGGAAGCGGGCCGCCCCTCTTGCGAGGGACGACCCGTTCCGAGCCCTTTGGCGCGACCCAAAGGCTGTCAGTTGTTCAGTCTGCGACCCGACCGGTTCTGCGACGACGGCCGCTTGCGGTCATGCCGATCATCATCGCGCCCAGACCCAGCGTCAGCCAGCTGGCGGGATCCGGGGCGATGCCCGAGGCAGCCAGCGCGGGCGTTGCGAGCCCGGTTGCGGCCAGTGCAGCGATGATCGATGTCCGCATTGCCGTACGACCCCTTTGTTCTTGATTATGGGTTCTTGACGTTCGCATCCCGGTATTCCGGTGAAGCTTGCAGCCCCTCATTAACCCAAAATCAGGTGAGCGGCTGTTAACCTTTGTGACATCGGACGCCAGTGGGCGCGCGACAGCCGGTGCCAAACTCAGGCCATGTCACATATGGCCTGACGGGGCAGCGGACAGACCGATGCTATTCGGCGGCGAACGGGAGCTGACGGCCGAGACCGAGCGCGGGGAGTGCGGATTCCAGCAGCGCCAGTACCCCCGCGACGAGGGCGGAAAGAGAGCCGAATCCGCCATGCGGGCGCAGCGAGGCTGGATCCATGTAAAGCGTGCGGTCGAACTCGAGCTGGACGCAGTGGATGCCATCCGCCGGTGCGGCGTGGTGCTGCGTGGTGTGGCCGCCGGCATAAGGCGCATTGCGCGCCACCTTCAGTCCGCACGCGGTGAAGGCCTGGTCCAGCCAGTCGACGAGTTGCGGCGCCGCGCTCTGTCCGTGGCGATCGCCCAGCACCAGCGTTGCCGGGGAAGGCCCCTCCAGCCGGGGCATGGAATGGACATCGAGCAGCAGGGCGTGGCCGTGGCGGGCTGCGGCGCGGGCCAGCCCCTCGCCGATGGCACGGTGCCAGGGGCGGTGCAGGCGTTCGATGCGCGCCGTGCCTGTTTCGGCGGGCAGGCGCGCGAGGTGGATGGGCTGGTTCGGGGCCACGACGCGCGGGAACAGGCCGTATCCGCGCCGCACCCGGTCCGAGATGTTGGGAAAGGGCGTGACGGAGCCGGAGAACATCGCCGGGTCCAGTTCGTCCTCGGCGCGGTTCAGGTCGATCACGGCGCGGCTGTGGGTGGCCTCGATCAGCGGCAGGCCGGTGGCGGCGGCCGGGGCGAGCAGCGCGCCGACATGCGCGTCCCCGATGCGGCGCAGCGCATGGGTGTCGAGCCGGCTGTTGGCGAGGAAATCCGCCGGAAGATGAGTTCCGCTGTGGGGTGAAGCGAGAAGGATGGGGCGCGCGCCGTCGAGCTGGCCGGTCAGGCTGTAGGGGGCGGGCCCGCCGCTCATATCGTGAAGGATTCTCCGCAGCCGCAGCTGCCCTTGGCGTTGGGGTTGTTGAAGACGAAGCCTGCGGTGAAATCATCCTCCACCCAGTCCATCACCGAGCCGATGAGGTAGAGCAGCGAGCCGCCATCAACATAGAGGGTGCCTGACGGCGTCTCGATCGCCTCGTCGCCGGGCTTGGGCGTTTCGACATAATCGATGGAATAGGCGAGGCCCGAACAGCCGCGCTTCGGCGTGGAAAGGCGGACGCCCGCCACCGGGTGCGGGGCCTTCGCGATCAGGTCCGCGATGCGGGCGACGGCGCCGTCCGTCAGCGTGATGGGCGCGGGGCGCGGGGCGCGGGTGCGGGGTTCGGCGATCATAGCATTCCAAGCTCCAGCCGGGCTTCGTCCGACATGTTCGAGGGGTTCCAGGGCGGATCCCACACAAGGTTCACGTCGCAGGTGGCGACGCCGGGCACGGCCATCACGCGCAGTTCGACTTCGCCCGGCATGGATTCCGCCACGGGGCAGTGCGGGGTCGTCAGCGTCATGGTGACGGTGACGTGGCCGTCGGCGATGTCCACACCGTAGATCAGGCCCAGATCATAGATGTTCACCGGGATTTCCGGATCGAAGATGTCGCGCAGCGCGGCGATCACCTGATCCTTCAGCGATTCGCCCTCAAGCGCCTGTTCCGGCTGAGGGCGTTCCTTGAGGAAGCCTTCCAGATAGTCGCGCTCGCGCGGGGGGGCGGCGAGCGGCGGCGCCTTCGGGGGCGTGGGGGCTTCCTCCACCAGTTCCACCTCGAACCGGCGGATGTCGGGCTGGTCGGTCATCCGAAGATCCTCATCGTGCGTTCGATGCCCTTCACCAGCAGCGCCACATCGGCTTCGTTGCTGTGGGCGGAAAAGCTGGCGCGGGCGGTGGCCGGCACGCCCAGCCAGCGCATCAGCGGCTGGGCGCAGTGGTGGCCGGCGCGGATGGAGACGCCGCCTTCATCCAGGATGGTGGCGACATCATGCGGGTGGACATCACCCACCGCGAAGCTGAGGATTCCGGCGCTGTCCGCCGGGCCGAACGGGCGGACGCCGTTCAGCCGGGCCAGTTCGGCACGCGCCATGGCGAACAGCGCACGTTCATGCGCGTCGATCGCGTCGATGCCGACCTGTTCCACCCAGCGGATCGCGGCATGCAGGCCGACGGCACCGACGATGTGCGGGGTGCCCGCTTCGAACCGCTGCGGGGCGTCGGCATAGGTGACGCGTTCGAAGCGCACTTCATCGATCATGGCGCCGCCGCCCTGCCAGGGGGGCATGGCATCGAGGATGGATTTCCGCACCCACAGCACGCCGATGCCGGTGGGGCCATAGAGCTTGTGGGCGGAGAAGCAGTAGAAATCGGCGCCCAGCGCCTGCACGTCGAGCTTGAGGCGGGGCGCGGCCTGGCAGCCATCCACCAGCAGCTTCGCGCCCGCCGCGTGGGCGGCGGCGGCGATGCGGGCGATATCGGCCACCGAGCCCAGCACGTTGGAAACATGGGCGACCGCGACCAGCTTCGTGGCCGGGGTGAGGCGGGCAATCAGCGCATCCTCGTCGATGCGGCCATCGGGGGTGAGCGGGGCGACATCGATCTCAGCGCCGGTGCGATCCGCCAGCATGCGCCAGGGCACGATGTTGGCGTGATGTTCCAGCTGCGTCAGCAGGATGCGGTCGCCGGGGCCGATATTGGCGTTGCCCCAGCTGTTGGCGACGAGGTTGATCGCCTCCGTCGCGCCGCGCACGAAGATGGTTTCATCCGCCCGGCCGTTCAGGAAACGGGCCGCCGCCTCGCGCGCCGCTTCATAGGCCTCCGTCATGTGGGCGGAGCGGGCATAGACGCCGCGATGGACGGTCGCATAGTCGCGGGCATAGGCGTTGGTGACCGCCTCGATCACCGGGCGCGGCTTCTGCGCGGTGGCGGCGGCATCCAGATAGGCCCAGCCCTCGGGCAGGGCGGGAAATTCGCCGCGAAGGTCGAGAAGGCGCGGCGCGGCGGCGAAATGGGCGGCGAGCGGCTTCATGCCCGCGCCTCCAGCCAGGCGGCCGTTTCCGCTTCCAGGGCGGACGGATCCGCCAGGCCCGAGAGTGCATCGGCGACGAACGCGCGGGTGAGGAGCGCCGCGGCCTGCGGGCGGGGGATTCCGCGCGATTCGAGGTAGAAGAGCGCGGCCTTGTCCAGCTCGCCCACGGTGCAGCCATGGGCGCATTTCACATCGTCGGCGAAGATTTCCAGTTCCGGCTTCAGGTTCGCCGTCGCGGTGCGCTTCAGCACCAGGGCGCGGGCGGATTGTTCCGCATCCGTCTGCTGCGCATCGCGCGCGACGGCGATGCGGCCGAGGCAGGTACCCGTCGCGCGCTCGTCCACGACGAGGCGGATGCGCTGGCGGCTTTGCGCGCCCGGTTCCAGATGGCGGACATCGGTGACGATTTCCTGCACGGTTTCGCCGTCGCCCAGAAGGATGCCGCCAAGATCGAGCGACGCGCCCGCGTGCAGGTGCGCCTCCACCGAGACCCGCGCGTAGCGGCCCGACAGCAGCACCACCACGAGGCTGAGGCTGGCGCCCGCGCCGAGTTCGACGCGAAGGTCGTGGAGGCCGCCTTCGGTTATGCGCACGATCTCTTCACGGGATTGCCCGGCGGGCACCGGAATCAGCCGGGCGGGCGGCGGCGGCCACAATGCCTCCACCGCCTTCAGGTCGGCATAGCGCCAGCTTTCCGACTTCCGTGTCGGAAGGGCTGTCATGCCGCGATTCCTTCATAGCCCTGCGCTTCGAGTTCGAGCGCGAGTTCGGGGCCGCCGGACTTCACGATGCGGCCGGCCGCCAGCACATGCACCACATCCGGCCGCACATGATCCAGCAGGCGCTGATAATGGGTGATCAGCAGCACGGCGCGATCCGGCGAACGGAAGCGGTTGATGCCTTCGGACACGATGCGCAGCGCATCGATATCAAGGCCGCTGTCGGTTTCATCCAGCAGCGCGAACTTCGGCTCCAGCATGCCCAGCTGGAAGGCCTCGTTGCGCTTCTTCTCCCCGCCGGAGAAGCCGACGTTCACACCGCGCTTCAGCATGTCCATGTCGAGGCCGAGAACGGCGGCTTCGGCCTTCACCTTCTTCATGAAGTCCGCGCCCGAGATTTCAGGCTCTCCGCGCAGCTTGCGCTGGGCGTTCATCGCCGTTCGCAGGAACAGCAGGTTGGAAACGCCGGGGATTTCGACGGGATACTGGAAGCCGAGGAACAGGCCGGCGGCGGCGCGTTCATGCGGTTCGAGGGCGAGCAGATCCTGGCCCTCGAACGTAACGTCGCCCGCCGTCACCTCATAGCCTTCGCGGCCTGCGAGCACATGCGCCAGCGTGGACTTGCCGGCGCCGTTCGGCCCCATGATGGCATGCACTTCGCCGGCCTTCACGCTGAGGGTGAGGCCCTTCAGGATCTCGCGCGTGCCGACGGTGGCGTGGAGGTTGGTGATTTCAAGCATCAGCCGACTGAACCTTCGAGTGAGATACCGAGGAGCTTCTGGGCTTCGACGGCGAATTCCATTGGGAGCTGCTGCAGCACTTCGCGGCAGAAGCCGTTGACGATGAGGGCCACGGCCTCCTCGCCGGAAAGACCCCGCTGCATGGCGTAAAACTTCTGGTCCTCGCTGATCTTGCTGGTCGTTGCCTCATGCTCGATCTGGGCGGAGGGGTTCTTCACCTCGATATAGGGGATGGTGTGCGCGCCGCAGCGGCTGCCGATCAGCAGGCTGTCGCACTGGGTGAAGTTGCGGGCGTTTTCGGCGCTCGGCCCCACCCGGACGAGGCCGCGATAGGTGCTGTCCGACCGGCCGGCCGAAATGCCCTTGGCGACGATGGTGGAGCGGCTGCCCTTCCCCATGTGGATCATCTTGGTGCCGGTATCGGCCTGCTGATAGTTGTTGGTGACGGCGACGGAGTAGAATTCGCCGACGCTGTCTTCGCCCAGCAGAACGCAGCTCGGATATTTCCAGGTGATGGCGGAGCCGGTTTCCACCTGCGTCCAGCTGACCTTGCTGCGCGCGCCGCGGCAGAGCGCGCGCTTCGTCACGAAATTGTAGATGCCGCCCTTGCCGTCCCTGTCGCCGGGATACCAGTTCTGGACGGTGGAGTATTTGATCTCGGCGTCTGTCTCCGCCACCAGCTCCACGACGGCTGCGTGCAGCTGGTTCTCGTCGCGCATGGGGGCGGTGCAGCCTTCGAGGTAGCTGACATAGCTGCCTTCTTCCGCGACGATCAGCGTGCGTTCGAACTGGCCGGTGTTTTCCGCGTTGATGCGGAAATAGGTGGAAAGCTCCATCGGGCAGCGCACGCCCTTCGGCACCAGCACGAAGGTGCCGTCCGAAAAGACGGCCGCGTTCAGGCAGGCGAAGTAATTGTCGCGCACGGGCACCACGGAGCCGAGGTGCTTGCGGATGAGATCGGGATATTCGCGGATCGCCTCGCTGATGGACAGGAAGATGACGCCCGCCTTCTTCAGCTCCTCGCGGAAGGTGGTAGCGACCGAAACGCTGTCGAACACGGCGTCCACCGCGACCTTGCGCGCGCCTTCCACCCCGGCGAGCACCTTCTGCTCCTCGATGGGGATGCCCAGCTTTTCATAGGTGCGGCGGATTTCCGGATCGAGTTCGTCCAGGCTGGCCAGCGTCGGCTTTGCCTTGGGCGCGGCGTAATAATAGGCGTCCTGATAGTCGATCGGCGGGATCTTCAGCTTGGCCCAGTCCGGCTGCTCCATCGTCAGCCAGATGCGCCAGGCCTTCAGCCGCCACTCCAGCATCCACTCCGGCTCGTTCTTCTTCGCAGAGATGAAACGGACCGTCTCTTCCGAGAGGCCCTTGGGTGCGAAATCCTGCTCGATGTCAGTCGCGAATCCCCATTTGTAGGTGGAGAGTTCATCGACGGCGGCAGCAGCCTCGGCGTTGCGGGGTTCGGTGGTGGCGTTTGTCATGCGGGTTGCGTTTCACGAGGCGCGAGTTCGGCGAGGCTGACGCCTTCGAGCGCGGACTTCACGGCGCGGTTGACGGGCGCCCAGTGCGGACGGACGGCGCAGCTGGCGGACAGATCGCAGCATTGCGCGCCCGGCTGGCCGCAATGGGTGAGCGCGATGGGGCCGTCGATCGCTTCGACGATGTCCGAAAGGCTGATCCCCGAGGCGGGGCGGGCCAGTGCGAAGCCGCCGGCGACGCCGCGCTGCGAGGTGAGAAGCCCGGCGCGCCCAAGCTGGCCCATCAGCTTGGCGACGGTGGGTGCGGGAATGCCTGTCAGCTGGGCGACCTGGGCAGCAGACGTCAGCCGTCCGTCGGCGGCGGCGCGGGCAGCCGCCGTCATCACGACAACTCCATAATCGGCAAGGTTTGACAGGCGCAGCATGACTCGAATCGATTTCAGACCGGATTTGTCCGGTTTAGATGGGTTGGCGCGCCGACGCAATCAAGACGTCGTCGCGCGCGCCCGGGACCCCGGCCGTCAGCCGCGCTTGCGGGCGGCGATGTAGGCGTTCACATTTTCTTCCAGCACCTCCATCGGCACCGCGCCCGACAGAAGCACGGCGTCGTGGAAGTCGGCGTAGCTGAACTTCGGCCCCAGTTCCTTCTGCGCCTTGTCGCGCAGTTCGCTGATCTTCAGCCGGCCGATCATGTAGGCGGTCGCCTGGCCGGGGAAGACGGCATAGCGTTCGATCGCCTTCACCACGCCGCCCGGCGCATCGGCCGAGTTATCCAGCACATACTGGATCGCCTGTTCGCGGGTCCATTTCTTGTCGTGCAGGCCGGTATCCACCACCAGGCGGATGGCGCGGTGCAGCTCCAGCTGCAGGCGGCCGAAATCGCGGTAGGGATCGGTGTAGAAGCCCATGTCCTTGCTGAGCTTTTCGGCATAGAGGCCCCAGCCTTCCGACCAGGCCGTGAAGCCGCCGAAACGGCGGAACGGCGGCAGATCCTTCAGCTGGCTGGTGACGGCGCCATCGAGATGGTGGCCGGGAACGCCTTCATGAAAGGCCAGCGCCTCCACCTCGGTGTTGGGCATATCGGCCATGTCGTAGAGGTTCACATAATAGATGCCGGGGCGCGAACCATCCGGCGCCGGGCGGTTGTAGAAGGCCTTGCCGGCGGACTTTTCACGGAAGGGTTCCACGGCCTTCACCGTAAGCGGCGCCCTGGGCGTGGCGGCGGGGCTGAAATAGTCCGGCAGCTTTGCCGTCATCGCCTTTATCGCCTTGTCGGTTTCCGACAGATACTGGGCGCGGCCTTCCGCGGTGTTGGGGAAATAATTTTCCGGCCGGGTGCGCATGTGCTGGAAGAAGGCCTTCAGATCCCCCTGAAAGCCGACCTGCCTGCGGATCGCATCCATTTCGGAATGGATGCGGGCGACCTGACGGAGCCCCAGATCATGCACCTGCGCCGGGGTGAGATCCGTGGTGGTGTAGAAGCCGAGGCGTTCGGCATAGTATTTGTCGCCGTCGGGGAAGCGCCAGATGCCGTCGCCTTCAGGCGCGCGGGCCTGCTGGGCCGAAAGAAAGGCGGCGGTGCGGGCATAGGCGGGCTTCACCACCTGCACCAGCGCCGTACGGGCGGCAGCGATCAGCGCATCCTTTTCGGCCTGCGGGATATCGAGCGCGCCGACCTTGGCCTTGAAATCGGCGTAGAGTGCCGAATCCGGCCCGTCGTCGAACGGTGCGCCCCGGGTGATGTTGGCAATGTCGGACAGGACATAGGGGAAGGTCCAGCGCGGGGGGATGACGCCCTTCTTCTCGCTGTCCTGTGCATTTGCGATGGCCTGATCCAGCACCGTGCCGATGCCGTTCAGGCGGCTGACATAGGCCTCCGCCTCTGCCTTGCTGCCCACGCGGTGCAGGTTGATCAGGAAGGAGGGAATCCCGCTCTGCACGCCGTTCATCTGATCGAAGCTGTAGCGGAAGTGGCGCAGGGGCCAGGCCTTCGCCTGCCGGTTCATCTGATATTCGAACAGGCGGTAGCTGAGCTTCGACTGGCCGGAGAGCTTCGCCGGATCGAAGCGGCGCTTCATTTCGGCGAGCGCGTCCTGGCCCAGCTGATAGCGCGCCAGTTCTGCCGCGTCGCTGTCGTCCGTCCATTTGCCGTAGTCGGCATCGCGGATGCCCCGGAACGTCTTTCCTTCCGGGCTGAGCGCGAGCTGCCTGCTGTCGAACGCGTCGAAGAAGGCGGCGAGCGCCGCATCCTGTTCGCCCCGGGCCTGCTGGAGCGAAGCCTGACCGGCGCCCGCCGGCTGAGCGACAGCGGGGGCGGCGAGGACGAGGGCGGTGGACAGAAGGAAGGCGCGCAGCATCGGTTTCTCCGGATTGGCGGACTGAAGGGCTGTTGCACCGCCGCGCGGCTGACTGCAAGAGTGGCGCGATGGCCACCCATTCCCACCACCATGGACCTGCGCACGGGCATCATCCGCACGGGCCGCACGATCATCATGCGCATGCCCCCGTGGCCGGCTGGCGCTATGGGCTGGCGATCGCGCTGAACCTGGCGATCGTGGGCGTGCAGCTGGTGGCGGGCTTCGCGCTGCAATCGACGGCGCTGCTGGCGGATGCCGGGCACAACGCATCCGACGTGCTGGGGCTGATCCTGGCAGGCTGGGCGGCCTGGCTGATGACGCGGCCCGGATCGGAACGGCGGACCTACGGCTATGGCAAGGCCGGCGTTCTGGCGGCGCTGGCGAACAGCCTGCTGCTGGTGTTCGCCTGCGGCGCGCTGGCGTTCGAGGCCGTGGAGCGGCTGATCCACCCGCCGGCGGCGCCCCCGCCGGGCGGGATGGTGATGCTGATCGCGGGGATCGCCGTGGCGATCAACCTGCTGTCGGGCTGGCTGCTGATGGGGGGGCACCCCGAGGATGTGAACCGGCGCGCGGCCGTGGTGCACCTGTTCGCGGATGCCGCCGTTTCCGGCGGTGTGCTGCTGGCGGGCGCGCTGATCCTGTGGACGGGGGCGAAATGGGTGGACCCGATCGCCAGCCTGGGGATCGTGGCGGTGATCCTGGCGACGACCTGGCGCATCCTGTGGCAATCGCTGGACATGGCGCTGGACGCCGCCCCGCGCGGGGTGGACGTGAGCGCCGTGAAGGCCTGGCTGGCGCAGCAGCCGGGCGTGACCGACGTGCACGACCTGCACATCTGGCCGATCAGTGCCACGGAAACGGCGCTGACCGCGCACCTGGTCGTGCCGGCCGGCAGCGGCGACGGTCTGATCGAAGCGGTGACCGAGGGGCTGAAGCGGGAGTTCGGCATCGGCCACCCCACCATCCAGGTGGAACGGACGGACTGCGACCAGTGCGAAGTGGCCGCCGGCTGATGGCACAGCTCTACTTCTACTATGGCGCGATGAATGCGGGAAAATCGACGACCCTGCTGCAGGCAAGCTTCAACTATCGCGAACGCGGCATGACGACGACGCTGTGGACGGCGGCCGTGGACGACCGGGCCGGTGCCGGGCGGATCGGATCCCGTATCGGGCTGGAGGCGGACGCGCACATGTTCGGGCCCGGAACCGACCTGTTCGAGGCGGTCGCGGCCGCACCGTCCGATTGCGTGCTGGTGGATGAAGCCCAGTTCCTGACGCCCGCACAGGTGGACCAGCTGGCAGCCATCGTGGACCGGCTGGGCGTTCCGGTGCTGGCCTATGGGCTGCGCACCGATTTCCTGGGCCAGCTGTTTCCCGGCTCTGAACGGTTGCTGGCGATCGCGGACAAGCTGGTGGAGCTGAAGGCGGTGTGTCACTGCGGCCGCAAGGCGACGATGAACCTGCGCGTGGACGCGGCGGGCCGGGCGCTGACGGAGGGCGCGCAGACGGAGATCGGCGGCAACGACCGCTATGTGGCGGTGTGCCGGAAGCATTTCAGCGAGGCGTTCGCGGGCTAGGATCTGCCGCGACGCAGATGAGGGGGGCGGGGGCAGAAAAGAGGCGGACAAAGGAAAAGGGCGGAGGTTTCCCCCCGCCCTTTCCTGTTCGGAACCTTGCCGGAACTCAGAGGAGTTCGAGGTTCACGGCCGCCTGCTTGCCGCGACGATCCAGCTCCAGCTCGAAGCTGATGCGCTGGTTTTCGGGCAGATTGGACAGACCCGCGCGCTCGACCGCCGAGATGTGAACGAAGGCGTCAGCGCCGCCGTCATCCCGGGCGATGAAGCCGAAGCCCTTCTGGCCGTTGAAGAATTTGACCGTGCCTTCATAGCGCGTGCCGTCCGTGACAGGCGGCGGGCGGTTGCCGAAGCCACCACCAGCCGGGCGCGGACCGCGCTCGAAGCTGCCGCCTTCCCGCGGCGGGCGCGGTGCGCGTTCCTGCGGTTCGATCACGTCGCCAACGATGGTCACGTCCGTCGCGGAGATGCGGCCGTTGCGATCCGTCAGCGAGAATTCGATTTCCTGATTCTCGGCAATGTTGGTGAGACCGGTGCGTTCCAGCGCGGAAATGTGCAGGAACACATCCTCGCCGCCGTCATCGCGCACCACGAAGCCGAAGCCCTTTTGCGCGTTGAAGAACTTCACCTTGCCACGGCCCTGGCCGATCACCATGCCGGGGCCGCCGCGCGGGCCGCCGCCACCGAAGCCGCCGCCGCCGAAGCCGCCACCGCCGCCGCTGCGCGGGCCGCCGAAGCCGCCACCACCGCCGCCGCCGAAGCCGCCGCCGCCGAAGCCACCCTGACCGCCGCCGAAGCCGCCGCGACCATAACCGCCACCGCCGCGACCGCCGCCGAAGCCGGAATCGAATTCGAACCCGCCTTCTTCAAAACCGCGAGACCGCTTGTCGTCGCCCCGCCCGCGGCCGCCGCGCCGCTTGTCGTCGTAACTCATTTTGGGAAACCGTCTTTCAAACTTCGTACCGCCCAAGTCTTGCACCCCGGATCGCCCGCAAGCACCTGACCATGTTCGCCACCACTTCCATTTGCGACACGGATCCGGCGAATTCCGGAAGCCGAGCCGCAAGCCGCGCCCCCGGCAGACCCGGGAACAGCTCAGGCCGGCAAGCCAGTCTGAACCTTCACTATCATAGCTTATCCACAGCCCATGCGCGAGTCGGATTCTCGTGCGCCTATCAACCGATCAGGATGCGCCGGAATCGCGATGCGGCCATGGCTGCGGAGAGATGCCGGCCCGCCAGTCCGACAGGCTGACCCCCTTACCGGCCAGCGCCCTGTCGCGCCAGCGCTGCTGGGCCGCGAGGCGGCGCAGATCCCGGTCCCGGCGGATGACGTAGACGAGGATGCCGAGGCTGAGGGCGCACAGCGCCGCCATCATCGATTCCGCCGGCGAACTTCCCAGCCAGGCCGCACCCGCCGAACCGCCCGCGACCAGCACGATATCCAGCCGGGCGCGGCGGTGAATGCTGCGGGACAGGCGGCGCGACCGTTCCGCATCCGAATCCAGGCCGGCTTCTGCTGCAAGCCAGGCCCCGGAAAGCTCGGCTACGGGAATCCCGGCTTCGGTGGACGGGCGGAAATCATGCGACGGATCCAATGGCCTGCCCTTTCGATGGTCGGGCAGGTTCACGGCCGGAGGACGGCAGGGTTTAGCCTGCCGCCCGGCCGATCATCCAAGGAAATCGGGAATCAGTAGAGTGTCGCCAGCGCCTTGCGGTCGTAGGGGGTGAAATCGGAGCGGCCTTCGCGCACCTTAACGGCCCAGTCGGGATCGACGATGAGGGCGCGGCCCACGCCGACGAGGTCGAACTCACCGGTGGCGAGCCGGTCAACCAGCCCGTCGATGGGGGTGGGCTGGGAGGCTTCGCCGGCGAAGCCGGCGATGAACTCGCCCGACAGGCCGACGGAGCCGACGGTGATGGTGGGCTTGCCCGTCAGCTTCTTCGCCCAGCCGGCGAAGTTGAGGGGGGAGCCTTCGAACTCCGGTTCCCAGAACCGGCGCTGGGAGCAGTGGAAGATGTCCACGCCTGCGTCCGCCAGCGGGTTCAGCCAGTCCGCCAGGGCGTCGGGGCTTGCGGCGAGCTTCGTTTCATAATCCTGCTGCTTCCACTGGGAAAGGCGCAGGATCAGCGGGAAATCCGGGCCGATGGCGGCGCGGACAGCCGAGACGACCTCTCGCGCGAAACGGCTGCGATCCTGCCCCCACACGTCGGCTCGCTGGTTGGTGCCGCTCCACTGGAACTGGTCGATCAGATAGCCGTGCGCGCCGTGCAGCTCGATCGCGTCCATGCCGATGCGCTTCGCGCTGGCGGCGGCGTCCGCGAAGGCGTCGATTGCCGCCTCGATGTCGGCCACCGACATTTCATGGCCCCAGTCTCGGCCGGGCTTGTAGAGGCCGGACGGGCTTTCGGCGTTCGTGTCGTCGCGGTTGGCGGGGTTGATCGCCGAGCCGACGTGCCACAGTTGTGGCGCGATCTTCCCGCCTGCGGCATGCACCGCCTCCACCACGCGCGCCCAGCCTTCCAGCGCGGCCTCGCCATGAAAATGCGGCACGGCCGGATCGTTGGCGGCGCCGGGGCGGTTCACAACCGTGCCTTCGGTGACGATCAGGCCGACCTGCGCGGCTGCGCGGCGGGCGTAATAATCCGCCACATTCGCGCCGGGAACGCCCCCGGGCGAAAAGCTGCGCGTCATCGGCGCCATGACGATGCGGTTGGACAGATCCAGCTTCGGGGAATGGAAAGGCTGAAACAGGGCTTCGATGTTGGCCAAGGGGGAGTGTCCTTCGTGGGGTGAATCAACGGGGGCGGGTGATCTGCGGCGGATCGGAGGCGGGGAAGCTTTCGTCCAGTTCCTCGTCCAGCTCCCGGCTCTTCGCCAGCTTGCGGAGACGTTCGTTCGTCTCGAGGCTGGCGTTCATGCGGGCAAGTTGCTCGGGCGACGCCTCCAGCTGCCGCGCCTTGAAGTCGGCATAGGGCTCTGCATAGACGATGTTGCGCGCTTCTTCCCGGGTGAGGGGCGTGGGCGTTTCGACCGAAGCCTCCGCCAGCCAGTCCGCCAGACAGTTGCGGCAGAAGCCCGCCACGCCCATCAGATCGACATTGGCGACATCCTGCCGGAGACGCAGATGGTCCAGCAGGCGGCGGAAAGCTGCGGCTTCGAGCCGTTCCAGTTGCGGATGCGGGGAATCGGTCATTTCTGGTTGCCCTTCGTCTGGCCGTCTTCGGATCGGTGAAGTAAGGACCGCCGCAAAGGGTTGCCAGCCCCAAAGCGAACAGGAAATGTTGTGCCCGCCCAATCTCTGTCTCATCGTCCACCCCGTTCCCGCCATGTGCGCGTTCTTGCGACGCTGGGCCCTGCCTCGTCCACGGCGGCGGAAATCCGCGCCCTTTACGAAGCCGGGGCCGACGCATTCCGGGTGAACATGAGCCACGGCGACGACGCCTCGAAAGTGGCGCTGATCGACACCGTGCGATCGCTGGAGGCGGAGATCGGTCGGCCGATGACGATCCTGGCCGACCTGCAGGGGCCGAAGCTGCGCGTCGGGCGGTTCGTGGACGGACGGGTGGAGCTGGCAGCCGGTCAGCGGTTCCGGCTGGATGCAGACCCCGCCCCCGGCACCGCGCGCCGCGTGCAGTTGCCGCACCCGGAGATCCTGGCGGTGCTGCACCCCGGGCACCGGCTGCTGCTGGACGACGGCAAGATCGTGCTGCGCGTGACCGAGACGCTGGACGGCGCGGTGGAGACGCAGGTTGTGGTGCCCGGCACGCTTTCCAACAACAAGGGCCTGAACGTGCCCGACGTGGTGGTGCCGCTGCCGGCGCTGACGACGAAGGACCGGCGCGACCTGGCGCTGGCGCTTGAGGCGGGCGTGGACTGGATCGCCCTGAGCTTCGTGCAGCGCGCCGACGATGTGGCGGAAGCGAAGAAGCTGATCGGCGGCAAGGCCAGCCTGATGGCGAAGATCGAAAAGCCGGCCGCGCTGGAGGATATCGACGCCATCATCGAGCTGGCCGACGCCATCATGGTGGCACGCGGCGACCTGGGCGTGGAACTGCCGCCCGAACAGGTGCCCGGCGTGCAGAAGCGGCTGGTGGCGGCCGCCCGCTGCGCGGGCAAGCCCGTTGTCGTCGCCACGCAGATGCTGGAATCGATGATCCTGTCCCCCAGCCCCACGCGGGCCGAGGTGTCGGATGTGGCCAATGCCATCTTCGATGGGGTGGATGCGGTGATGCTGTCAGCGGAAAGCGCGGCGGGCAAATGGCCCGTGGAGGCGGTTTCGATGATGGATTCGATCGCGCGCGAGGTGGAGCAGGACAGCGCCTATCCGCAGCAGATGGGATTCGTGGAAACCACGCCCGAGCCGACGACCGCCGATGCGCTGGCCCGCGCGGCGCATTCCATCCAGAAGACGGTGGGGGCAACCGCGGTGGTGGGCTTCACCACATCAGGGTCCACCGCGCGCCGGATCGCGCGGGAACGAATCCCGGCCAATATCCTTGTCATGACGCCGAAGCTGACGACCGCGCGGCGGCTGGGGCTGACCTGGGGCGTGCATGCCGTGCACACGCGCGACATCGGCAGCTTCGAGGAGATGGTGGCGAAATCGAAGCGCATGGCGCTGCGGCACCACATCGCCACCCCCGGCGACCGGCTGGTGGTGATGGCGGGCGTGCCGTTCGGCGTGCCCGGATCGACCAATGTGCTGCACGTGGTGCGCGTGGTGGGCGACGAGCTTCAGCGCTACACCAAGAAGGACTGACGCGCTTCAGATATTGGCGGCGATCCAGAGCATCGCTTCGTCCGGCCGTGCCGGCTGGACCACCCGGTTGGTGACCATGCGATGGTGCAGGCGGATGATGATCCGGCTGCCCGTCCGTTCGCACAGGCCGGGCACCAGCGCGTGCAGGAAGCAGGCGCCGCTGGCCTTCAGCATGGCCCAGCCGAAGCTGCCGGCCATGCCCATGTGCTGAAGATAGGTTTCATTCACGGACGCGGGGTGATCGACGAACAGGCGACGGAACATGATGATCCCTTGGCAGTGGCTTACCGGCGGGGAAGCTAGGACAGGATCGCGAAAATTCGATTCCTTTTTTCACTGACTATTGGCGTGTTCGTGGAATCTCATTATTCATTTTCGCCGTGTCAGAGAAAATCCTTCTTGATGCGGCGGACAGGCGCATCCTGGCGTTGCTGCAGGGCGATTGCGCCCTGTCGCTGGCGGAGATCGGGGAGGCTGTGGGCCTTTCGGCCACGCCCTGCTGGAAGCGGATCCGGCGGCTGGAGGCCGAAGGCGTGATCCGGGGCCGTGTGGCGCTGCTGAATCCGGAAGCCGTGGGACTGGGGGTGACGGCCTTCGTGGCGGTGAAGGCGGGCGCGCATGACGAGGCCTGGCTGACCCGCTTCAATGAAGGGGTTGCCCGCATTCCGGAAGTGATCGAACTTTACCGCATGGCGGGAGAGACGGACTATCTTCTGAAAGTCGTCTGCAGGGACATCGCGCACTTCGACCGGATCTACAAGCGGTTGATCCGGGTGGCGCCGATGGGCGACGTATCATCCAGCTTCGCGATGGAGCGGATGAAGTCGACCACAATCCTCCCCCTGACGGAGACTGTCTGACCAGCCCAGCCCCAGCAGCGCCTTCCGCGCAGACGCGGCCGCCAGCCGGCGGCCTTTCCCGATCCGCCTGGTGCTGGGCCGCGTTCGAGGGGTTCCGAAACCCGGCCGTGGTTCTGATCACCATCTATGTGTTCATGCCCTATTATGTGCAGGCGGTGGCCGCGACCCCGGTTGAGGGGCAGGCCCTGGTGGCGCGCGCCGGGCAGATCGCGGGATGGGCCGTTGCGCTGACGGCGCCGCTGATGGGCATGGTGGTTGACCGGCTGGGGCCGCGCAAGCCGATGCTGACGCTGGTGGTGCTGGGGATGATGCCGCTGTACGCGGCCATGTGGTTCGTGACCCGCGACGGACCGATCGGCCCGGGCCTGTTCATCGCCATCGCTGCGACCAAGTCCGTGCTGTTCGCCTGGAGCGAGGTGCTGCACAACGCGCTGCTGGTGCCGGCCGCGCGCGGGCAGGTGGCGAAGACGTCCGGCCTGGGGCTTGCGCTGGGCAACGCCACATCCGTCGGCTTCCTGATCTTCGTTCTGCTGGCCTTTTCCCTGCCGGGGCAGGTGGACTGGGGCTGGGTGCCGGCGCAGCCGCTGTTCGGAGTCGACCAGGCCACGCATGAGCCCGCGCGCCTGACCGGCCCGCTGGCCGCCGCCAGCCTGGGCATCGGCCTCCTGCTGATCCTGTGGGGTGTGCCGGATGCCGCGGCGACCGGCGAGAAGGCGGGCGCAGCCCTGCGCAAGGGCTTTGGCGACCTGGTGGCCATGCTGCGCGAACTGAAGACCGAACGCGAGGCCGCCAAGTTCCTGGCGGCGCGGATGCTCTATGTGGACGGGAAGACGGCGATCCTGCTGTTCGGCGGCGTGCTGGCAGCGGGCACGATGGGCTGGGGCACGCTGGAAATGCTGGCCTATGGCATCACCCTGTCCGTCCTGGCCGTTGTCGGCGGGTTGCTGGCCGGAAGGCTGGACATGGCACTGGGGCCGCGCAACGCGGTGCTGCTGGAAATCGCCGTGACGGCCACTGCGCTGGTGGTCCTGCTTGGAACACGGCCGGGGATGGCGGCCTGGATGCCCGTTCCGACGGCGCCGCTGCACGACGGGCCGATGTTCCGCACGCCAGCCGAACTGGCCTTCATCGCCATCGCCGGGATATCGGCCATTTCGATCACGGCGGCCTATGCCTCTTCCCGGACGCTGCTGACGGTGCTGGTGCGACCGGAACGTGTGGGCACCTTCTTCGGGCTCTATGCCCTGTCCGGCACGGCGACGATGTGGCTGGGGCCGATGCTGGTGGCCTGGGGGACGCTGGCGACGGGCAGCCAGCAGGGCGGCTTCGCCACCGTGCTGGGCCTGCTGGCGGCGGGCTTCCTTCTGCTGCTGACGGTGAAGGCCCCGCGCCGCCACTGAAAGGCAGCAGGAGCGGCGCGCCCCGGATCAGCCGCTCCAGACCTGTTGGTAGAGCCGCGCCATGTCGTCGAGCGTCGGCACGCGCGGATTGTTCGCGGGGGAGCCCGACGCGAGGGCCTGTTCGCACATGGTGGGGATCAGGCCGTGCCATCGATCGCCATCGATGCCATGGCTGGCGGGCGTGGGAACTTCGAGATCGCGGTTGAGGGCCACAAGCTCCTCGACCAGCCGCACGACCGCGGACTGGTCGCCTTCCCCCTCTGCCGCGATTCCCATGGCGCGGGCGCAATCGGCGTAGCGGCGGGTGGCGAAGGGGGCCGACCAGGCCGTGACGGCGGGCAGCAGCATCGCGTTGGAAAGGCCATGGGGCACATGGAAATGGGCGCCGATGGGACGGCTCATGCCGTGGACGAGGGCGACCGAACTGTTGGAGAAGGCGATCCCGCCCTGCAGCGCGCCTGCCATCATCGCCTCCCGCGCGGGGCGGTCCGACGGATCGGCCCACACGCGGCGGAGGTTCGGCGCGATGAGGCGCATTGCCGACAGCGCGATTCCATCGGTGAACGGATTCGCGCGGCGGGATACATAGGCCTCGATCGCGTGGGTGAGGCTGTCGATCCCGGTATCCGCCGTCAGCCGGGGCGGCTTCGCCAGCGTGCGTTCGTAATCGACCAGCGCCGCGACGGGCAGATAGGCGAGGCCGGCGCAGAGCATCTTTTCGTCCGTCGCTTCATCGGTGATGACGCAGACGCGGGTGGCTTCCGAACCGGTGCCCGCCGTGGTGGGGATGGCGATGACGGGAAGCCCCGGCGCATCCTGCACATGCGGCACCCGGTAATCCGCCATGCGGCCGCCGTGGACGGCCAGCATGGCGATGGCCTTGGCGCTATCCAGCGGAGAGCCGCCGCCGAAGCCGACGACGCAATCATGATCGCCCTGTTGCAGCGCCGCCAGCCCGGCTTCGATCGAGGCGACGGTGGGATCCGGCACGGTTCCGGTGAAAACCCGCGCCGTCAGGCCGGCCGCCTTCAGATCCTGCAGCAGTGGATCGAGGAGGCCGCTTTCCGACAGGAAGGCGTCCGTCACGAGGAAGGGGCGGCTGAGGCCGAGCCCCGCGAGCAGATCCGGCAGCTGGCGCGACGCGCCGCCGCCCAGGCGCAGGATCCGGGGCAGCGCGATGGTGGCGACCATCAGCTGACCATTTCCTCGCGGATGCTGCCGCGGGCCATCCAGAACAGGACGGAGGCGAACACGCCGGACAGCGTGAACAGCGCAAGCGACCAGCGCACGCCCTGCGCCGGGCCGAGGCCGAACGGCCCGGCCAGCACGTCGCTGAGGGCGCCCACAAGCAGCGGCCCCATGCCCAGCCCGATCAGGTTCACGATGAACAGCAGGATCGCGGTGGCGGTGGCCCGGGTTTCCGGGCGGACGAGCCCCTGGATCGCGGCATAGGCCGGGCCATACCACAGGCCGTTCAGGATGGGCGGCAGCGCCATCAGCACGATGGCGAGCATGGCGGATTCGACGAACAGGGCGGTGATATAGATGGGGATTCCCAGCAGCGTCGAAATGGCCGGGATGCCCATGTAGTGCCGCAGATCCTTCGCCCCGAAGCGATCCGCCAGCTGCCCGCCCAGCCAGATGCCGAACGCCCCGGTAAGCCCCACCACCAGCCCCAGCGTGAGGCCGAGGAAGCCAGCAAGGCCGAGGCCATAGCCGGCCGCGATCTGGGTGAGTTCGGCCCCGTGATTGCGGAAGAAGAAGGGGGCGATGAAGGCGCCCGAACCATAGCCGATGAAGGCCTTGATGGAGACGCCCCAGGCGATCAGCCAGAAGGTCCGCTTGCCGCGGATTTCCGCCAGTGCATCGGCGAAACTGGGCCCGTTCGCCCGTTGCGCCGCGAAATCCGCCCCCATCTGCCGGCGCGGTTCCTTGAGGGTGGTGGCCGCGACAATGGCCATCACGACGCCGGGCGCCCCGGCTACGAAGAAGGCCGTGCGCCAGCCCCAGGCATCCGCGATCAGCCCCCCCAGCGCCATGCCCAGAAGCCCGCCGATGGGGGTGCCCAGCGAGTAGAAGGCCAGCGCCGATGCGCGCTTCTCGCGGGGGACATAATCGGAAATCAGCGAATGGGCCGGCGGCGTGCAGCCGGCCTCTCCGATGCCGACGCCCACGCGGGCCAGCACCAGCTGCCAGAAGCTCTGCGCGAAGCCGCACAGGATGGTGAAGAAGCTCCACGCGGCGACGGCTGCGGCGATGATGAAGGGGCGGTTGCCGCGTTCGGCATAGCGGGCGATCGGGATGCCCAGGATGGTGTAGAAGATGGCGAAGGCCAGCCCCGTCATCATGCCCAGCTGCCAGTCCTTCAGGCCCAGCTCGTTCTTGATCGGCTCGGCGAGGATGGTGACGATCTGGCGGTCGAGGAAGTTCAGGATGTAGATGACCAGCAGGACCCACAGCGCGTAGCGGCGATAGCCTGGCGACATGGCCGGTGCGGCAGCGCCGGTCTGCTGGGTCATCATCTGTCCTCCCGGCGGCGCCCTCCCCGGCGCGGCCCTCCGGGGTGCATGGTCGCGGTTTTCCGGTGGCGCGCCACCCTAGCCATGTGGGTAGGAAATCACTCCGACCGGGCCAGAAGGTCGATCAGGTCCTGCTTCCAGAAGACCGCCCATGTGTGGGTGGAGTGGCCGCGCGTGTCTGCGGTTTCCGGAATCAGGATGAACTTCGCCTTCGGCATCTTCGCCACCTCGGTCTCCGCGATCCTGAGGTTGGGAGGGTTGATGAAATCGTCGGCGGAGTTGATCCAGGTGACGGGCACGCCGATCTTCCCGAGAAGCGGCGCGGGGTTGTAGTTGCGGCTGCTGTCGATGCGGTAGATCACGTCATTGGCGTCGTCCGTCATGCCGGCTTCGACCCGGCCTTCGAGCGCCTTTTCGGCCGCCGCCCGCGTGGGCGCCTCTGCCTGCATCCGCAAGGGAGCGGAGCCGGCGATCAGGCCGAGCGCGGCCGCCGTGCGCAGGCCCGCCTTCGGCTGTTCCACATAATTGCCGCCGTTCCAGGCCGGGTCCGCCTTGATCGCATCGATGGACATCTTGCGCCACATGCGGTTGCGGCCCGCGATTTCGACCGGCAGGCAGGCGGTGGGGAACAGCGCCTTCGCGAAGCCGGGATGGGTGGTGCCCCAGACGAAACTGTGCATGCAGCCCATCGAGGTGCCGGCCAGCAGCCGCAGACCGTTGACCTTCAGATGATCGACGAGCAGGCGGCGCTGCGCTTCGACCATGTCGGCATAGTCATAGGCAGGGAAGGCCATGCGCAGCCCGTCCGACGGCTTGGAGCTGCCACCATGACCGATCGAATCGGGCAGGACGATGAAGTATTTCGTGATGTCGAGCGGCTGGCCGGGGCCGTAGAGCGCGTCGGCGAACTGCGGCCGCAGGAACTGCGCGCCGGTGCCGCCGGTGCCGTGCAGGATCATGATCGCGTTGGTGACCTGCCCCTTCGCATCGCGCCGGGGGCTCCCCAGGGTGCGATAGTGGATCTTCAGTTGCGGCAGGACCTGCCCGGTGTGGAAGCGGAAATCCCTGAAGGTCGCGTCGGCTTCGGAAACCGGCCACTTTTCCGACACCTGTGCAGCAGCCGGCGCTGCGAGGGTGACGACGGCGGTAAGGGCGGCGAAGGCCGCAGAGGTCAGGATGGTGCGCATGCGCCCTTGTGGCGTGGTGCGCGCGAAGATGGAAGGCCCTGTCGCGCAGGGTCAGATCAGGCCCTGCGCCCTGAGGCTGACATGGCCGGTGCGGGCGATCACCAGATGATCGTGCAACTGGATCCCCAACGGCTTGGCGGCATCCGCGATGGCGCGGGTGAGCTGGATATCGTCGCGGCTGGGGGTGGGATCGCCGCTGGGATGGTTGTGGACGAGGATGACGGCGCTCGCCTGAAGCTCCATTGCGCGCTTGACCACCTCGCGCGGGTAGGCGGGCGCCTGGTTGACGGTGCCTTCGCCGAACTTCTCGTCGCGGATCAGACGGTTCCTGTTGTCGAGAAACAGGACCCGGAACTCCTCCGTCAGTTCATGCGCGAGGCGGGCGTGGAGATAATCGGTGACGGCCTCGAAGTTGGACAGCAGCGGCTTTTCCAGCGCCCGGCGCTGAAGCTGGCGGACGGACAGCGCCTCGACGAACTTCAGCGCGGCGGCGACCGATTCGCCCACGCCCTTCACCCGGGTGAGTTCGCCCGGCGAGGCGGCGATCACGGCGGGCAGATCGCCGAACTGGGCGAGCAGTTCCTTCGCAAGCGGCTTCACATCCTGCCGGGGGATGGCGAGCGCGAGCACATATTCCAGCAGTTCATAATCATGGAAGCCATCGGCCCCGCCTTCCAGCAGGCGCTGGCGCATCCTGTCCCGGTGGCCGGCCTTGCGGGCGGGATCGTCACCCTCGCCCCAGAGCCCCGGGGTTTCCTTCAGCTGCCGGGGCGGCACCTTCAGGCCGCGTAGGGCGGGTTCGTCAGCCCGGCGGGAGAAAGGGTGAAGATCTCGCAGCCGGTTTCGGTGATGCCGATGGAATGTTCGAACTGGGCGGAAAGCGACCGGTCACGCGTGACGGCCGTCCACCCGTCGTCCAGGATCTTCGCGTCCGGGCGGCCGATGTTCAACATCGGTTCGATGGTGAAGAACATGCCGGGCCTGAGTTCCGGGCCTTCGCCGGGCCGGCCGGCGTGGATGATGTTGGGCGCCATGTGGAAGTGGCGGCCGAGGCCGTGGCCGCAGAAATCGCGCACGACCGACAGCCGGTTGCGTTCCGCATGTTTCTGGATCGCGGCGCCGATGTCGCCGACCGTGTTGCCGGGCTTCGCCTGTTCGATCCCCAGCATCAGCGCTTCATAGGTGAGATCGACGAGGCGGCGCGCCTTGAGCGGCGGATCGCCCACCAGATACATGCGGCTGGTGTCGCCATGCCAGCCATCCAGCACCACCGTGACATCGATGTTCATGATGTCGCCGGGCTGGAGCGGCTTTGCTGAAGGGATGCCGTGGCAGATCACATGATTGATGCTGGTGCACAGCGCATGGGAATAGCCGCGATAGAAGATGGTTGCCGAAACCCCGCCGCGGGCGACGACGAAATCATAGGCGAGCCGGTCGAGTGCGAGGGTGGAGACGCCCGGCTGAACATGCGGCACCAGCATGTCCAGCACCTCGGCCGCGAGGCGCCCGGCCTTGCGCATGCCTTCGAAACCCGCGGAATCGTGGATGACGATGGTGCGTTCGTCGCTGTCGAGATCGGTCATGGCTGGGGTTCCGCGCTTTCTGGGCCATGGATTTAGGCCGTGGCCTGCGTTAGGGCAATGGCATGGCGGAACTTCAGGCCCCGGGCGGCAGCGAGAACAGGATCTGGACGGCGGCGCTTGTCGTCATCGGGGACGAGATATTGTCCGGGCGGACCCAGGACGCGAATCTGGCCTATCTGGCCCGCTGGCTGAACATCCAGGGCATCCGCCTGAAAGAGGCGCGGGTGGTATCGGATGATGCCGCAGCCATCGGCGCGGCCGTGACGGCCTGCCTGGATGCCCATGATTATGTCTTCACGACGGGCGGCATCGGCCCCACTCACGACGACATCACGGTGGATGCGATTGCGGCGGCGCTGGGCCTGCCGGTGGTGCACCACCCGGAAGCCGTCGCCATCCTGACGCGCTATTATGGCGACCGGATCACCGAGGCCCGGCTGCGCATGGCGCGTGTGCCGGAAGGGGCGGACCTGATCCCGAACCCGGAAACAGGCGCGCCCGGCATCCGGCTGGGGCGGCTGTTCATCCTGGCCGGCGTGCCCAAGATCACCCAGGGCATGCTGCGCGGGCTGGACGGCAAGCTGGCCGGCGGGCGGCCGGTGATTTCCCGCGCGATCGGGGCCTGGGCGCAGGAAAGCGCCGTCGCAGACCTGCTGGCGCAGGTTCAGACCGATCATGAAGGCGTGCAGGTGGGATCCTATCCCTTCTGGCGCGAGGGCAAGGGCGGGGCCAATTTCGTGCTTCGATCCGTGGATGACGTACAGCTGGGCAAGGCCATCGATGCGCTGAAACTGGCGCTGACGGCCCAGGGGATAGACGCGCAGGAGGGCGAGATATGAGCCATATCCGGACCGCGCTGGTGGTGTTGCTGCTGGTTGGGCTGGTGCTGTTTTCGGTTGCGAACAACAATTTCGTACCCGTGGATCTGGGGTTCCAGCAATTCGATGTGTGGCTGCCGCTGCTGGTGATGGGCAGTTTCGCGCTGGGCTTCATCCCGGTATGGGCGCGGCTGGCGACGGACAGGATGCTGCTGAAGCGCAAGGTTGCAAAGCTGGAGGCGAGCCTGGGCCAGACCGAAAGCGAACTGGCGCAGGCCAAGGTGGAACTGCTGCGCCCGCCGGCCGCCCAGGCCGTGCCGACGCCCGCGCCGCCGCCGGGCACCTGACATGCGCGAAAACCCGATCTACGTGGGGCTGGACACGCCCGACATCGACCGCGCCGAATCGCTGGGACGGGCGGTTGCCCCGCATGTGGGCGGGCTGAAGCTGGGGCTGGAATTCTTCATGGCGAACGGGCCGGACGGCATCCGGCGCATGGGGAAGCTGGGCCTGCCGCTGTTCCTGGACGTGAAGCTGCACGACATTCCGAACACCGTGGCCGGGGCGCTGAAATCCCTTGCGGTGCTGGATGTGGCCATCGTGAACGTGCATGCGGGTGGCGGGCTGGCGATGATGCGGGCCGCGCGCGAAGCCTGCCGGCCGGGCACAAAGCTGATCGCGGTGACGGTGCTGACCAGCCTGGACGAAGCAGACCTGAGCGCGATGGGCGTGTTCGGCGACCCGGGCGCGCAGGTGCGCCGGCTGGCGGCGCTGACGCGCGAGGCAGGGCTGGACGGTGTCGTCTGTTCCGCGCACGAGGTGGTGCAGCTGAAGGCGGACTGGCCGCATGGCCTGTTCGTGGTGCCGGGCATCCGCCCGGCGGGCGCCGACGTCGGGGACCAGAAACGGGTTATGACCCCAAGCGCGGCGCTGGACGCAGGCGCGGGCGTGCTGGTGATCGGGCGGCCGATCACCGGCGCTGCGGATCCGGCGGCGGCGGCCGAGGCCATCGCCGCCAGCCTGTAAGGTGCGCACGCGGATCAAGATCTGCGGGATCACGGATCCCGATGCGCTTGTCGCCACCCTGTCGGCCGGAGCGGACGCCTGCGGCTTCGTCTTTTTCCCGCCGAGCCCCCGGGCGCTGACGCCGGAGGGGGCGCGCCCCCTGGCGGCGCGCGCACCGCACCTGCTGAAGGTGGGCCTGTTCGTGGATGCGGATGATGCGCTGATCGGAGCGGCCGTGGCGGCGGGCGCACTTGGGGCCTTGCAGTTGCAGGGAAACGAAACACCCGAACGAGTTGCCGCGCTGCGGTCGCGCTTTGGCCTGCCGGTGTGGAAGGCTGTGGGCGTGAAAACCGCCGCCGACGTTGCGGCCGCCGCGCGGAAATTCGCGGGTGCGGACCTGCTGCTGCTGGATGCGAAGCCGCCAGAGGGCGCGCCGCTGCCGGGCGGCAACGGCTTGCGCTTCGACTGGCGCATCCTGGAGGGCGGGCGACCAGCGGGCGACTGGGGGCTGGCCGGCGGTCTGACGGCAGGGACGGTGGCGGAGGCGATTCGCCGCACCGGCGCGCCGCTGGTGGATGTCTCTTCAGGCGTGGAACGGGCGGCGGGCGTGAAGGATGTTGCAAAGATCGCCGCTTTCGTGGAAGCGGCGCGCCGTGCCTGACAATCTGACAATCGAGCAGCCGGCGAGCCTGAGGGCGGGGCCGGATTCGCGCGGCCACTTCGGCCAGTTCGGCGGCCGCTATGTCGCCGAGACGCTGATGCCGCTGATCCTGGAGCTGGAAAAGGCGTATCGCGCCGCCCAGGCGGACCCGACCTTCCGTGCCGAGCTGGACTGGTTGCTGAAGCATTATGTCGGCCGGCCAAGCCCGATGTATTTCGCGGAAAAGCTGACGGCGAAGCTGGGCGGCGCGAAGATCTATCTTAAGCGGGACGAACTGAACCACACGGGCGCGCACAAGATCAACAACTGCATCGGCCAGATCCTGCTGGCAAAGCGGATGGGCAAGACCCGGATCATCGCGGAAACGGGCGCCGGCCAGCATGGCGTGGCGACCGCGACGGTGGCCGCCCGCTTCGGCCTGCCCTGCACCATCTTCATGGGCGCGCGCGATGTGGAACGGCAATCGCCCAACGTGTTCCGGATGAAGCTGCTGGGGGCCGAGATCGTGCCCGTGAAATCGGGCAGCCAGACGCTGAAGGACGCGATGAACGAGGCCCTGCGCGACTGGGTGACGAACGTGCACGACACCTTCTACATCATCGGCACGGCGGCCGGGCCGCACCCCTACCCCGAGCTGGTGCGCGACTTCCAGAGCGTTATCGGAACCGAGGCGAAGGCACAGCTGCACGAAGCCGAAGGCCGGCTGCCCGACGTGGCGGTGGCCGCTGTAGGCGGTGGTTCCAACGCCATCGGGCTGTTCCACCCCTTCCTGGACGATCCGGTTGAACTGGTGGGAATCGAGGCCGCCGGCCATGGGCTGGACAGCGGCGAACATGCCGCCAGCCTGAGCGGTGGGCGGCCGGGCGTGCTGCACGGCAACAAGACCTATCTTCTGCAGAACGCGGACGGGCAGATCGTCGACGCCCATTCGATTTCCGCCGGACTGGATTATCCGGGCATCGGCCCGGAACATGCCTGGCTGCATTCGATCGGGCGCGTCCGCTACGAGAGCGTCACCGACAGCGAGGCACTGGATGCGTTCCAGCTGCTGTGCCGCGAGGAAGGCATCATCCCCGCGCTGGAGCCGGCCCATGCGCTGGCCTATGTGGCCAGGCGTGCGCCGCAGATGGCGAAAGACCAGATCCTGCTGATGAATCTGTGCGGGCGCGGCGACAAGGACATCTTCACCGTGGCCGAAGCCCTGGGAGTGGCGCTGTGAGCGACCGGATCGCAGACCGCTTCGCGGAGATGGACGGCCGGTCCGCGCTGGTGACGTTCGTGTGCGGGGGCGACCCGGCACCTGAACTGACGGCGGCCATTCTGCACGCGCTGGTGCGCGGCGGCGCCGACATCATCGAGATCGGCATGCCGTTCACGGACCCGATGGCGGATGGCCCCGCCATCCAGGCCGGCAACATCCGGGCGCTGGGGGCGGGCATCACGCTGAGGAAGCTGCTGGCGATCGTGGCCGATTTCCGCAGGACCGACCCGACAACGCCGCTGGTGCTGATGGGCTATGTGAACCCCGTTCTGGCCTATGGCCCGGATTTTGCCCGCGATGCGGCCGCCGCCGGGCTGGACGGCGTGATCCTGGTGGATCTGCCGCCCGAGGAGGCGGGCGAACTGGATCTTACCGGCCTGCACCGGATCCGGCTGGCGACGCCGACGACGGACGACGTGCGGCTGCCGGCCGTGCTGAACGGCGCTTCCGGCTTCCTCTACTATGTCGCGGTGGCGGGTGTGACCGGGCAGAACAGCGCCGACGCTGGCGACATCGCGGCCGCCGTCAGCCGGCTGAAGGCCGCCACTGAACTTCCCGTCGCCGTCGGCTTCGGGGTGAAGACGCCGCAGCAGGCGGCGGACATCGCGCGGCATGCAGACGCGGTGGTGGTGGGCTCTGCCATCGTGGATCTTGTGGGCGCTGCAAGCGCAAGGCAATCCAACGACATTCCGGGCGAGGTGGAACGCTTCGTTTCCACGCTGGCAACTGCCGTGCGTTCGGCCCGGCTGGAGAGTGCGGCATGAGCTGGCTGACCCGTTCCCGGCAGCGCCTGACAAGTTTCATCGCGCGGCGCGAAACCCCGGACAACCTGTGGACGAAGTGCAAATCCTGCGGCGCAATGCTGTACACGCGGGAGTTCGAGGCGAACCTGAGCGTGTGTCCCGAATGCGGCCATCACGAACGCATCCGCGCCGACCAGCGCTTCGCCATGCTGTTCGATGCGGGCTGGGAAAAGATCGCGCTGACGAGCCCGCCCGACGATCCGCTGCACTTCAGGGACCAGAAACGCTATCCCGACCGCCTGAAGGCCGCCCGCAACGCCACCGGCGAGCAGGACGCGCTGCAGCTGGCGAAGGGCTGCATCCGGGGACAGCAGGCCGTGGTGGGCGTGCAGGATTTCGCCTTCATGGGCGGATCGATGGGCATTGCCGTGGGCAATGCCTTCGTGACCGCCGCGCGAACCGCCATCGCGGCGAGATGCCCCTTCGTGCTGTTCACGGCAGCCGGCGGCGCGCGGATGCAGGAAGGCATCCTGTCGCTGATGCAGATGCCGGCCACCACGGTCGCCATCCAGGAACTGAAGGACGCGAAGCTGCCCTATATCGTGGTGCTGACCGACCCGACGACCGGCGGGGTGACGGCGAGCTACGCGATGCTGGGCGATGTGCAGCTTTCGGAACCGAAGGCGCTGATCGGCTTTGCCGGCGCGCGAGTGATCGAATCGACGATCCGGCAGAAGCTGCCCGAAGGCTTCCAGCGGGCCGAGTTCCTGATGGAACATGGCATGGTGGACATGGTGGTGAAGCGCCATGACCTGGCCGAGACGCTGGGCCGTCTGATCGGCCTGCTGATGCGCGCATGAGCCTGCAGCCGGCGGATTTCGCCCGCTCTGACCACGCCGTGCTGGATCGGCTGCTGAAGGCGGCCGGACAGCAGCGAATCAAGGGTGTGGACCTGTCGCTGGAGCGCATCGAGCGGCTGCTGAAGCGCATGGCGAGCCCGCATCTGAAGCTGCCGCCGGTGTTCCATGTGGGCGGCACCAACGGCAAGGGTTCGACCACGGCCTTCCTGCGCGCCGCGCTGGAAGCGTCTGGCCAGCGGGTGCATGTGTTCACGTCGCCCCACCTTGTCCGCGTGAACGAACGCATCCGGGTGGCGGGCACGCTGGTTTCCGACGACGACTTCGCCGAGGCGCTGGCCGAGGTGCTGAAATTCAACGCCAGCCAGCCGCTGAGTTTCTTCGAGGCGATCACGGCTGCGGCCTTCCTGTTGTTCGCAGCGACGCCCGCGGACGCCACCATCCTGGAAGTGGGCCTTGGCGGGCGGCTGGATTCGACGAACGTGGTGCCGAACCCGCTGGTGACGGGGATCGCAAGCCTGAGCCTGGACCATGTGGCGATCCTGGGGCCGACGCTGCGCCACATCGCGGCCGAAAAGGCCGGAATCGCCAAGCGCGGCGTGCCGCTGGTGACGCAGAAATATCCCGCGCAGATCGCCGGCGCCGTTGCCGAGACGGCCATCCCGAAGGGGGCGAAGCTGATGATGCGGGGCGAAGCCTGGGATGCCGCCCCCTATGAAGGCGCGCTCGCCTTCCGGATGCTGGCCGAAGCGGAGGCGGAGCCGCTGAAACTGCCACTGCCCAAGCTGCCGGGATCGCATCAGCTGGACAATGCCGCGCTGGCGGTTGCGATGATCCGGGCCCAATCGGATCTGTCCGTGCCGGACAGCGCGCTGCGCAGCGCGATGGGCTGGGCGCAATGGCCCGCGCGGCTGCAGAGACTGTCCACCGGGCCGCTGGCGGCCGTGCTGACGCCCGGATGCGAACTGTGGCTGGACGGCGGCCACAATCCGGCAGCCGGCAAGGTGCTGGCGGCGCATCTGACCGGCGCGGCCCCGCCGCTTCCGGCGCATCTGATCCTGGGAATGCTGCCATCCAAGGATCATTCCGGTTTCATCCGCAGCTTCCCGCGCGGGACCCGGATGACGATGGTGCCCATTCCCGGACACACCCATGTGCCGCCCGAGGAACTGGCCGCCTTCGCGACGACGCACGGCATGAAGGCCGATGCGGCAGCAGATGTGCCGGCCGCGCTGGCGCTGGTTGAGGGCCCAGCCCGCGTGCTGATCTGCGGATCGCTTCACCTGGCGGGCGAAGTGCTGCGGGTGAACGGACCGCTGCCGGCCTGAAGATCCTGGCGGGCGGAGGCCCGCTGAATGGTACTCCGGGCGGAGCCCGCTGAATGGAGCCTCAGGCGGAGGCCCGCTTCAACGGATAATGGGTGCGCCGTGCCGTCAGGCGTTGCGCGCCATCAGCCCGCCATCCACCGGAATGGTCGCGCCCGTGATGTAGCTGGCGCCCGGCGTGCAGAGGCTGACGGAGATATGGGCGACTTCCTCTGGCCGGCCATAGCGGCGCATGGCGGTGCGGCGCTTCGCGTAGATCTGCTTGTCCTCCTCGGGGACGTTCGCCGTCATGCCGGTGTCGATCGGGCCGGGGCAGACGCAGTTCACGGTGATGCCTTCCTTGCCCAGTTCCACCGCGAGCGCGCGGGTGAGGCCGGTGACGGCGGCCTTGGCGGCGCAATAGGCGCTGTCCATCGCGGTGGCGCCCAGCGCCTCGGTGCTGGCGATGTTCACGATGCGGGGGTGGGCGGAGCGGCGCAGCAGCGGCAGGGCGGCGCGGATCACGCGCATTTCGCCCGTTGCGTTCACGCGGACGATGCGTTCCCAAAGGACCTCGTAATCCGGGTGGTCGATCGGGGCGAAGCCGGCGATGCCGGCGTTGTTCACCACCGCGTCCAGCCGGCCGGCCCAGGCTTCGATTTCGGCCATAACGCCTGCCACGCTGGCGGGATCGCCCACATCCAGCGCCCAGGCGCGGGCGGTCGCGCCGCAATCGCGGGCGACGGCTTCGGCGCCGGCGAGGTTCACATCGGTTACGGCGACACGCGCGCCCATCGCGGCGAACTGGCGGGCGGTCGCTGCCCCCATACCGCTGCCCGCCCCCGTGACGAGCGCGATGGCGCCTTCCAGTGAAAATCCGGTCATCTCTGTCTCCCTCTCCGCGCTTGTCTGGCACAGGGGTGCCGGGGCGCAACCCGCTATGAAAAGAGGCCGTGGAGCCGGGCGGGCCGCTTCCCCACAGTGCGCAGGGGAGAGAGACGCATGGAACCGACTACGCTGGAGCTTCGGCAGGACGGGCCGATCCTGTGGGTGGTGCTGCACCGGCCCGAGGCGATGAACGCCTATACCGCGACAATGGGGACGGAGATCGCCGCCGCCTTCCACCGGGCCGACAAGGATGATTCGGTGCGGGTGGTCGTGCTGACGGCAAAGGGACGGGTGTTCTGCGCAGGCGCGGACGTATCGGCGGGGGCAGGCGCCTTCGATACCGAAAGCGGGGCGGGCGCGGGGAATTTCGGTGGCGGCCGCCATGGCGAGGACGGCGATTTCGTCGCGGCGATGATGGACTGCCGCAAGCCCTCCATCGTGGCCTTCAATGGCGCGGCGGCCGGCGTGGGGCTGACCCTGACGTTGCCGTGCGACATCCGGATCGCAGTGGATACGGCGAAGTTCGGCTGTGTGTTCACGCGGCGCGGGCTGGTGCCGGAGGCGGGCTCTGCCTGGTTCCTGCCGCGGATCGTGGGGCTGCCGACGGCCCTGCGCTGGTGCCTGACGGGCGCGATGGTGCCCGCCGCCGAGGCGCTGGCGGCCGGGCTGGTGAGCGAGCTGTGCCCGGCGGACGCGCTGGAGGCGCGCGCGCGCGCGCTGGCGATGGAGATTGCAGAGAATACCGCGCCGGTGGCGGTGGCGCTGACGCGACGTCTGCTGTGGCGGCATTCGGCCGAGGACAGCCCGAAAGGAGCGCTGGCGGTGGATGCGCGGCTGAACATCGCGCTGGGAAAGGGCGCGGACGTGCACGAAGGGGTTTCGGCCTTTCTTGAGAAGCGGCCGCCGGTGTTTCCGGGAAAGGTATCGACCGACATGCCCCAGCCCGACCTGTGGGCCGAGCGGCTGCTGCGTTGACGGCTTGCCCGCTGAAAGCCGGGCGGCCATAGGCTTCGCCCCATGCATGACCTGAAGGCCCTTCGCGCGGATCCTGCCGCATTCGATGCCGCCCTTGCCCGGCGGGGTGTTTCCGGGGCGTCTGCCCCGATCCTGGCGGCGGATGCCGCACTGCGCGCCGTGCAGACCGCGCTGCAGACCGCGCTTGCCCGGCGCAACGAGGCATCGAAGGCGATCGGGGCCGCAAAGGCACAGAAGGACGAGGACCGGGCCGCAACTCTGATGGCCGAAGTCGCGTTGCTGAAGGCGGAGATCGCCGGGAGCGAGGCGGAGGAGCGGGAGCGGGCGGCCGCCCTGGAAGCGCTGCTGGCCGCCATCCCGAACGTGCCCGCCGATGATGTGCCCGACGGGGTGGACGAGCATGGCAATGTAGCGGTGAAACGCTGGGGCGCCCCGCAAAGCGGCGGCGCGGAGCATGACGCACTGGCCGAGAAGCTGGGGTGGCGGCCGGAGGCCTCTGCCCGGCTAGCTGGCGCGCGCTTCATGGTGCTGGAAGGGCAGCTGGCGCGGCTGCACCGGGCGCTGGGCCAGTTCATGCTGGACCGGCAGATCGCGGCCGGCTGGCGCGAGACGGTGGTTCCGCTGCTGGTGCGCGACGAGGCCGCCTTCGGCACCGGGCAGCTACCCAAGTTCCGCGAGGATCTGTTCCAGACGACCGACGGACGCTGGCTGATCCCGACGGCCGAAGTGTCGCTGACCAACCTGGTGCGCGAGCAGATCCTGGATGCGGAGACCCTGCCGCTGCGGCTGACGGCGCTGACGCCCTGCTTCCGCAGCGAGGCGGGCGCGGCCGGCAAGGATACGCGCGGGCTGATCCGGCAGCACCAGTTCGAGAAGGTGGAGCTGGTGACGATCTGCCTGCCGGAGCAGTCCGATGCGGAGCATGAACGGATGACGCTGGCGGCCGAGGCCATCCTGGAGGCGCTGGAGCTGCCCTATCGGCGGATGCTGCTGTGCGCGGGCGACATGGGCTTTTCCGCCCGCAAGACCTACGACCTTGAGGTGTGGCTGCCGGGCGCGGGCGCCTGGCGCGAGATCAGCTCGGTTTCGAACTGCGGGGATTTCCAGGCCCGGCGGATGGACGCGCGCTGGAAGTTCCGCGGCGACAAGGGCACCAGCTTTGTCCACACGCTGAACGGCTCTGGCCTGGCCGTGGGCCGGACGCTGGTTGCGGTTCTGGAAAACCACCAGAATGCCGACGGCAGCGTCACCGTCCCGACATTGTTGCGGCCCTACATGGGCGGCCTTGAAACACTTACCCCACAGAACTGACCCCGGAGGGCTGACCTTGCGCATCCTGCTGACCAATGACGATGGCATCAACGCGCCCGGCTTCGCGGCGCTGGAACGGATCGCGCGGCAGATTTCCGACGACCTGTGGTTCGTGGCGCCGGCCGAGGAGCAATCCGGCGCGGGCCATTCCCTGACCCTGACGCGGCCGATCCGGGTGCGACAGCTGGGCGATCGCCGCTTCGCCGTCGCGGGCACCCCCACTGACAGCGTGATGATGGCGCTGGGCCATCTGATGGACGGGCACAAGCCCGACCTCATTCTTTCCGGCGTGAACCGGGGACCGAACCTGGCGGAGGATCTGACCTATTCCGGCACCGTATCCGCCGCGATGGAAGGCACGCTGGCGGGCATCCGTTCGATCGCGCTGTCGCAGGCTATGGCGGACTACAGCTTCGGCAAGGAAAGCTTTTCCGCTGCCGAGGCGAGCGCGCCGGACATCATCCGCAAGGTGGCGGAGGCCGACTGGGGCGACGGCGTGCTGGTGAACATCAATTTCCCGCCGATGCCGATGCCGCGCGGCGTGCGGGTGACGGAACAGGGCTTCCGGGATTACGGCCATATCCGCATCGACGCCCGCATCGATCCGCGCGGCTTCCCCTATTACTGGTTCGGCTATGGCCGGGAGGTGGAAACGCCCGCCCACCGCAGCGACCTGGAAGCGATCCGCGACGGCTATGTTTCGGTGACGCCGCTGCACCTGGATCTGACGCACCGGCAGACGATGGCGGCGCTTCAGGCGAAGCTGGAAGGCTGAGCCGGGGCGGACCGGCCGGAACCGGAAAGCAACCGGAATTGAGAAGGGGCGGCGACGCCCCCGCGCCGCCGCCCCTTTCGTGACGATCCCGATCATCAACCCCTGTTCGGTGACGAACCTGTCTCGTGCCGGCTGCTTGCCCCCACCGGCCCCGCAAACCATGCACGATGCATGCCAAGTTTGGAATATTTTGAAAGTCGTTTTGATTCAATTGATTGAAACATGCGTTTCGCGCAGGCGCGGGGCCAGGCTGTAAAATCCTCCGACTCTTTTGCCGCAAAGCAGCATGAAACGGACGGGATTCCCCCCTGCGCCGCGATCCTCTAAGGCGGGGGCGTGCGCCGCTTTCCGATCCTTCTTCCCGCCCTGCTGTTTTCGGCCTGCACCACGCCGCAACCACCGAAGCCGGCCACCGGGGCCACCCGCATCACCGTTCAGAAGCCCGCCGGTCAGCCTGCACAGGCACCGCGCTGGCAGGCGGTGCAGGCCAGGGCTGACGGCGCTGTCGTGCCGGGCGGGCGCCGACACATCGTGAAGAAGGGGGAAACCGGCCTGTCCATCGCGCGCGCCTATGGCGTGCCGTGGAGCCGTATCACAGCCGCCAACGGCCTGAGCCGCGATTCCGTGCTGCAGGTGGGCCAGCCGCTGTTCATCCCGACGGCGCAGCAGCAGGCCGGCCGGCCAGCGCCGCGCCCCGGCCAGTCCGCGCAGGGCGGCTTCGCGATAGACGTGGACGACGCCATCACGGGATCCACCCCGGCCGGAGATGCCCCGCCCCCCGCCCGCCCGACAGTGCCGCCCACGCAGGCCGCCGCGACCGTGCCGCCGCTGGCATGGCCCGTGGACGGCCGGGTGATCCTGTCCCGCTACGGACCGAAGGCCGGCGGACGCTACAATGACGGGCTGAACATCAAGACGACGCGCGGCGCCACCGTTCGCGCCGCCGCCGACGGCGAGGTGCTGTATGTGGGAGACGCCATCGCCGGATTCGGCCTGATGATCCTGATCCGCCATCCGGGCGGAACCGTGACCGCCTATGGCCATCTGGAAGATGCGCTCGTCGATCGTGGCCAGAAGGTTCAGCGCGGCCAGCCCATCGCAAGGGCCGGCAGCAGCGGCGCGGCGACCGAGCCGCAACTGCACTTCCAGATCCGCCAGGGCCGCCGCACCCTGGATCCGGCGCTGCACCTGCCGCGCTGAACGCAGGGGCGTTGCCCCTGCGTTCAGCGCCGCCTCAGCGGCCGGGGCAGCTGGCTTCGGTGTTGACGGTGAAGCTGCTGGTCGATGCGTTGTTCGGGGTCGCCAATGTCAGGTCGATACGGGCCGGCGTGCCGGCGCGGGTGGTCAGGCGGATCAGGCGGCAGTTGTGCGGGAAGCAATCCTGCGTGTTGGGGTTCTGCGCGGCCGGAACATTCGCGGCGGTGGACCGGAGCTGGGTGATGGTGACGGCGGCCGAAGATGGCGCGGTCAGGGTGATATCCTGCCAGCCGACATTGGCGCCGCGCACGGCGATCACATTGTCGATCGAGGGGTTGGAGGGGCACTGCATGGTGGGCCGCTGCTGGCCACTGATGGCGCGCACGGGCCCCAGCGGCAGGCTGGCATAGCAGTCGCGCCTCGGCTCGCGGTCTTCCACGCGGGCCGGGCCGGGCTGGCGGCAGCGGGTGACGGGGCCGACGGTTTCGGTGGTGAAGCCGCGCGGGCAGGTGAAGCCGCGCGGGGTCAGCTGGGCGGGGATCACATTGTCGGGCCCGCGCACTTCCACCCGGGCCGTTGCCGGCAGGGACGCGCAATGGCTGTTCTGGGCCGCAAGGGGCGCCGCAAGAGTGGCGAGAAGGGCGGCGAGGATGGCGTTGCGCATGGCTTGATTCTCCCGGTGCTCGTTCGTCCGATCCATGGCCTTTCAGCGGGCGCTTTCCAAGTGCGGGCTGGCGCTGTAGGCGTTTTCGCATGTCCGAAACGATTGAACCGACAGCGCCCCGGCCCGGGGACGATATCGCCCCCGTGAATCTGGTGGAGGAGATGCGTTCCTCCTACCTTGACTATGCGATGTCGGTGATCGTGTCGCGGGCCTTGCCCGACGTGCGCGACGGGCTGAAGCCGGTGCACCGGCGGATCCTGTTCGGCAGCCACGAGAACGGGTTCACATCCGGCAAGCCGTTCCGCAAGTCCGCACGGATCGTCGGTGACGTGATGGGTAAATATCACCCGCACGGCGACAGCGCGATCTATGATGCGCTGGCCCGCATGGCGCAGGACTGGTCGATGCGGCTGACGCTGATCGACGGCCAGGGCAATTTCGGATCGATGGATCCCGATCCGCCGGCCGCGATGCGCTACACCGAGGCGCGGCTGAGCAAGGCGGCGGAAACGCTGCTGGACGATCTGGACAAGGACACCGTCGACTTCGTCCCCAACTATGACGGACAGGAAAGGGAGCCGAGCGTGCTGCCGGCGCGCTTCCCCAACCTGTTGGTGAACGGCGCGGGCGGGATCGCGGTGGGCATGGCCACCAACATCGCGCCCCACAATCTGGGCGAAGTGGTGAACGGCTGCCTGGCCTATCTGGACGACCGGGCCATCACCGTCGAGGCACTGATGGAGCATGTGCCCGCCCCCGATTTCCCCACCGGCGCGCTGATCCTGCGCACCAGCGGGATCGCATCCGCGATGACGACAGGCCGCGGATCGATCCTGATGCGCAGCCGCCATGTGATCGAGGACCGGCGCGGAACCGGCCAGCAGATCGTGCTGACGGAAATCCCCTATCAGGTGGGGAAGGCAGGCCTTGTCGAGAAGATCGCGGAAGCGGTGAAGGACAAGCGCATCGAGGGCGTTTCCGACCTGCGCGACGAGAGCAACCGCGAGGGCGTGCGCATCGTTCTGGAACTGAAGCGCGATGCCGTTGCCGAGGTGGTTCTGAACCAGCTGTGGCGCTACACACCCGCCCAATCCAGCTTCCCGGCGAACATGCTGGCCCTGCGCGGCGGCCGGCCCGAGCAGCTGAACCTGCGCGACGTGATCGAGGCGTTCATCGCCTTCCGGGAAGAGGTGATCGGCCGCCGGTCGCGCTTCCTGCTGCAGAAGGCGCGGGACCGGGCCCATCTGTTGCTGGGGCTGGTGATCGCGGTTTCCAACCTGGACGAGGTTGTGGCCATCATCCGCGGCAGCGCCAGCCCGGCCGAAGCCCGCGAGGCGCTGATGGCGCGCGACTGGCCGGTTTCCGAAATCGCGCCCTATCTGAAGCTGGTGGACGACGCCGAGCTGGAGATGGACGGCGAGGATCTGACGGCTGCGACCTACCGCCTTTCCGATGCGCAGGTGCGCGCCATTCTGGATCTGCGCCTGCACCGGCTGACGGCGCTGGGCCGCGACGAGATCGGCGATGAACTGAAGGAACTGGCGGCAACGATCGCCGACCTGCTGGACATCCTGTCCAGCCGCGCACGGCTGGAGCAGGTGATGCGCGACGAACTGATCGCCGTGCGCGACCAGTTCGCCACGCCGCGCCGGTCCGAGGTGGTGCAGGCCGACGATGTCGATGACGAGGATCTGATCGCCCGCGAGGACATGGTCGTCACCGTCACCCACTCCGGCTGGATCAAGCGTGTTTCGCTGGACAGCTATCGCGCCCAGAAGCGCGGCGGCAAGGGCCGGCAGGGGATGGCGACCAAGGAAGAGGATGTCATCACCGAGCTGTTCGTCGCCATGACGCATGCCCCGGTGCTGTTCTTCTCGAGCCTGGGCAAGGTTTACCGCATGAAGGTGTGGAAGCTGCCGGAAGGCACGCCGCAATCCAAGGGCCGGGCGATGGCGAACCTGCTGCCGCTGGAACCGGGCGAGACCATCCGCACCGTGCTGCCGCTGCCCGAGGACGAGGCGGAATGGAGCCAGCTGCATGTGATGTTCGCAACCGCCAAGGGGCTGGTGCGGCGGAACAGCATGGATGCGTTCGCCAATGTGCCTTCGAACGGCAAGATCGCCATGCGCTTCGACGAGGGATCGGACGACCGGCTGATCGGCGTGACGCTGTGCCACGAAAGCGAGGACATCCTGCTGGCTGCGCGCAGCGGCAAGGCGGTGCGCTTCGAGGTGACCGCCGTGCGCGAGTTCCAGAGCCGGACCGCGACAGGCGTGCGCGGCATGGACCTGGAGCCGGGCGACGAGGTCATCTCCTTGTCTGTGCTGCGCAGGGGCGGCAACAGCACCGAGGCGCGGGAGCAGTATCTGCGCTCTGCCGCGTGGAAGTCCGATCCGGCGCCGCTGGAGGGTCTGTCCCCCGAACAGTTCGAACAGATGGCGGCGAACGAGCAGTTCATCCTGACCATCACCGCCAACGGCTATGGCAAGCGCAGCTCTGCCTATGAATATCGGCGCACCAACCGGGGCGGCAAGGGCATCGTGAACATCGACACCTCGGAACGCAATGGCGAGGTCGTGGCCAGCTTCCCGGTGGAGCCCGCCGAGCAGTTGATGCTGGTGACGGACCAGGGCAAGCTGATCCGCATGCCGGTGAAGGACATCCGCATCGCGGGCCGCGCCACCCAGGGCGTCACCCTGTTCAAGGTGGCGGAGGCCGAGCAAGTGGTTTCCGCCGCGCGCATTCGCGAAAGCGACGACGAGGGCGACGACAGCGGCGAAGCGGCCGTCGAAGGCGTGACAGAGGGCGAGACCGCCCCCGAATGACGGCCAACCTGCCATGACGCTGGTGCTGGGCATCGAATCCAGTTGCGACGAGACCGCCGTGGCACTGGTGACGGCTGACCGGCGGGTGCTGGCCGAGCGCATCGCCAGCCAGGAGGCCGAGCATCGTCCCTGGGGCGGCGTGGTGCCCGAACTCGCAGCCCGCGCCCATGCCGAGCGTCTTGCGCCCATGGTGGAGGCTGTTCTGAAGGAGGCCGGCGTGACCCTGGGCGATGTCGACGCCGTTGCCGCCACGTCCGGCCCGGGCCTGATCGGCGGTGTGATGGTGGGGCTGGTGACGGCCAAGGCGCTGGCCTTCGCCGCCGGCAAGCCGCTGTGGGGCGTGAACCATCTGGAGGGCCACGCCCTGTCGCCGCGCCTTGTCGAACCGGATCTCCGCTTTCCCTATCTGCTCCTCCTCGTCTCGGGCGGGCATTGCCAGTTGATCGCGGTGGAGGGCGTGGGCCGATACCGCCGGCTTGCCACCACCATCGACGATGCGGCGGGTGAAGCGTTCGACAAGGTGGCGAAGATGCTGGGGCTGGGCTTTCCCGGCGGCCCGGCCGTGGAACGCGCCGCGCGCGAGGGCGATCCGAAGGCGGTGCCGCTGCCGCGGCCGCTGGTCGGCTCGGGCGAACCGCATTTCAGCTTCGCGGGCCTGAAAACCGCCGTTCTGCGCGCCGTCCAGTCCGGCCGATATTCGGCCCCCGATCTTGCCGCCAGCTTCCAGGCCGCCGTGACGGATTGTCTGGCCGACCGCACACGGCTCGCGCTGCGCGCCATGCCCGAGGCGACCGCGCTGGTCGTGGCCGGCGGGGTCGCCGCGAACACTGCTGTCCGCGCGGCGCTGGAAGCGCAGGCCGCTGCCCATGGCCTTCCCTTCATCGCCCCGCCGCAGCGCCTGTGCACCGACAACGCCGCGATGATCGGCTGGGCCGCGCAGGAGCGTATCGCGGCCGGTTTCACCCCCGAGCCCGATCCGCAGGCGCGTCCCCGCTGGCCGCTGGACCCGTCGGCAGAACCGGTGCGCGGGGCGGGAGTGAAGGCATGACCATCGCCGTCGTCGGGGCAGGCGCCTGGGGCACCGCGCTCGCCAACATCATGGCGCAGGCCGAGGACGTGCTGCTGTGGGCGCGCGAGGCCGAGGTGGTGGACGCGGTGAACAGCGGCCATCGGAATCCGCTGTTCCTGCCCGGAATCGATCTGAGCCCGCGTGTCCGCGCAACCGGAACCATCGCGGATCTGGCCGGCATCGACCTGTGGCTGGTCGTGCCGCCCGCCCAGTTCCTGGGCCGTGTGCTGCAATCCGCGCCATTGGCGCAGCGCCCCACCCTGATCCTGTGCGCCAAGGGGATCGAGGCTGGAACCCACCGGCTGATGGCCGAGGTGTCCGCCGCAGCTGCGGCAGACGCGCCGCTGGCCGTTCTTTCGGGCCCCAGCTTCGCCGCCGAAGCCGCGCGGGGCTTGCCGACGGCCGTGACTCTGGCCGCCGCGACCGAGGCGCAGGCCGCCGCGCTGGCCGAACGGATCGCGCGTCCGACCTTCCGGCCCTATGCCTCTGACGACATTGTCGGCGCCGAAATCGGCGGCGCGGTGAAGAATGTGCTGGCGATCGCCTGCGGCGTGGTGATCGGCGCCGGGCTTGGCGAAAATGCCCGCGCCGCAATCATCGCGCGCGGCTTTGCCGAAATGACCCGCTTCGGCGTCGCCCGTGGGGGCCGGGCGGAGACGCTGGCGGGCCTTTCCGGGCTTGGCGATCTGGTGCTCACCTGCGGCTCCACCCAATCCCGCAACATGTCGCTTGGCATGGCGCTGGGGCAGGGGCAGACGGCGGAACAGGCGCTGTCTGGCAAGCTGAGCGTGGCAGAGGGCGCGGCGACCGCTCCGGTGCTGGTGGAGGCCGCCCGCGCCGCCGGCGTGGACATGCCCATTTCCACTGCGGTGGCGGATCTGCTGGCCGGGCGCGCCAGCGTGCCGGAGGTCGTGCAGCGTCTCTTGAGCCGGCCGCTGAAGACTGAAGGGCTGTAACAGCCCCGCCACAAGGGTGTCACCGGCTGGTCACAACCCCCGGATATAGCGCTCAGGCAATCGCTTACCCACTAGAAGGGGGATTGCATGGCGGCTGTTGCGCGAAGCGAACAAGGGGGCGGGCAATTCCCGCGGCTGGCCCACCCGCTGCCCACGCCCCCCTGGCTGGATGAGCCGGACGAGGAGGCGCCCCGGCGCAAGCTCCGGTTCCGCACGGTGTTCATTTCCGACACGCATCTGGGCACCCCCGGCTGCAACGCCGAGCTTCTGTTCGATTTCCTGCGGTCGATCGAATGCGAGACGCTGTATCTGGTGGGCGACATCATCGACGGCTGGCGGCTGAAGCGCGGCTGGTTCTGGCCGACGCGGCACAATGATGTGGTGCGCCGCGTGCTGAAGATGGCGAAGAAGGGCACGCGCGTGATCTATGTGCCCGGCAACCATGACGAGGTGCTGCGCGACTTCATCGGGCTGGGCTTCGGCGACATCGAGATCCGGCCCGAGGCCGTGCATGTGACGGCGGATGGCCGCAAGCTGCTGGTGCTGCACGGCGACGAGTTCGACGGCGTGGTGCTGTATCACCGCTGGCTGGCCTTCGCGGGGGACAGCGCCTATGTCGCGCTCCTGAAGCTGAACATCGGCTTCAACTGGTGCCGGCGGCAGTTCGGCCTGCCCTACTGGTCGCTTTCGGCGCACCTGAAGAAGAAGGTGAAGAATGCGGTGGAGTTCATCTGCCGCTACGAGGAAGCCGTCGCCCATGCCGCGCGGGAACGTGGGGCCAATGGCGTGGTCTGCGGGCATATCCATTCGGCGGAGATCCGGCAGTTCGGCGACATCACCTACTATAATGACGGCGACTGGGTGGAGAGCTGCACAGCGCTGGTGGAGCATGCCGACGGCCATATGGAGATCCTGGACTGGGCCGAGCGTGTGCGCAGCGAGGCGAATGCCGGGCAGCCGCTGAAGCTGCGCCGATCGAAGGGCGCGCTGGTGCCGGCGGAATGACCCATCTGGCGCTGGTGTCCGATGCCTGGGCGCCGCAGGTGAACGGCGTGGTCCGAACGTTGCAGACCACCGCGCGCATGCTGGAGGAGCGGGGCTGGCAGGTTAGCCCCATCACGCCGGATCTTTTCCCTTCCCTGCCCTGCCCCACCTATCCGGAGATCCGGCTGGCCCTGACCGGGCCCGGAAGCGTCGGCCGGATGATCGAGGCAAGCGGCGCGGGCGCTGTGCATATCGCGACGGAGGGGCCCCTGGGCCTTGCGGCGCGGCGGCACTGCCTGGCGCGCGGGCGGCCCTTCACGACAAGCTTTCACACCCGCTTCCCGGATTATCTGCACGCCCGCTTCGGCCTGCCGGTCGCACCAAGCTGGCGCTATCTGCGCTGGTTCCACGGGCCTGCACGCGCCGTGCTGGTGGCGACGCCCCGGCTGGCGGCGGAACTGGGCGAACAGGGGATTCCGCAGACGCGCCTGTGGTCGCGTGGGGTGGATCTGTCACGGTTCCGGCCGGGCCTGCCCGCGCCGGATGCCTATCATGGCCTGCCCCGCCCGATCCTGCTGAACGTTGGGCGAGTGGCTGTCGAAAAGAATGTGGAGGCGTTCCTGGCCGCCCCGGCGCCGGGCACGAAGGTGGTGGTGGGCGACGGCCCGGCGCTGACGGAGATGAAGGCACGCTTCCCGGACGCGCTGTTCCTGGGCGCGCTTTCGGGCGAGGCGCTGGCCCGGGCCTATGCGGGGGCCGACCTGTTCGTCTTCCCAAGCCGAACCGACACGTTTGGGCTGGTGCTGGTGGAGGCGATGGCGGCCGGGCTTCCGGTTGCCGCCTATCCCGTGCCCGGCCCGCTGGACGTGGTGGGCGACAGCGGCGCCGGCGCGCTGGATCCGGATCTTTCCACCGCGATCCGGCGGGCGCTGCGGGTGCCCCGCGCGGCGGCCATCGCACAGGCGCAGGGCTTCAGCTGGGCGGCCGCCGTCAGCCAGTTCGAATCGGCGGTTTCGGATTGCCTGGAAGCGACACAGGCGCCCAGGCGGAGACTGCAGCGGCCGGATCCCGGAAAAATGGGGCCGGCCACGCGCTAGGCACGTGGCCGGCCAGGGTCCAGGAAGGAACTTGGAAGGGAACGCGGCAGCAGGCCGGCACCGCCGCTGTGCGGCCTAGAATTTCGCCGTCAGCCCGAACGAGAAGCTGGTGCCGACATCATAGCGGTTGTTGTACACCACGCTATCGCCCAGCGACTGGCTTTCGCGATATTCGGTGCCCAGGATATTGCGCACCTCGAACTTCAGTTCCATCGGCAGCGAGCCCATCGCCACTTCCTGCCGCATCACGAAATCCAGCCGCACACCGGGCCGTTCGACGAGATCGGGCGTGCCGTTCGGGCCGCGCTGGGTGACGCGGTCGGAGGCATAGGTGAGCAGCAGCGTCTGTTCGGACAGCTTCTCGTCCTGTTGAAGGCCCAGTTGCAGGTTGACGATATGGTCCGACTGGCCGGTCAGCGGCGCGCCGTTCACGAACAGGTCGGTCGCCGGGGCTTCCGCGCCGCCGCCCTGCACCGGGCGGGTTGTGTCGCCGGCGCGCACCTTCAGCTTCGAATCGGTGAAGGTGTAGTTGGCGCTGACGAACAGCTGGCGATCGGCGAAGAAGCCCGACGTGCCCAGCCCGAACAGCTTCTGCACCTCGGCCTCGAGCCCGTAGAGTTCCGCCTTCGGCGCGTTGGCGAAGGTGGTGAACAGCGTGCCGCCCTGCTGGAACGAGACGGTCTCGATCGGCTTGTCGATCTGCTTGTAGAAGCCGCCGAGGATCAGCCGCTGATCCCGGCCGAGATACCATTCCCAACGGCCTTCGAAGTTCAGCAGTTCGGAATCCACCAGATAGGGGTTGCCGAAGCTGGACCGGTCCGTGTCGGTATCCAGATAGGTCTGCGGGGCGAGTTCGCGGAACTGCGGCCGGGCGATCGTCTTGGAAGCCGCCAGACGCGCCTGCATGTCCTCGGCGAAGTTCCAGGTGAGGGTGGCCGCCGGCAGCCAGTAGCTGTTGCTGAGCCTGGTTGCGAACAGCGTGTCCCCGCCGGTGCCGAAGAGATCGACCGGGGTGACGGACTGGTCAGCCGTTTCGTAGCGGACGCCCGCCGTCAGCCGGAAGCCGTCGAACAGTTCCGCTTCCACCTGACCATAGGCGGCATGAACCGTCAGCGCCGCTTCATAGGCCGCGACACCGGCGGCGGCGCCCACTTCTTCCAAGTAGATGTCATAGGCCTGGATGTTGAAGGGCGACAGCAGATAATCCGGCCGCTGCTGGCTGACGCCGTCTGGCAGGGCGTCCGGCGAGTTGTAGCGGAAGTCGCGGCGGGTCGAGTTGCGGCTGTTGTCGGTATAGGCGTAGCCGGCCGAAAGGGTGACGGGTCGTTCGGTCGGAAGGGCATAGGCGACGTCCGCGGCGCCTGCCCACACCGTGTCCGACAGGTCCGAGAAGGAGACACGCGACGAGGTCTGGGTGCGCAGCGTGTTGACATAGTCGTTGACCGTCGGGTCGAAGAGATAGCTGTTCACCCGCTCGTAGGGGGATTCCCGCTGCGACTTCGCATAGGTGCCGCGCAGGTTCAGGCTGAGCTCGTCGAACTTGAATTCGCCGACGAGCGAGCTGGAGAAGAGCTGCCGCTCGAACCAGCTGGTGTAGCCCCGGTTGACGGGCTGATCCTGGTTGACGTTGACGAGGTCGTAGCCGGCCTGGATGCGGGCTTCCTTCAACACGTCGCGGATGTAGAGGTTGGTGAAGCGGAGCTTATGCTCGCCGAACTCGTAGCCGACGCCGAGCATGCCGTTCAGCTGCAGCCTGTTTTCGGTGGAAAGGAAGCGATAATCTTCCTGCGGATCCAGGAATTCGTTGCCGCTGGCGTCGATCGAGATGCCGAGCGTCGTCTGCTGCATGCCGCCCTTCGTCTGCCAGTTGTTGGACCAGTTGATCGAGCCAATCACGCCCAGCCGGTTTTCACCGATGTCCCAGGCGGTACCGCCGGTGAAGCCCAGCGACATGTTGACCGGGATGGTGTCGTTCGACTGGATCAGGTTCGTCTGGGCGTTGTTCAGGCTGGCGGTGATCGTCTTCAGCTCGTCGAGCGTGAAGTTGGCGAGGCTGAGCGGACGGCCGGAATTGAGCGCGGCGTTGAGCTCGACCGGGATCGAGCGGGTGCCGCCGTCGAAGCTCGTCCAGTCCGAGCGGGAGCCGCGATAGGTGTAGCCCAGCTGACCCGTCGTGACGGTGTCGCCCGAGATCGAGCCCGAGACGTTGAAGAAAGGTTCGTCCGGCACGGCGCGGGTGGTGAGATTGATGACGCCGCCGCCGAATTCGCCGGGATAGTTGGCCGAATAGCTCTTCTGGACCAGCGTGGAGGCGAGCAGGTCCGTCGGGAAGATGTCCAGCGGGACGACGCGCTTCAGCGGTTCGGGCGAGGGGATGGGCAGCCCGTTCAGCAGCGCCAGCGAATAGCGTTCGCCAAGACCGCGCACATAGACATATTTGCCACCGACAACCGAAAGGCCGGTCACGCGCTTCAGCGCGCCGGCGATGTCGCCTTCGCCGGTGCGGGCGAGATCAGCAGCCGACAGCACCGACACGACCGACGGAGTCGCGCGGATGGTGTTGGGAATGTAGCGGCCGATGACGACGATATCCTCGCCCTGAAGGCCGCCGGCGCCGGGCGCGGACACGTCCACATCCTCTTCGGCCTGAGCCGGAACCGGGGGTTCAGCCGGCACGGGCTGGGCCTGGGCGAGGAGCGGTGCGGACGCGATGGCGGAACCGATCGCCGTGGTGGCAAGAAGAAGCCGAGCCAGGTGGGACATGGTCATCAGATACTTTCCCGATTGGGTCCGGGCCGGGGCGGCCCATGCCGCCCCGGCCCGGCAGTGCGTGCTTACTGGATCGGCAGCGGCGCGACGGTGCAGGCGGCGGTGCTGCCGCCCAGGCCGCAGGCCCAGCCGTTGAACCAGGTGTCGGTCGCGCTGCTGAAGCCGCCGATATAGCTGGTGTTGGCAAAGAAGCTGTTCAGGCCGGATGCCGCGAAGGGCGTGACCGCCAGCTCGTTTGCGCCGGGGAAGAAGGTGCCCGTCAGCGTGGACGTGCCGTTGAGCACATTGCCGCGGCCGGTTTCGTTCAGGATGTCCGTCACCTGCTGTGTGGTGATGCCGCCCGAGCCGTTGGCGGGGCCGCCGGCGCAGGACAGGAACACCGAGCGGAAGTTCGGCGGACCGGCCTTCTTCGCGGTGGGGTCCGTCGGCGCGGTGTCGGTGCTGATGGTGAAGGCGTCGGCGAACTGCACGCAGGCGCCGGCGTCCTTCTGGACGATCGAGTTCACCACGTCGAAGTCGGTGCCGCCGCGGAACAGCAGGCCGTTCGGAGCGCGCCGGCCGATGAAGGTGAAGTTCGACAGCATCGGGCGCGACCGCGGGGTGCGGGTGTCGTTGCCGGAAGTTTCCGCCTCGATCATGCGGTCGCCGCCGGTCGAGCGCTGAAGCACCAGGCCGAACTGCGAGGCCCCGCGATAGCCGAGATCGGTATCGAGGCTGTCGTCGTCGGCGCCGGTGATCACCAGATAGCGGTGGTTCACCCGGCCGCCGAACCATTCGATGCCGTCGTCCGAGCTGTTGTGGACCTGGATGTTCTCCGCGAAGGTGCCCGAGCCGACGCCGGCGAAGGTGATGCCGTTCAGCTCGTTGCCGGCCGAGACTTCGAAGCCGGGGAAGCGGACCTGCACATAGCGCAGGCGGCCCGAGCTGTCAGTGGGGGTCGCGCCGCCATAGAGGCCATCGGCGCCTTCGACCCGGCTTTCGCAGTTCACCGCGCCGCCGGTGATGCCCGAACCGATGCAGGTGTGGATCGGCGCGCGGCCGAGGATGACGAGGCCGCCCCACTGGCTGATCGTGTTGTCGCCGGCCGTGCCTTCCATGTTGGTGCGGCTGGTGAAAATGATCGGGCGGGTTGCGGTGCCTTCGGCGAAGATCTGCGAACCGCGCTCGATCAGCAGGAAGTCGGCGCCGGAGGCCCCGAAGATGACCACGCCCGGCTCGATGGTGAGGATGCCCTGGGCACCGCCGGCCTTGTTTCCGTCGCCGCCGACGTCGCGGCCGATCCGCACGCCGCCCGACAGCGAGTAGACGAGGTTCGGCGTGTTGCGCAGCAGCAGGTTGCCGGTGATCACGCCCGACAGCTGGCAGACCCGCACGGACTGGCCGCCGAAGGTGGCGGTGCCGACATTGGCGGTGCCGGTGGGGCAATCGGCCGGAGTCGGGGTGGGCGTCGGCGTCGGAGTCGGCGTCGGCGTGGGCGTCGGCGTGGGAGTCGGGGTCGGCGCCGGCGGGAACACGATCACGCCGTCACCGGGGGACGCCACATCCGTGGCACCAGAGCAGGCGGCGAGCGCCACGGCCGACCCGAGCAGAAGCAGGGCGCGAAGTTGTGACATGAAAATCCCCTTTGCGGATTGCAAATTCCGACTGCGGCGCCGCCCGGCTGGCGGCTCGCGGACGAGGCCCCTCTAGACGGAGGTCGTGTCAGTCCGGTTTCGGAGTGGTTGCGGTTGTCTTGCAGAAATATTGCGGATTGAAGTCAGGCAGGCGCGGTCGGCGCCGCAAGTTCCGCAAGCAGGGCTTCATCCGTTGCGTGCGAGACGCCTTCGCGCCCGATCTCGATCAGGACCGGCACGGCCAGCGGGCTCACACGATCCAGATGGCGGACCAGCAACTGCGATTCCGCACGGGCGATCAGGCGCTTCAGCCGGTCGAGGTCGGTCAGCCGGGCGCTCGCCTCCGTCCAGGCGGCGTCGAGCAGCAGGTGGCCCGGATCGTGGCGCTGAAGCACATCGTAGATGAGGTCCGTCGAGACGGTCATCGCGCGACCGCTCTTGCGCCGGCCCGGCTGCTGGCGTTCGACGAGCCCGGAGATGATTGCGACATCGCGGAAGGCCCGACGAAGGAAGGGGGTGGCCGCGATCCAGTCGCGCAGTTCCTCGGCGATGATGTCGCCCGACAGCAGCGCGGCGGGATCCACGATCCGCTCGAGCCCCCACAGGCCCAGAACATAGTCTGTCGCCACGAAACCCAGCGGTTTCAGCCCGCGCCGTTCCATCCGCTGGGTCAGCAGCATACCCAGCGACTGGTGGGCGTTGCGGCCTTCGAAGCCATAGAGGATCAGATACGACCGTCCGTCGCGCGGGAAGGTTTCCGCCAGAAGCCGGTCTGCCGGGGGCAGAACGGAACGCGCCTGCTGCAGGGCCAGCCAGTCCCGCACGTCCTCGGGCATGCGGCTCCAGCCGGCCGGGTCGGCCAGCATGGCGCGCACGCGGCGGGCAAGATTGGTGGACAGCGGCATCCGCCCCCCCGCGTAGGTGGGGATCAGGGCGGAGCCGCGCCCCAGCCGGGTGTAAAGATCGGTTTCCGACGCGCCGGTCACCTCCAGCACCTGCCCGGCGAACAGGAAACTGTCCCCAACGCGCAGCTGGCTTGCGAACCATTCCTCGATCCGGCCCAGCGTGCGGCTGCGCCCCAGGCGCACCGTCATCGTGGGGGCTTCGACGATGACGCCCGCGTTCAGCCGGTGTTGCAGCGCCAGTTTCGGGTGGCGCAGCCGCCAGCGGCCGGGCGCGTCCTCCACCAGTCGGGCATAGCGCTCATAGGCGCGCAGCGCGTAACCGCCGGTGGCGACGAAGGACAGCACCCGGTCGAACTCACCCCGCGGCAGATCGCGATAGGGGGCGGCGGTGCGGATCTCGGTAAAGAGCGTATCCGCCTCGAACGGACCGGCCAGCGCCACGCCCATCACATGCTGGGCCAGCACGTCCAGACCGCCGGGGCGCATCGGTTCGGAATCCAGCTCGCCGGCCTTCACCGCATCCAGCGCCGCCAGCGCCTCGAGATATTCGAACCGGTTGCCCGGCACGATGACGGCGCGGCTCGGTTCCTCCATCCGGTGATTCGCCCGGCCCACGCGCTGCAGCAGCCGCGCGGCCCCCTTCGGCGCCCCCATCTGGATGACCAGATCGACATCGCCCCAGTCGATCCCGAGATCGAGACTGGATGTGGCGACCACCGCGCGCAGCCGCCCGTCGGCCAGGGCGGCTTCCGTCTTCAGCCGCGCCGCCATCTCCAAAGAGCCATGATGGATGCCGATCGGCAGCCGCTGGTCGTTCACGGCCCACAGATCGTTGAAGATCAGTTCCGCAAGCGCGCGGGTATTCACGAACACGATCGCCTGTCGCGCGCCCTCGATCAGCTTCATCACCTCGCGCGCGGCGTGGCGGCCATTGTGGCCGGACCAGGGGATGCGGCCGTCGGGCACCAGGATGCGGATGTCGGGCGGCGCCGCTGCCTCGCCCGACACGATGCGGGCATCACCCCCCGGCGCCAGCCAGTCTGCCATCGATACGGGATCCGCCACCGTGGCGGACAGGCCGACAAGCCTGAGAACCGGGTTCAGCCGGCGCATTCGAGCGACCGCCAGCGCCAGCAGATCCCCGCGCTTGGTGCTGGCGAAGGCGTGGATCTCATCGACGATCAGCGTCTCGACCGATTCCAGCATCCGCGCCGCCTCTGGCCAGGTCAGCAGGAGGCTGAGGCTTTCCGGTGTCGTCAGCAGGATGTCGGGCGGGTTTTCCCGCTGCCGCTTCTTCGCGTCCGATCCGGTATCGCCGGTGCGGGTTTCCACCTTCAGGGGAAGCCCGGCCTCGCGGATGGGCAGCAGAAGATTTCGCTCCACATCGGCCGCCAGGGCCTTCAGCGGCGAAACATAGATGGCCTTCAGCCCGGGGCGCGGCCCCTGCTCCGCCGCAGCGGCGAGGACAGGGAGGAAGCCGGCCAGGGTCTTGCCCGCCCCCGTCGCCGCGACAAGCAGGGCGTGCTGCCCGGCGCGGGCGGCGGCCAGCATCTCAAGCTGGTGCCGGCGGGGCCGCCAGCCGCGTTGCGCAAACCAGCCGGACAGCTGCGGCGGAAGATCATCGCCCGTCCCCATCGCCCCTCAGCGGCGTTCTGCCTTGCGGAAACCCTGCCCCGCAGGCGCATCGGGCGGGGCGAGCATGTCCCCACGGATAACCAGCGGCCAATCCTGGAAGTCGCGCACACCCGTGTCGGCAGGATCGAATCGGAAGCGGTAACGACGGGCCGCCTTCAGATCGAGCGGGAATTCGGGCGAGACGAGATTGAACACCGGCACTTCGAAGCGGACGGAAACGGGCAGGCGGCTATCCAGATCCGCCTCCAGCCATTCGGCATAGGTCTGGCCCTTCTCTTCGCTGCCGTCGTTCATCCGCACATGGACGGTGATGTTGGGCACGGGCTGGCCGCGCGGATTTTCCAGGATCAGCGCGAAAACCTTCGGGTCACCCGGCTCGGTGCCGACCAGTTCCCATCTGGCAGGCCGGGGCTTCGGATCGGTGGTGAGGAGGATGCGATCGCCCGCCTGCCGCCAGCGGCCCTGCGCCATTTCATCCAGCGCGCCATAGGTGAAGGCATAGCGGAAGCGGCCGTCCGGCAACAGATCGAGCGCGCCGGCGGCCTCCCGCACGCCGGCAAGCACATAGTCGCCAGCCAGCGCATGCCCGCCCGCAGGCTGCGCCGGACAGGGGCCGGCGGCCGCGAGCAGCAAGGCACAGAAGCAGATCAGCGCGCGCATGGCGGAAGGTTGGCACAGAGGACGCGCGGGTGCCAGCGGGCCAGTCGGCTGCAACATGGCAGACCGGCCCGCCGACGTTCCGCCCGGCGGGCCATAACGCACCCGCCGGACGAAAGCCGTCCGCCCCTGAAAGCTGGGCGAGTCTGGCGGACCGCCCACAGCCGTTCTGCCAGACTGACATGCCAGTTCGGGACATGGCGGAAGCCGCTGTCCGGAAAGTGAAAAATGCAGATGTGTCCCCGTTTGTCATGGACAAAAGGGGAACATCCGGCCGTAACCCTTGCGGACGCCAGCCGGACGCCCCAAGGTTCGACCGGTTGGTGCGATGCGTTGGGGGTTTCAGGGGTGCGGTACGCACGGGCAGATCGGTTGATCCAGCTGGCGCTGGAAATGCAGGCCGCGCGCGGCGGCCTGACGCTGACGGATATCGAACAGCGATTCGGCGTGTCGCGGCGCACCGCGATCCGCATGCGCGATGCCGTGCTGGCGGCCTTTCCCAATGCCGACGAGGTGCCGTCGAACGATCGTTCCAAGCGATGGCGGCTGGATGGGGCAGGCGCGCGCACCCTTTCCCCCACCACGGCAGACGAACTGGCGGCACTGGAAACAGCGGCGGCCCTGTTCATCCGCGAAAACCTGCCGGATCAGGCCGACCTGCTGCGCGGGATCGGTTCGCGGCTGAAGGCGGCCATGGCCGCCGACCTGATGCGGCGGGTGGAGCCGGATCTGGCCGCCCTTGCCGAGGCGGAGGGCCTTGCCCTGCGCGCCGGCCCACGCCCCGCCATCCCCAATTCGCTGTTCGCCACGCTGCGCACGGCGATCAAATCCTGCCGGAAGCTTTCATTCAGCTATGCCGGGCGGGTGAAGGGGCAGACGGAAACCCGGATCGTGCGGCCGCTGGGCTTCCTGTACGGCCACCGCCATTATCTTGTGGCCGCGACAGACGGTGACGGAGCAGCCGGGGCGGACGGAACCATCCGTTTCTTCAGCCTGCCGCAGATCACGCGCCCCCGGCTGCTGGAGCAAGGGTTCGAACGCGATCCCGCCTTCGACCTTCGCCGGCTGGTCGCGCACAATTTCGGCGTGTTCCAGGAACCGGCGCAGGATATCCGCTGGAAGTTCAGCCCAGCCGCCGCCCCGATCGCGCGCCAGTTCGAATTCCACCCCGACCAGACGATGGAAACCCTGGCCGACGGAAGCCTGCTGGTGCAGTTCCGGGCCGGCGGGCTTCTGGAAATGGCCTGGCACCTGATGTGCTGGGGCGATGCGGTGGAGGTGGAGGCGCCGGAGACGCTGAAGGCGATGCTGCCCGCCGAACGGCCGAACTGGCCCGCCCTGCCCTGAACCAGCTCTGCCCTGGCTGCCGTACTCAGGGCCTGAGCGCCGGTTCGATCCGCGCCCAGTCCCGGTCGAGGATGGCGAAGACATGGGTGTCCCGGACATGGCCGTTGTGGGTAATCTTGTGGTGGCGCAGGATCCCGTCGCGAACGGCGCCCAGCTTCAGCACGGCGGCCTGCGACCGCCGGTTGCGACCATCCACGCGGAACTCCACCCGGTGGAAGCCGCAATCGAACAGGAACCCCAGCAGCAGCCACTTGGCGGTGCGGTTGACGGGCGTGCCCCGCGCATCCGGCCTGAGGTAGGTGCCGCCCAGCTCGACGACGCCGGGCGTGCGGTCTTCCGGCCAGACGCCGGTGCAGCCGACCAGCCGCCCCCGCCACAGGATGGCCCAGTAGCGCCAGCCGGTTCGGCCCGCGGCGGTATTGCCCCACCAGCGGTCGAAGCCCTCGCCCAGCAGGGAATAGCTGTAGATCTGCCAGATTTCCGGATCCTCCGCCGCGGCCCGGCGAAGCGCGTCCGCATGGGCGTCGGCCAGTGGCTGCAGCCGGATATCGCCCTGCGCAAGCAGGGGCAGGGCCGCCGGAAGTGCGGCAAGGGCTGCGTTCACGTCCACTCTCCCGCCCGGGTGCGACCGCGGCACCCCTTGCAATCTGTCCGTCGGTGCGTAAGCAGGCGGCGACTGGAATCTCAAGCCCTGTCCGGGGTTCTTGGCGAATGGTGAAGGAGACACCATCTGCCATGTAAGTGAGGTCGTGATTTTGGGGAGACAGGAATGGGCGAGAGGAGCGCCAGCCTGAAGGAAGATCTGGCCCGGGTGAATGTCACCTCGGTCAAGGATATCCGTTCGGCTGCGGAAGCGCTCAGGGACATCGCCTGGGAACGGGCAAACCTGAGGGTGGCGCTGGCGGACAACATCGCCAGCAAGAATCCGCTGATGGACGAGGATGGCGGCATCCTGGCTGCCGAGGTCTTCGGCTGGAACGCACCCGACGAACGCTGGTGGGCCGATACGCGCCTTGCGCTCTCCTCTCCGGTGCCGCGGGCCTGCCGCTATGAATCGGAACCCTTCTGGGTGAACGCGGACGGCTTCCGCACCCGCCAGCCCAACCGCTATCTCGAGGCGATCGACCTGTCGAACTTCGAGAAGCGCGCGCTGTGCAAGGCGGCCATCGGCATCCCGGTTCACCTGCCTTTCGGCCAGATCGGTCTTGCCAGCTATGGCGTGGCGGATCCGGATCGCACCGATCTTTCGGTCGAATATGAAGCCCATGCCGACGAACTCTACCTGCTGTCGCACCGCTTCATCGCCGGCTGCGTGAAGGCGCTGCGCACCCGGCAGTGGCTGCCGGCGGATTGCCAGCTGACCAAGCGGGAAGTCGAATGCCTGCGCTGGGCCTCCATCGGCAAGACGGACAAGGAAATCTCCATGATCCTTGGCCGATCCCACGCGACGGTGCGCTTCCACATCCAGAACGCCGGCGAGAAGCTGGATGCGGTGAACCGCAGCCAGACGATCTTCAAGGCCGCGCAGCTGGGCTATCTGGGCTACGCCGCCTGACGCATCCGGCTCCCTTCGGGCTGGAAGAACCGCCTGCGCCTGCTAGGCTGCGCGCAGGGAGGATAACATGACATTCGTGATGCGCCTGATTGTGGGCCTTCTGGGCCTGTTCCTTGCCGGCATGGGGCTGATGTTCCTGATCAATCCGGCTGAAATGGCGGCCGATTTCGCGCTGACGCCGCTGGGCAGCCAGGGGCTTGCCAGCCTGCGGGCCGATTTCACCGCCTTCTTCCTGGTGGGCGGGCTGTTCGCGCTGCTGGGCGCCTGGCGCACGGATCCGGCGCCGCTGAAGGTGCCGATCCTGCTGCTGGCGGTCGCGCTGTTCGGGCGCACGGTCAGCCTGGTGCTGGATGGCGCGGGTCCGATGGCCTGGCCGCCCATGGTGGCGGAAGCCGTGATGATCGCGATCCTGCTGCTGGGCCAGCGCGTCTTCGCCCGCGCGTCCTCCTAGGGCGGAGGGCAGCTAGGCGAAGGCCAGCAGCGCCGCGATGGTTTCATCCGGCGCGGTCACCATCAGGTCATGGCCGCTGTCGATCGCGGGCATCGGCCAGCCCTTCGCGCGGGCTTCCTCCGCCCCCTGCGCCGGCCCTGCCAGCGTGTTACCCAGCGCCAGCACATATGCCTTCGCAACGGATTCGAATCGGGCCGGCAGCGCCGGTTGCTCTTCCGCGAGGCAGCGCCAGGGCATCGGAGTCTGGCGGCGGTTGACCCAGCCATGGTCCGGATGGTCGGCCGGCACGCCGATCACCTCTGCCGGATAGGGCGGCATGGCCCTGGCCCCGATATGGATCGCCGCCGCCTCGGCGGCTGCGATCGCGTCGGGCGGCGCGCCGTCGAACAGGGTGCAGCCGGGGCTGACGGGCACGCCATCCAGGGAAACCCACTGGCGCACCGCCGGATGATCGCACGCCAGCGCGGTGGGCCGCGCGCCATAGCTGTGGCCCACCAGAACCACGTCGGTCAGCTCCTCGCAGTCCAGCACGGCCAGAATGTCGGCGCGGTGCGTTTCGACACCCGTTTCCGGGTTCAGCAGATGCGCCCGCTCGCCAAGGCCAGTCAGCGTCGGCGTGAACACACGATGCCCGCGATCCCTGAGGCCATCGGCGACATGCCGCCAGCACCAGCCGCCATGCCACGCACCATGAACGAGTAGGTATTGGGTCATTTTCTGTTCTTTCCTCCGCTTCGCTCCGGGCGCGCGGTCGCGCTTGCGGCCCCTTCAGGGCCGGGTTGCCCGGTGTTTCCTCCGCTTCGCTCCGGGCGCGCGGTCGCGCTTGCGGCCCCTTCAGGGCCGGGTTGCCCGGTGTCTCCTCCGCTTCGCTCCGGCTCAGGGCCGGGCGGAGCTGGATCCTGCCAGTGATCGAAACAGCGTTGCTGGTGGCGCTTCACGAATCGGGCGGCTTCGGGGCCGGTGAATGGCCCTTCCCACGCGTCATGGGCTTTCGAAAGCCACCAGCCCTGCCCGGGCAATCCATCCGACTGCCGGACGACAAGGCTGGCAAGCACGGGCCTGTCCAGCGCGCGCTGGCGGCTGTCCACCTCTTCCAGCGCGGCGCACAACTGGCCCACCTGGAAGCGCACGAAGGGAAGGCCGAACCAGCGGAACACATCGCCATAGCTGATCGATTCGCCATTGCGCGCCTTCAGGATCAGCTGGGCTTCCAGCTCGTCTGCCGGGAACAGGGCCATGGCGGATGGCTAGCGCATGGCGGAGGCAGGCGCTACACGCCGGTTTGATGAGCATTGGAGAATATCCGGGAACCCGAATGCGGCGGCTGCGGCGGCAGCCCTGGTCCCGCGCGATGGTGGCTGAAACCGTGGTGACGCCCGCCGACCTGATCTGGCCCGTCTTCGTGCGGGACGGGGTGGGCATCGCCGAACCCATCGCCACGATGCCCGGCGTCTTCCGCCATTCGGTGGACAGGCTGCCCGGACTTGCGAAAGAGGCGGAGGCGCTGGGGATCCCGGCCATCGCACTGTTCCCCTACACCCAGCCCGAACGGCGCTCCGAACGGGGGGAGGAAGCGCTGAACCCGGAGAATCTGGTTTGCCGCGCGCTGCGCGCCGTGCGCGATTCGGGGGCGAATGTCGGCCTGCTGACGGACGTGGCGCTGGATCCCTACACCAGCCATGGCCACGACGGGCTGGTGGATGCGCACGGCCATGTGCTGAACGACCCGACTGTCGAGATGCTGGTGGGCCAGGCGCTGAACCAGGCGCGGGCCGGGGCCGACATCGTCGCCCCTTCCGACATGATGGACGGCCGCGTGGCGGCGATCCGCCGCGCGCTGGAAGCCGACGGCCACACCGACGTGCAGATCATGGCCTATTCGGCCAAATATGCCTCCGGCTTCTATGGGCCCTTCCGCGATGCAGTGGGCGCCGGCGGCTATCTGAAGGGCGACAAGAAGGGCTACCAGATGGATCCCTCCAACGCGCGGGAGGCCCTGCGCGAGGTGGCGCTGGATATCGCCGAAGGCGCTGATTCGGTGATGGTGAAGCCCGGCCTGCCCTATCTGGACATCGTGCGCCGCGTTTCGGAACGGTTCGACGTGCCGGTGTTCGCCTACTGCGTATCCGGCGAATATGCGATGGTGGAAGCCGCGGCCGCCGCCGGCATGCTGGACCGGGACCGGGTGATGCTGGAAATCCTGACGGCCTTCCGCCGTGCCGGCGCCTCCGGCGTGCTGACCTATCATGCCCCTGATGCCGCGAGGCTGCTGAACGAATGACCGATTTCGACCGGCTGCTGGCGGCTGACCAGGGCGCCGAGGCGCAGACCATCCACCTGGTCGGCGAGGCCGGGCTGGAAACATTCCTGAAGACGCTGTCGGAACTGGGCCGCACCGCAGCGGCCGCCGCCGGCTTCCGCGGCCGGGCGGATACGGCAGTGTTCCTGCCAGGCGGCGCCGGCCCGGACTGGTCGCTGGCTGTCGGGCTGGGCGATGCCGCGGAGGCCGGGCGATGGACGCTGGCGGCTGCGGCGAACCAGTTGCCCGAGGGGCGCTACCGGCTGTCTGCCCCGGTGCCGGCGCAGGCGCTACACGGCTGGCTGATGGCGCAGCATCGCTTCGGCCGCTATCGCAAGGCAGAGGATGGGCGGGGACCGAGGCAGTTGCTGGTTGCCGACCCGGCGGCGATCGGCCCGGCGCTGGCAGACGCGCAGGCGGCCGCCGACCTGAGGGACATGATCGACACGCCGGCCGAGGACATGGGCCCTGCCGAGGTGGAGGTGGTGATCCGCGCGCTGGCCGACGCGGTGGGCGGCAAGGTGCAGTCCGTCATGGGCGAGGCCCTGATCGAACAGCGCTTCCCGGCGATCCACGCCGTCGGGCGCGCCTCTCCGCGCAAGCCGCGCATCATTTCGATGGACTGGGGCGATCCGGCCCATCCGCTTGTCGCCATCATCGGCAAGGGTGTCTGTTTCGATACGGGCGGGCTGAATCTGAAGCCGGGCAGTGCCATGGCGCTGATGAAGAAGGATATGGGCGGCGCCGCCCATGCCATCGCGCTGACACGGCTGGTGATCGCGCGCAGGCTGCGCGTGCGCGTGAAGCTGGTGGTGGCGGCCGTGGACAACGCCGTTTCCGGCGACGCCATCCGGCCCGGCGACGTGATCTCCACCCGCAAGGGCCTGACGGTGGAGGTGGGGAACACCGATGCGGAGGGGCGGCTTGTTCTGGCCGATGCGCTGGCGTTCGCGGCCGAAAGCACGCCGGCGCTGATGATCGACTTCGCCACGCTGACGGGCGCCGCCCGCGTGGCGCTGGGACCCGACCTGCCCGCGCTCTTCACCAACGACGATTCGCTGGCCGGGCAGCTGATGGCGGCCGGAACAGCACTGGACGACCCGCTGTGGCGCCTGCCGCTGTGGCGACCCTATGACCGGCTGTTCCGATCCGACATCGCCGACCTCAACAACAATGCGGAAGGCGGCTTTGCGGGCGCCATCGTGGGCGGACTGTTCCTGGAGCGGTTCGTGCCCAGGGGGACGCCCTGGGCGCATGTGGACACCTATGCGTGGAACGGCACGCCGCGCCCCGGCCGGCCCAAGGGCGGCGCGGCGCTGTCGCTGTTCGCAGCGCTGGGGCATCTGGAAGAGCGCTTCGGATGATCATGTCGAGGATTTCAGGCCCGCGGATCGCCGAGCCGCTGGGGCCGCTGGACCGCCGCGTGAACGCCTGGCGCGAAGATCTGGCCGACATCGCACTGGCGGGATTGGTGGCGGTTCCGCATTATGCCCGGCCGGTGCCGCACCGCGCGCTGCGGCAGGTGCCGATGCTGAGCGCGGACAACAGCGGCTCCGTCGCGGTCAGCGAACTGCTGCCGGGCGAGCACTTCGCGGTGCTGGATAGCGGGCATGGCCATGCCTGGGGCTTTTCCATTGCCGATCATTATGTGGGCCATGTGCCGCTGGATGCCCTGGCGCCGCTGACGGATGCGTCGGCAGCCAGCAGCCAGCAGGGCATGATCGGCCCGGGCGACGCGCTGCTGTTCCGCGCCCCTTCCATCAAGTCCGAAATCGCCGCGACCCTGCCACTTGGCGCGCGCATCGGCTGGCAAGCCCATGACGATCGGTTCGTGACGGTGACGGACGGGCCCTGGGCCGGCTGTTTCCTCGCGCGCCGTCACCTGCTGCCGGCAGAGGGCGATACCTCGCTGGACTGGGTGGATGTCGCGCTGTCGTTTGTGGGCGCGCCCTATCGCTGGGGCGGGCGCAGCAGGGCCGGGGTCGACTGCTCGGGGCTGATCCAGCTTTCGCGGCAGGTGGCCGGCCAGCCCTGCCGGCGGGACAGCGACATGCAGTTCGCCGATCTGGACGAGGATGTGTCACCCGGCGCCGCGCGGCGTGGCGACATTGCCTGGTGGCCGGGCCACATCGGCATCCTGCTGGATCGGGAAACCCTGCTGCATGCCAATGCCCACTGGATGTCGTGCCGCATCGAGCCGCTGGCGGACGTGGTGGCGCGCGCGTCGAATGGCACCGGGCCTGCAGAGCCGCGAATCCGCCGGCCCTGAGGCTCGTGCCGTTGCACATGCGGGCCCCCGTCTGATCCAATTGCGCAACAGCTTCGTTAATTTTCATCGCAACTGAGGTGCTTCGCCTTGCCCCGCCCCCAATGGCTGGAGTAAGGCGCGGCACGACACGATCGGGGAGTTCGGCCGATGACCATTCGACCCGGAGTGTTCGGGTGACCGCAAATGACAAGACAGCCGACAAGGCTGTGCGGTCAGATGCCCTGGGGAGGGCGGACGTTTGGGCTGCGGGCGGTGAGGAGGTTGCTGGCGTGTCGAATGTGCAATCAAAGCAGGGCGAGGCGGATATCTACGGGCATGAAAGCCTGATCGCCGAGCTTGAGCGGCTGGAAATCCCGAGGGATTACCGCCCGACCGATGAGGAGCCGTTCATGAACGAGCGGCAACTCGCTTATTTCCGGGCCAAGCTGCTGAAGTGGAAATCGGATATCTCCGCAGAGGCGAAGGCGACGCTGGACACCCTGAAGGAAGGCCCCATCCAGGAGCCCGACCAGACCGACCGCGCATCCTCGGAAACCGACTGGGCGCTGGAGCTTCGCACGCGCGACCGGCAGCGCAAGCTGATTTCGAAGATCGACGCGGCGCTGCGTCGGATCGAAAGCGGTGACTATGGCTATTGCGAGATCACGGGCGAGCCGATCTCGTTGCAGCGGCTGGAAGCCCGGCCCATCGCCACGATGACACTAGAGGCGCAGGAGCGCCACGAGCGGGAAGAACGGATCAGTCGCGACGACTAGGGCTGTTCGGGTCAGCCGTGACGGCTGACCCGGCTGCCGCCGCTAGTGGGGCTGTTTCTGGATCTCTTCCTTCAGCTTCAGCTTCTGCCGTTTCAGGCTGCTGAGCCGGGCGGGATCCGGAAGCGGACGGCTCATCTCGGCAGAGATCATCCCGTCAAGCTGGGCGTGACGGGCGTTCAGGGCTTCGAGATGCGCACTGGCCATATTGCATGTCCTTTCGCTGTCCGTCCGGCCCGAACCATTCGGGCCGGATTACCAGTAGACCATGGCTTTGCGCGTCTGTGAACGGCCCTTTCGTCATATTCTGCGATTGCCGGATATTGTGTGACGATTCCCGGACAGGCACCAGATACGAGTCGGCGCAGGCTGAAGGCGATCGCCGCAGGCTCCGCCGACTCGGGAACGGCGTTGACGGAACCCCGCCAAGCCGCCAAATCCGGACGGGATCCGGACTCAGGCGACAGGATGCAGGAGCGGCGATGGACGAGGCGGAGCTGAAGGCCAGGTTGAATGCGCTCTCGCAGGAGCATCGCGACCTGGACGCGGCGATCGACGCGCTCGCACGGTCTGCCACGGCCGACATGCTGCAGATCGCCCGGTTGAAGAAGCGAAAGCTGCGCCTGAAGGACGAGATGGCGCTGGTTCAGGATCTGCTGATCCCGGACATCATCGCTTGAATTTGTTTTAGTCCCTCAGGTGCCGGGCGCGGCCCATCCGGGCCGCTTGGCTTCGCGCCATAAGGCGCGGCGGCCGGTCGGCCTTGCGGCGGCTCTGCCGCCGGCAGTTGTTTTGGGGCCCTCAGGCTTCTGTCATGTAGCGCTCCACTGTTTCGTGGAAGGCGCGGATTCCCTGTTCCAGCCCGCCCAGTTCCAGCGCCGGAACCGCGCCGGAAGCGAGGCCCTTCTGCCCGGCCTCGGCTGCGCCGAAATCCTCCACGCCGAACACCCGGCCGTCCAGCAGTTCCCAGCTGCGTCGCCAGTGATCCTCGGCCTTTTCCGTGACAGGCCGTTCGGGGATCAGCATGAAATCTTCAACCAGCGTTTCGCCCACCGCCTGCGGCATCAGCACCATCAGGTTCACATAATCCGGGCTGGCCACCAGCACCGTTCCGGGGAACAGCTGATAGGCGTAGGTGACGATCCGGCGCAGCGCCGGCCAGTCCGCAAGGTCCACCCCGTCCAGCCCGCCGAGGCGCGCGACGGCGGATCGCATGTGCGGCCCCACCCTATCCCCTGCGGTGACCCCGTCCTCGAAGAATTTTGCGATCGTGTCCTGGTGCAGCCGCTGGACATGATAGCTTTCCAGAAATGCATCCATGATCAGCTTCCAGTTGGATGCGACCCGGTGCGTGCGGCGCGCATAGAGGTGCATCTCCCGAAGCCCCAGCGCATCGAAATCTGCCGCCAGCGGCCCTTCCGCCAGCGAGAAATCCGCATCGAAAGGCCAGTGCGGCGCGGGTGAGTCCTTGATCTGGCCGCGAATTCCGGGCGCGGCTGGGTCCTTGATCTGGCCGCGAATTCCGGGCGCGGCCCAGATCAGGCCGCCTGCCTCGGTGGAGGGAACCGGCACCAGCCCCATCGCACCCTTGTCCAGGCCGGGAAAGGTTTCCGGCCGGGGCAGGCCCTTCAGCCGGCCATCCAGCGCATAGGCCCAGGCGTGATAGGGGCAGACGACGAGCGGCTCCTTCACCGGCTCCGGCGCGTCGATCAGGCGGGTGCCGCGATGGCGGCAGGCGTTCAGGAACACGCGCAGGGCCCCCTGCCTGTCGCGCATCAGGATCAGCGGCGCACCGAAGCCGTCATGCGTCATCAGGGTGCCGGGATCTGGCAGCATGGCCGACGGGCCGATCACCAGCGGCAGGGCGCCGAACATCTTCGCCTGCTCGGCCGCGAAACGATCCGGGCAGAGATAGACCGACGCGGGCACGCGGGAGCGGATGAACTGCCGGGGCGGCCCGCCATCCCGGCACTGGGCGGCGAGCGCGATCTGCGCGGCTGTCGGCGTGCGGCGCCGGGGCTCGAATGGCGCGTTCATGCGGGCGATTGTGCGCCCCCGCGCCTGCCCTCGCAATCCTGTTTCATTTGCCCGGGAAAGCGGGCAGACAGGGCCCCGCATGACCGAAACCGAACGACAGGGCCGCGACTGGGGCGGCGCCATCCGCCCGTATCTGGAACGGGAACCGATCGGGGCGCTGCTGCTGGGCCTTTCCTCCGGCGCGCCCTTCGCGATGATCGCCTCCACGCTGACGACGCGGCTGGCGGAATCCGGGATCGACAAGAAGACGGTGACGGCCTTCGCGCTGACCTTCCTGCTGTATAACTTCAAGTTCCTCTGGGCGCCCTTCATCGACCGCATCCGCATTCCGGGGCTCGCCCCCGCCTTCGGCCAGCGCCGCGCCTGGCTGTTCGTGATCGCGGCCTGCACGCTGCTCGCCATCATCTGGATGGGGCAGGTGGATCCGGTCGCCGATATCCAGCTGATGGTGATTGCCGCGCTGACGGTCGCCTTCTTCGGCGCGACGTTCGACATCATCATCGACGCCTTCCGCATCGACAGCCTGAAGCCCGAACAGCTGGGCGCGGGGTCGGGGATGAGCCAATATGGCTGGCGGCTAGGTTCGAACGGCGCCGGTGCCATCGCCCTGTTCGTCGCCAACCGGGCCGGATGGGACATCGCCTATCTGGCGGCCGCCTTCTTCGCTGTCCCTGCCGTGATCGCGGGCTTCCTGCTGGGCGAGCCCGTCCGCCGCACCGCCGTGCTGGCGAAGGAAGGGGCCGAACCCTTCCTTAAGCGGGTGCGATCCACCTTCATCGCCCCGCTCGCCGATTTCATGACCCGCCCGAACGCCATTCTGGTGCTGCTGTTCGTGCTGATCCACAAGATCGGCGACACGCTGGCCAATCTTTCGTTGCGCATCCTGCTGGCCGATCTGGGCTTCGACAAGGACGCCATCGCCATCTACGATGTGATGTTCGGCCTTGTCGCCTTCCTGATCGGGGTGTTCGTGGGCGGCATCGTCTATGCGAAGCTGGGCATGATGCGCGCGCTCATGCTGTGCCTGATCCTGATGGGTGTCTCCAACCTGATGTTCGCCTGGCTGGCCACCATGGGGCCGGTGAACTGGGCGCTGGCGGCGACGATGGGCTTCGAGAATTTCGCCAGCGGCATGGGCGGCGTCGCGGTTGTCGCCTATCTCAGCTGGCTGTGCGACCTGCGCTTCACCGCAACCCAGTTCGCGCTGCTTTCGGCGATGTCCTCCATCCTGGGGCGCTTCGTGCAGGGCACGACGGCCGGTGCGCTCATCGAATCGCTTGGCTTCGTGAACTTCTACCTGCTGACAACCCTGCTGGCAGTGCCCGGCGTGTTGCTGTTCTGGCTGCTGATGCGGCGTGATCCCCCCACGCCAGAGACGACCGCCGCCACCTGACGGACGCGCCGGATTGTCATATTAGGCGGCTAGTGGCGGCTTGCCGGGCGGGTGGCCCGGCCAGGAGGCAGGATCCAGATGCTGCACCATTCGCTTGCGACGACATCCATCGCGCCGCACCTGCTGGCCGATGCCCCCCACATCCACCGGCAGGGCCAGCTGGACGTGCGCATCGCACGCAGTGAAGCGGAAATCGCAGCCGCACAGGCGCTGCGCTATCGCATCTTCTACGAGGAAATGGGGGCGAAGCCGACGCTGGCGATGCAGGCCGTGCGACGCGACATCGACGATTATGACGATGTCTGCGACCATCTTCTGGTGGTGGATCATGGCCTGGATGGCCGGCCGGAAGTGGTGGGCACCTACCGACTGCTGCGTCAGCAGGTGGCCGAACGGCATCGCGGTTTCTATTCTGCCGGAGAATATGATCTCGCCCCACTGATCGCCTCCGCCGGGGGCCAGTTGCTGGAACTGGGCCGCAGCTGCGTGGCGCCCGAACATCGCAACAGCACCACGATCAGCCTGCTGTGGCGCGGCATTGCCACCTATCTGGCGCAGCATCGCATCAGCCACATGTTCGGCTGCGCCTCCCTCCACGGCACCGATCCAGCGCATCATGCCGCCGAGCTCAGCTACCTGTTCCACCACCACCTCGCCCCGCCCCCGCTGCGCACCCGCGCGCTGGATCATGCGCCCATGGATTTGCTGCCCGCCGGCAGCTATGACGTGCGGGCGGCGCAGCGCGCGCTGCCGCCGCTCGTGAAAGGCTATCTGAGAGTCGGGGCCATGGTTGGGGACGGCGCGTTCGTGGACAGGCAGTTCAACACGGTCGACGTGTTCGTGCTGATGCCTGTCGATGGCATAACGCGCCGCTATCTCGACAGGTTCGCCACCGCCAACGACGCGGTTTGATCGCGGCCTTCCGATCCCTTCTGGGCCCCAGCCGGCGGGAGGCGCTGCCCGATCATGTCCGGCTGCCCGGCGGCACGCTGCCGCTGGTCGCCCGGGTAAACCCCCGCGCGCGCCGCCTGTCCCTCAGGGTGTGCGCGGCAAGCCGGACGGTCCGGCTGACGCTGCCGCCACGGGCCAGCATCGCCCATGCGCGCGCCTTCCTGGAAGGCCATCAGGGCTGGATCGAGGCGCAGGCCCTGCGCCGGCTGCCGCCACCGCGCCCCTTCGTGCCCGGTGCGCTGATCCCGGTGTGCGGGGCAGAGATGCGCCTTGTGCCGGGAAGCGGCCGGATCGCGCGACGCACGGGCGATACGCTTCTGGTGCCGGGCGAAGGCCCCCTGTTCGCAGCGCGCGTGCAGCGCTGGCTGAAGGCGGAGGCGCTGGCCCTGATGGCAGAGGAGACGCGCGCCCTCGCCACCTGCATCGGCCGCGAGGTGCCCGAGGTGCGCGTGGGCGATCCGCGCAGCCGCTGGGGCAGTTGCGCCGCCGACGGCCGCATCGCCTACAGCTGGCGGCTGATCCTGGCGCCGGAACCTGTGCGCCGATCCGTCGTGGCGCATGAAGTGGCGCATCTGGTGGAGATGAACCATGGCGTCCGCTTCTGGCGGCTGGCGACGGAACTTCTGGGAGAGCCGCATGACGCGGCGCGCGGCTGGCTGCGGGCGAACGGCCCGCTGCTGCTGAGTTACGGCGCGACCTGACGCGCCTTCCAGTTGCGCCAGTGGGCGAAGGCGACGACCAGTCCGCCGGCCACCGTCAGTGCGGGCTCCAGAACCTCTCGCCCGTGGGCGAGCGCGCCGGCCGCCATCAGTGCAAACCCCAGCATGGCCATCAGCCAGGGCATGCGGCTGTGGTGAATGGCGGCGCCCCGCACCAGAGCATAGATGGAAACCGGCGCTGCCAGCGCGATCAGCAGCCAGTGCACCCACACGGGGCCATGCAGCAGCTCATCGGCAACTCCGGCGGCGAGCATGGGTGAAAGCGCGAGCCCCAGTGGCAGCAGCAGGCAATGCACCAGGCACAGGCTGGACATCAGCGCCGCGGCCCCGTCGATCGATGGATCGTCCCTGTGGTGGACTGTCACTTGCGGTTTGCCCTGCTGACTCTTGCGGGATGTGATAATGTAACATCCCACATTCGTCAAGGGCGGGCCTCAACCGATCGAGGGGTAGAGGATCGTGTCACGCGGGGGATCGGCGAGGCCTGGATAATCGGTGGTGTAGTGCAGGCCCCGGCTTTCCTTCCGGCTCTGTGCCGAACGGACGATCAGGTCGGCCACCTCCACCAGGTTGCGAAGCTCCAGCAGATCCGGTGTCACGCGGAAATTGCCATAATAATCCGCGATTTCCTGCCGCAGCAGTGCCACGCGGTGGGCGGCGCGTTCCAGCCGCCTGTCGGTGCGCACGATGCCGACATAATCCCACATGAAGCGCCGGAGTTCGTCCCAGTTGTGGGTCACGACGACTTCCTCGTCCGAGATCGTCACCCGGCTTTCATCCCAGGGGCGGATGTCGGCGACGGGCGGCGTGTCGGGGAACCGGGCAAGGATCTCGTCGGCTGCAGCCGCGCCGAAGACCAGGCATTCGAGCAGGCTGTTGGACGCAAGGCGATTCGCCCCATGCAGGCCCGACTGGCTGACTTCGCCGATGGCATAGAGGCCGGGCAGGTCCGTTCGGCCATGAAGATCCACCAGCACGCCGCCGCAGCTGTAGTGGGCGGCCGGCACGACGGGGATGGGCTGGGTGACGGGGTCGATGCCCAGTTCGCGCAGCCGCTTCACGATCGTCGGGAAATGCTCTTCCACGAAGCCGGCCGGCTTGTGGGTCATGTCCAGCAGGACATGCGGAATGCCCAGGCGCTTCATCTCCGCGTCGATGGCGCGGGCGACCGCATCGCGCGGGGCCAGTTCACGACGCGGATCATGGCTTTCCATGAATGCCGTGCCATCGGGCAGGCGCAGGATTCCCCCTTCGCCGCGCATGGCCTCGGTGATCAGGAAGTTCTTCACCTGCGGGTGATAGAGGCAGGTGGGATGGAACTGGTTGAATTCCATGTTGGAAACACGGCAGCCGGCGCGCCAGGCCATGGCGATGCCGTCACCTGTCGAGCCATCCGGGTTGGTGGAGAAGCGATAGACGCGGGATGCGCCGCCCGTTGCCAGCACCACCGCGCGGCCCAGCAGGCGGCGGACATGGCCCGATTCGCGATCTAGCACATACAGGCCCATCGCCCGCCGCTCGGCGAAGCCGCGGCCCACCGCATGGCGTTCGGTGATGATGTCGATCGCCACCTGCCCGGCCAGGAAGCGGATGCCGGGCGTGGCGAGCGCCGCCTTTTCCAGCGCCTTCTGCACCGCCCAGCCGGTCGCATCGTCCACATGCACGATGCGCCGCGCGCTGTGCCCGCCCTCCCGTGTGAGGTGCCAGCGATCAGAGACGGTTTCGCCCGGATTGAAGGGCACGCCCAGCGCGGCCAGCCGCTCGATCGCCGGGCCGGCATTCTCGACGACGAATTCCACCGCCCGCCGGTCGTTGAGGCCGGCGCCCGCCACCATCGTGTCCTCGATGTGGCTTTCGAAGGTGTCGCCCTCGTCCAGCACGGCGGCGATCCCGCCCTGCGCCCAGCTGGTGGAACCGGCCGAGATGTCGGCCTTCGAAAGCACCAGCACATTCAGGCCGCCACCCGCGAGGTTGAGTGCGGCGGTCAGGCCGGCCGCACCGGAGCCCACAACCACCACGTCCGCCTCGATCAGTTCGGTCATCCGCGTCGTCCTGCCATCCTGCCGGCGAACAGCTGCAGCCTCATGCCGCCCCGCCCGTCAGTTCAAGGAACACGTCTTCCAGATCCGCCTCCCGCGTGGTGACGTCAACGACAGAGAGGCCCGCCGCCTGCAACCGGGCGAGGATGGCGCCCGCCTGCACGGCCTGCTTGTCGTAGAGGATGTCCAGCCGGCGCGGATCGGTCAGTTCCACGCGGGTGACGCCCTCGATCTCCGGCAGGGCGGTCACATCATTCGCCACCGTCACCTGCACGCGCTTCTCCCGCGCCTGGGCGAGGAGATCAGACTTGGATTTGTCGGCGACGATGCGACCATGGTTCACGATCGCGATGCGGTCGCAAAGTTCTTCCGCTTCTTCCAGATAATGGGTCGTCAGTACGATGGTGGTGCCCGCCGCGTGCAGTTCGCGCACATAGGACCACAGCATCTGGCGAAGCTCGATGTCGACGCCCGCGGTCGGCTCGTCGAGAATGACGACGGGGGGGGCGTGCACCAGTGCCTTGGCGATCAGCAGGCGGCGCTTCATCCCGCCCGAAAGCTGGCGCGTATAGACATGCGCCTTGTCCGCCAGCCGGACCTTTTCCAGCAGCTCCATGGAGCGGCGCTTTTCCTTCGGCACGCCATAGAGCCCGGCCTGAAGCTCGAGCGTCTCGAACGGGGTGAAGAAGGCGTCGAACAGAAGTTCCTGCGGCACCACGCCGATGGAAGCCTTCGCGTTGCGGGGGTGGACATCGATGTCGAAGCCCCACACCTCGGCCTTGCCGCCCGTCTTTGTCACCAGCCCGGCCAGGATGTTGATCAGGGTGGATTTCCCGGCCCCGTTGGGCCCCAGCAGCCCGAACATCGAACCGCGCGGGATGTCGAGGCTGATCCCGTCCAGCGCGCGCTTGCCGCCGGCATAGGTCTTTTCCAGACCCTGCAGGCGAATGGCGGGCTGGCTCATGCCAGTTGCCGGACGTCGGTGAGGCGGCCGGTCACGGCGGCCGCTGCCGCCATCGCGGGCGACATCAGGTGGGTGCGGGCGCCCGGCCCCTGCCGCCCGACGAAATTGCGGTTGGAGGTGGAGGCGCAGCGTTCCCCCGAAGGCACCTTGTCCGGGTTCATGCCCAGGCACATGGAACAGCCGGGTTCGCGCCATTCGAAGCCGGCCTCGACGAAGATGTGATCCAGTCCTTCCTGTTCGGCCTGCCGCTTCACCAGCCCCGATCCGGGCACCACCAGCGCCTGCCGCACATTGGCGGCGACACGGCGGCCCTTCACCACCCCGGCCGCGGCGCGCAGATCCTCGATCCGGCTGTTGGTGCAGCTGCCGATGAAGATGTTCTCCACCGCCACATCCTCCATCCGGGTGCCGGGGGTGAGGCCCATGTAGGCGAGCGATTTTTCCGCCGCCGCGCGCTTCGACGGATCGGCGAAGCTGTCAGGCGAAGGGACGACGCCCGTGACCGGCACGACATCCTCTGGGCTGGTGCCCCAGGTGACGAGCGGGGCGATGGCCGTGCCGTCGATCACAACTTCGCGATCGAACCGCGCGCCCGGATCGGACGGAAGCTGCCGCCACCAGGCGATCGCCCGTTCCAGATCGGCGCCCCTGGGCGCGCGCGGCTTGCCGGCCACATAGGCGAAGGTCTTTTCATCGGGCGCGACAAGCCCCGCGCGCGCGCCGGCCTCGATCGACATGTTGCAGAGCGTCATGCGCCCTTCCATGCTCAGCGCCTCGATCACGGCGCCGCGATATTCCAGCACATGGCCCGTGCCGCCCGCCGTGCCCAGCGCGCCGCAGATCGCCAGCGCCACGTCCTTGGCGGTGATGGAATAGCCAAGGCTGCCCGTGACCGTGACGGCGAAGTTGCGCGACTTCTTCAAGAGCAAGGTCTGCGTGGCGAACACATGCTCCACTTCCGACGTTCCGATGCCGAAGGCCAGCGCCCCGAACGCGCCATGGGTGGAGGTGTGGCTGTCGCCGCAGACCATGGTGACGCCCGGGAGGGTGAAGCCCTGCTCCGGCCCGATCACATGGACAATCCCCTGTTCCGGCGCGTCGATCTCGAAATATTCCACCCCGAATTCAGCGCAGTTCGCCTTCAGCGCCGCCAGCTGGGCGACGGATTCGGGATCGGTGATGGGCTGCCGCCGGTCGGTCGTCGGCACATTGTGGTCCGGCACCGCCAGCGTCAGATCCGGGCGGCGAAGGCGACGGCCCGCCGTCTTCAGCCCGCTGAACGCCTGCGGCGTCGTCACCTCGTGGATCAGATGCCGGTCGATGAAGATCAGGGATGTGCCGTCGTCGCGGGTGGAAACGACATGGTCGTCCCAGATCTTGTCGTAGAGAGTGCGTGGCGCTGTCATCACAAGGCTGGCGTTAGGCCCCCCGCTCCCGCCGGGTCAAGCGGGCGGACGCCCCTGCCTGGCGGGCGGGGCCGCTTCAGATCCCGCGCTCGAGGCGAATCTGGCGCCAATTGCCCACATTGGCCTGATGCTCCTCGTAGGTGCGGGCGAAAGCGTGGCCGCCGGTGCCGTCGGCCACCATGTAGAGATAGTCGTGCACTTCCGGATCCAGCACGGCAGCGATGCTTTCCCGCCCCGGGTTGGTGATCGGCCCCTGCGGCAGGCCGTCGCGCACATAGGTGTTGTAGCCGTTGTTCGCGCGCAGCTCCGACTGGCGGATGCGCCGCTGCAGCGGCTTGCCCTTCGTGACGGGGTAGATCACCGTCGGATCGGCCTGCAGCCGCATGCCCTGCTTCAGCCGATTCGAATAAAGGCCCGCGATACGCCGCCGTTCGGACGGGTCGCCGGTTTCCTTTTCCACGATGCCGGCCAGGATCACGGCCTCGTCCTTTGTCTTCACGACGGCATGTTCCGAGCGCCGCTCCCACTGGCGGTCGAGTTCCTCTGTCATCGCCTGCTGCATGCGCTTCAGCACGTCGGCGCGGGATTCCCCGATCTTCGCCTCATAGGTCGCGGGCAGCACGCTTCCTTCGGCGGGCGGTTCCACCTGGCCCTTCAGCCGGCCCACGGAATTCAGCCGTTCGGCCACCTGGATGGACGGCATGCCTTCGGGGATGGGAATCCGCACGATCAGCGTGTCCCCGCGCTTCAGGCGCTCCAGGATGGAGCCCCAGCCCTCGCCCTCGAAGAAGCCGTAGGTGCCATACTGGATTTCGCGGCTGTCCCCCAGCGTGCGGGCCAGAAGCTCGAACGCCTCGGAGCTGTCGATCACGCCGGCCTGCTCGAGGATGTCCGCCGCCTGCCCGATGGAGGCGCCGCGCGGAATCTCCACCTCGATGCGTTCCGCGCCCGGCAGCGGGGCGCGGCGCCACATGGTCGCCGTCCACAGGCTGAGCGTGAGCATCGCGAGAAGCGACAGCGTCGCCCCCCAGACGATCCAGCGCGGCTGCCCCGCGACCTTTGCGCCTGAGGCCATCAGACCTTCTTGAACACGACGGTCGCGTTGGTGCCGCCGAAGCCGAAGCTGTTGTTCAGCACGGCTTCCACCTTGCGCTCCTTCGCCTTCCACGGAACCAGGTCAACGCCTTCCGCGCCGTCGCACGGATCCTCGAGGTTCAGCGTGGGCGGCACGATCTGGTCGCGCATGGCCAGCAGGGTGAAGATGCTTTCCACCGCGCCCGCGCCGCCCAGAAGGTGGCCGATGGCGGACTTGGTGCTGCTCATGGAAACCCGGCCGATGTCGGCGCCGAACAGCCGCTTCACCGCGCCCAGCTCCAGCTCGTCGCCCATCGGGGTGGAGGTGCCGTGCGCGTTCACATAATCGATGTCGCCGGGGTTCAGGCCGGCGCGCTTCAGCGCCATCTGCATGGAACGGAACGCCCCGGATCCTTCGGGGTGCGGCGCCGTCACATGATAGGCGTCTCCGGTCAGGCCATAGCCCACCACTTCGCCATAGATCTTCGCGCCGCGCTTCTTCGCGCGCTCATACTCTTCCAGCACCACGATGCCGGCGCCTTCGCCCATCACGAAGCCGTCGCGCCCCTTGTCCCAGGGGCGGCTGGCGCGGGTCGGCTCGTCGTTGAACCCGGTGGACAGCGCGCGGGCCTGTGCGAAGCCGGCGATGCCGATGGGGCAGATGGTGGCTTCGGTGCCGCCGGCCACCATCACGTCGGCGTCGTCCAGCGCGATCAGCCGGGCGGCGTCGCCAATGGCGTGCGCACCGGTGGAGCAGGCGGTGACGACCGCGTGATTCGGGCCCATCAGGCCATATTTGATGGACACCTGACCCGAGACGAGATTGATCAGCCGGCCATGCACGAAGTGCGGAGAGACGCGGCGCGGGCCGCGTTCGAACAGCACGATGGATTCCTCGGCGATGCCCGGAAGACCCCCGATACCCGATCCGATCAGCGTGCCGGCGCGCAGGCGGTCTTCCTCCGGCATGTCGGTGAGGCCGGCGTCCTCAAGGGCCTGGCTTGCCGCATCGATGCCATAGACGATGAAGGGATCGACCTGGCGCTGGATCTTGTGGTCGACGCGCAGGTTCGGGTCGAAATCAGCCGGCTTGACTTCACAGGCGATGCGGCAGCTGTAGTCGCTGGCGTCGAAGCGGGTGATCGGGCCTGCGCCCGACTGGCCCGCGATCAGCCGCGACCAGGTCTGCTCCACACTTCCACCCAGCGGGGTCACAAGCCCCAGGCCTGTCACGACAACGCGGCGCATCCTTGTCTCCCAGTTTCTGCACCCCGCCTTTGCGGCCGGGCTGTCCCTGCTGCCGCCCATAGCGATGGTGAGCAGATATGGAAACGGCCTCGTGGAACCCACGAGGCCGTTGCAGGGCCGCGCACGCGCGCGCGGCCCGGATCGTCTTTACTTGCCGTTTGCGGCGATGAAGGCGATCGCGTCCTTGACGGTCAGGATCTTCTCGGCCGCGTCGTCGGGGATTTCCACGCCGAACTCGTCCTCGAAAGCCATGACCAGCTCGACGGTGTCGAGGCTGTCCGCACCCAGATCGTCGATGAAGCTGGCTTCTTCCGTCACCTTTTCGGCGTCAACGCCAAGATGTTCGACCACGATCTTCTTCACCCGTTCGGCGACGTCGCTCATTCCTCTAACCCTTTCATTCGGGTTCCGCGCAAATCGGCGGGCCCCCGTGGATATGCCAATCCGCACTAGCCGTCCCGATGGCCCCATGCAAGCGGGGCCGCCCCTCAGGCCATGTGCATCCCACCGTTCACATGAACGGCCTGACCCGTCACATAGCCGCCCTCGTCGCTGGCCAGCCACAGCACGGCCGCCGCCACGTCCGCGCCTTCGCCGAAGCGGCCGGCCGGAATGCGCTCGAACATCTTCGCCTTCTGGTCGTCCGTCAGCGCGTCGGTCATCGCGGATGCGATGAAGCCCGGCGCGACGCAGTTCACGGTGACGCCCCGGCTGGCGACTTCGGCTGCCAGGCTGCGCGTCATGCCCTCCAGCCCGGCCTTGGCCGCTGCATAATTGGCCTGGCCGGGGTTGCCGATGGATCCCACGACCGAACTGATCGAGATGATGCGCCCGTGGCGCGCCTTCATCATCGGGCGCAGGGCCGCGCGCGACAGCCGGAAGGCAGCCTCCAGGTCCACCTTCAGCACGGCGGCCCAGTCCTCGTCCTTCATCCGCATGGCGAGGCCGTCGCGGGTGATGCCGGCATTGTTCACCAGGATGTCGAGCTGGCCCAGCCTTTCCACGGCAGAGGGCACCAGCGCCTCCACCTCTTCGGCGACATCCAGCCGGCAGGGCAGGATCTCGGCCCCGCCCAGTTCATCCGCCAGCGCCCGGAGCGCCTCTGCCCGGGTGCCGGAAAGGGCCAGCTTCGCGCCGCGCGCCTTCAGAGTCCGGGCGATGGCCCCGCCGATGCCGCCGCTGGCCCCGGTGACGAGCGCGGTGCGCCCTGAAAGGTCGAACATTCTCGTATCTCCTCGCCCCTCATGTGTCTCGAATCAGGCCCGCGCGGGCCGGGGCCCGATCCCTAAAGCGCCTTCAGCACCGCCTCGACATCGTCGGGCTTCACGACAGACAGATTCTGGATGTCGGGCGCGATGCGCTTCACCATCGGCCCCAGCACCTTGCCGCCGAATTCGACGAGCCGGGTGACACCCGCTTCCTGCAGGGCGAGCACCGATTCGCGCCAGCGCACCGTGCCCGTCACCTGGCTGACCAGCAGGCCGCGGATCGTATCCGGATCGGTCACCTGCGCCGCAGTGACATTGGCAAACAGCGGCACCAGCGGAACGGCGATCGGAACAGCGGCGAGCGCTTCGGCCATGGCGTCTGCGGCGGGCGCCATCAGAGGGCAGTGGAAGGGCGCGGAAACCGGCAGCAGGACGGCATGGCGGCTGCCCTTCGCCTTCGCCAGCACCAGCGCACGCTCGACGGCGCCCTTGTGGCCGGACACCACCACCTGCCCCGGCGCATTGTCGTTGGCGGCAGTGCAGACTTCCCCTTGCGCGGCTTCGGCCGCGATCGCCTGCACATCCTCCAGTCCCAGCCCCAGGATCGCCGCCATGGCGCCCTCGCCGGGCGGAACGGCCGCCTGCATCGCCTCGCCCCGGCGGCGCAGAAGCTTCGCCGTCACGTCCAGCGGCATCGCGCCGGCCGCCGACAAGGCGGAATATTCGCCAAGGCTGTGCCCGGCGACGAACGCGGCCTTTTCGGCCAGCCGGATGCCGCCTTCGGTTTCCAGCACCGCAAGCGCGGCCAGGCTGGAGGCCATGATCGCGGGTTGGGCGTTCGCGGTCAGGGTCAACTGATCTTCCGGCCCTTCGAACATCAGGCGCGTCAGATTCTGCTGCAGGGCGTCGTCCACCTGTTCGAAGACGGCGCGGGCGGCGGGGCTCATCTCGGCCAGGGCCTTGCCCATGCCGACGGACTGGCTCCCCTGACCGGGGAAGATGAAGGCTGTTGTCACCTGCTGTGCTCGCATGGCTGTTGAGAAACGGGACATGGCCAGTAGCGCATTCGACCGCGCTGTCAAAACCGTCTGCCCGATGTCCGGAAATTGCGCCAACAGGCACCTTTTCTTGCGCGTTTCCTTCCCCTATTGCTGCCCCTGCACTGGGAGCGGGGGCTCCTTTTCCGGCTGTTCAGGCGCGCGCCATGCGCGGCGTGGCAGGGGGCGTTGAGTGCCTTTGCGTTCCATCGACAAGAAAGGTCGTCAATGAATCTGATTTCCAGGCTTCCGCTCGTCGCTCTCGGGCTGGTCACTGCCCTGCCGATGGCGGGGCTTCCTGTCGCCGGAAGCGCAGCGTTCGCGCAGGCGATTTCGCCTGCTGTCGGCAAGCCGCTGCAACAGGCGCTGAACGCGGCCAAGGCCGGCAATACCGCCGCCGCCACCAATTATGTGAATCAGGCCCGTTCGGCCGCGAGCACCGCTGCGGAGCGCACGAAGGTTTCGCAGACGGCCGCCTATGTCTACACCCGCGCCGGTAACTACGGCGCCGCCGCCGCCGAGCTGGAGCGCGTCGGCGCCCCGGCCTCGCAGCTGGCCCCGCTCTATTATCAGGCCCGCCAGTACGACAAGGCGATCGCCGCCGCCCGCAAGTCCGGCCAGACGACGATTGTCGCCCAGTCCTATCTGCAGCAGGGCAAGCCCGCCGAAGCCGCCAAGATCTACCAGGACATGGTGAGCCGGAACCCGAACAATGTGAATGCGCTGCAGAACCTTGCCGCCGCGCAGAGCAAGATGGGGGACAAGAAGGGTTCGCTGGCCACCATTCAGAAGCTGATCCGGCTGGATCCGACCCCGGCGCGCTGGCGCGCCCTGCTGGTGGACATGAAGTCGGGCGCGATGTCGCGCGATTCCAAGCTGGCACTTTATCACCTGATGCGCGAGACGGGGAACCTGACGACGGCTGCCGACGTGCAGGAATTCGCCAAGCTGGCGATCGTGGCCGGCCAGCCCGGCGTCGCCGCGGACGTGGTGAAGACGGCCGGCGGTTCGGGCGTTCTGCCTGCCACCGATCCGATGACGGCAAAGCTCGTCGAAGCCGCCGCCAAGCGGCAGGCTGCGGCCCTTGCCGCTGCCCCGGCCGGTGCGAAGAACCCGGCAACCGCGCTGGCGGCCGGCAACGCCTTCCTCGGCGCTGGCCAATATCCGCAGGCGATCGCCGCCTTCACCACCGCACAGAAGGGTCCGAACGCGGGCGAAGCCGCCCTGTTCAAGGGCATCGCCCAGATCCGCGCCGGTCAGGCCGCGGCCGCCCGCCAGTCGTTCAAGGCGGTTCCCGCCGGTTCGGCCAGCGAGATCGCGGGCCTGTGGGATCTCTACGCCTCCACGAAGTAAGGCGTTTCGGTACCGGAAATCGAAGAGGGCCCCGGTTCGCGCCGGGGCCCTTTTTCTTGTCCTGTCAGCCCGGAAGGGCGATCAGGCTGATCTGGCGGCCATAATCCGCCTCGCCGGCAAGGGTTTTCCGGCGATAGCTGAAGAAACGGGCCGCATCCGCCTTCGTGTCCGCGCCAAGGCCTTCCGCCCGGGCAACCCCGGCCTCGGCCAGCCGTTTCAGGCAAAAGCCTTCCAGATCGAAGAAGGCGTGGCCGGCCCGGCCATCGGTGAAGAAGGCGCCATTGTCCGGGTCCGCCTGTTCGAAGCGGGCGCGGAAGGCATCGTCCACCTCGTAGGATCTGCGGCCGATGCAGGGGCCGACGGCGGCTGCGATCCGGTCGCGCCTCGCGCCCAGCCGCTCCATCAGATCGATGGTCGCGCCGATCACGCCGGTGAACGCGCCCTTCCAGCCAGCGTGGCACGCCCCGATCACCCGGGCCTCGACATCCTCGAACAGCAGCGGGGCGCAATCGGCGGTCAGGATACCCAGCACAAGGCCAGGGCGGTTCGTGACAAGGCCGTCAGCTTGTGGCCGCGCGTCATCCGGCCAGTCGCCGGCCTCCACGGCGTGCGCGCTGTGCACCTGGTGCAGCGTGACCAGCCGGGCCGTGGGGGCCACGGCATCCCGTGCGCGACGGCGATTCTCGTGCACATGCGCCGGATCATCGGAGGATCCCAGACCCACGTTCAGGCTGTCGAACAGGCCCTGTGAAACACCGCCCGTGCGGCCGAGAAATCCATGGGGAAAGCCGAGGGAGCCGGCGGTCAGGCGTGTGATCAAAGGGTCAGCCTCAGAATGCGGTCGTCATCGACGGTGGTGCCGACCACATAGGGATATTTCCCCACTTCCTCAAAGCCGTGGCGGTCATAGAAGCGCCGCGCCCGGTGATTTTCGACCCAGACGGTCAGGTACAGATCCTGAATGGCCCGCGCGCGGGCTTCCGCGATCGCCCATTCCGTCAGCGCGTCGGCGATTCCCGCGCCCTTGGCCGCCTCCGTCAGATAGAGCTGGCGCAGAACCCACCAGCGCCGCCCTTCCAGCAGATGGGGGATATGATCCTTCAGATCATAGGGGCCGAGCATGCAGTAGCCCAGCGGTTCGCCCCGCGGTCCTTCGGCCAGCATCACGGCATGGTCGTCGGCTGCGCAGGCCGCGCGGAAGCGCGCTTCGGAAGCATCCGCGAGGAATGCCGCGAGTTCCTCCGGTGGATAGAGATGGCCGAAGGTCGCCGTGAAGCTTTCGTGGAACAGTTGCCGCACGATTGCTGCATCGGGGGCGCCTGCGCGCCGAAGGGTGAAGCTCATACGCGGGTCATGCGACGGCCCGCCCCTGATGCACCTCGCGGTAATGCGCGCGCAGGCTCACCTTGTCGATCTTGCCGGACCCCAGCTTGGGCAGCGGCTGATCCACGACCCACACGCGCGCCGGTACCTTGAAGGCCGCCAGGTCACGCGCCACGAACTGCATGATCGCCTCGCCCTCCAGCGGTTCCCCACCCTTCGGATAGACGACCGCGCCGACGATTTCGCCCAACCGCTCGTCCGGCAGGCCGAACACCGAGGCTTCGGCGACGGCCGGATGGCTGTAGATCGCGGCCTCCACTTCGGCGGCTGCGATATTTTCGCCGCCGCGGATGATGATGTCCTTCTTGCGGTCGACGATGAAAAGATAGCCGTCCTCGTCGAGCCGGCCGAGATCGCCGGTGCGGAACCAGCCGTCGCGGGTGAAGGCGGACGCCGTCGCTTCCGGCTTGTTCCAGTAGCCGCGCACATTGGCGACGGAACGGATGCACACCTCGCCCACTTCGCCCGCGCCCAGCGGGTTCATCCCGTCGTCGAAGATCGCCAGCTCCACGAGCGGCTTCGAGGCGCGGCCGGTGGACTCGGGCCGCAGCCGGTAGTTCTCGCGGATGTTGCCCGCGCCCACGCCGTTGGTTTCCGTGAGGCCGTAGCCGATGGCCGGGTTCTTGCCGGGGAAGGCCTCCGCCAGCCGGCCCACATGCTCGGCCGGGCGCGGCGCGCCACCGCCGGCGATGTCCAGCAGGGAGGAGAGATCATATTTGTCCCGGTCGGGATGCTGCATCAGCTCCAGGCTCATGGTGGGCACGCCCACGAAATAGGTGGCGCGCTCCTTCTCGATCAGTTGCAGCGCCTCGCCCGCATCCCAGCGATACATGATCACCAGCTTGCGGCCGATGGCGATGGAAACCAGAAGCACCGGCACCAGGCCTGTGATGTGGAACAGCGGCACGTTCAGCAGCATCACCTGCTGCGCCGGCAGTTCCGTGCCGGCCGCCTGCGCCAGCTGCAGCATGGAAAGGCCCTGCACCAGATAGTTCATCGAACCCGACACGATGGCGCGATGGGTGGAAACGGCCCCCTTGGGCGCACCGGTCGAGCCCGAGGTGTACATGATCGTCGCGTCATCTTCCGGGTAGATCGGCGGCAGATACCAGGGCGCGGGCGGCGACGCGGCAATCGCATCCTCCAGCGTTTCCGCGCCCAGCTGCGCGGCCACCTGATGGCTGGTGCGCACGGCGACAACGGTGACGTCCAGCCCCTCGATCTCGCGGATCCGGCGCAGCCGTTCTTCGTCCGCAAACACCAGCCGGGTGCCCGAATCGCGGATGCCATAGGCCAGCTCGTCGGATTTCCACCAGGCGTTCATCGGCACCACCACCGCGCCCACCATCACGGCGGCCAGGAAGGTGGAAACCCATTCCGGATAGTTGCGCATGGCGATCGCGATGCGATCGCCCTTGGCGATGCCGTGGCGCGCCTGAAGCGCGGCCGCGATCTTCACCGATTGCGCCTGCACATCGGCAAAGGTGAACCGCTCGCCCTGATAGACGATGAACTCCTTGTCGGCGTTGGTCGCCAGGAAGAAGGCCAGATAGTCCCGCAGCGACTGCGGCGCCGCTTCGAACACGGGATAATCCACACCCCGGATGTTGGCGGTGCCCAGCGCAAGCTGGCCGCCCGGCGCGGTGATGGCGGCGGTCGCCGCGTCGATTGCCTTGTCGAGATCGGTCAGGGCCATGGTCGTCCTCTAGTAATTCAGCAACTGGGCGACGCGGTCGCCGTGGAAGGCATTGTCCCCGAAGGTTTCGGCCGCGGCGCGCGCCCGCTTCATGTAGAAGCCGATGTCGAATTCGTCCGTCATGCCGATGCCGCCGTGCATCTGCACCGCCTCGTTGGTGGCCAGCTTCGCGACATCGCCTGCCTTGGCCTTCGCCAGCGCCACGAACAGGGCGGCGCGCTCGTCGCCCTCGTCCAGCGCGGTCAGCGCCTTCAGGGTCACGGAACGGGCCAGCTCGATTTCGCAGAACAGGTGCGCGGCGCGATGCTGCAGCGCCTGGAAGGTACCGATCTTCACGCCGAACTGTTCGCGCTGCTTCAGATAATCCACCGTGGTGTCGAAGCTCTGCGCGGATACGCCCAGCATTTCGGCCGCCAGACAGGCCCGTCCGGCGTCCAGCGCGGCTTCCAGGATCGCGAAGCCGCCGCCGATGGCGCCCAGCACGTCCGCGCCATCCACCTGCGCGCCGTCCAGCGTCACCTCGGCGGCGTTGCGGCTGTCCACCATGGAGCGGCGCTTCACGCCCACGCCCGCCGCCTTCGGATCGACGAGGAACAAGGTGATGCCGGCCTTCTCGTCGTCCGCGCCGGATGTACGGGCCACGACGATCAGCCTGTCGGCCACATGGCCGTCCAGCACGAAGGGCTTGGCGCCCGTCAGCCGGAACCCGTTGCCCGATGCTTCCGCCTTCGTGGAGACGGCAGCCGGCTGGTGCCGGGCCTTCTCGTCGGCGGCCAGCGCCACGATCAGCTCGCCGGCGGCGATCTTCGGCAGCAGCGCCGCCTTCTGATCCTCATTGCCGCCCCTCGCGATCGCGGTGGCGGACAGGATGGCGGCCGACAGGAAGGGGGACAGCGAAAGATTGCGGCCGATCGCTTCCTGGATCAGCCCGGCGGCCACCATGCCCAGCCCGGCACCGCCGAACTGCTCGGGAATGGCGACACCGGCGAAGCCCATTTCCGCCATCTTCGCCCACAGACCGCGGTCGAAGCCGTCGGCGTCTGCGGTGTCGCGCAGCTTCCGCAACTGCGACACCGGGGCATGTTCGGCGAAGAAGCCGTCTGCGGATTCCTTCACCATCCGCTGTTCGTCGTTCAGGACCAATGCCATCTGATCAGGCCCCCGGAAGCTGGAGAACGCGCTTGGCGATGATGTTCAACTGCACTTCCGATGTTCCTCCCTCGATGGAATTGGCGCGGCTGCGCAGCCAATCGCGCGCAAGTGCGCCGTCGTAGCGTTCCTCCCCCTCCCAGGTGAGGCCGTCCGAGCCCTGGATCGACATCAGCAGTTCCTGCCGGTTCTTGTTCAGCTCGGTCCCGTAATATTTCAGCATGGAGGAAAGGGCGCCCACGCCCTGCCCTGCCTTCGCTTCGTCCTTCACCCGCTCCATCGTCAGCGCGAAGGCGAAGGCGTCGATCTCGTGCCGGGCGATATCGGCCCGCAGCAGGCTGTCCTTCAGCCGCCCCTCGCCGTCGGTGCCGATCGCCTTCTTCGCGATCTGGTGCATCGAATCCCGCCCCGGGGATCCCATATCGCCGATCATCTCCCGCTCGTGCGTGAGGAGATATTTGGCGATGTCCCAGCCCTTGCCGCGCGTGCCGACCAGATTTTCGGCGGGCACGCGGACATTGTCGAAGAAGGTCTGGCAGAAGGGCGAATAGCCCGAGATCAGCTTGATCGGGCTGGTGGAAACGCCGGGGCTTTCCATGTCGAACAGCAGGAAGCTGATTCCCAGATGCTTGGGCGCGTCCGGATCGGTGCGGACAAGGCAGAAGATCCAGTCCGCCTTGTCGGCGTAGCTGGTCCAGATCTTGGAGCCGTTCACCACATATTCGTCGCCCTCCAGAATGGCGGAGGTGCGCAGGCTGGCAAGGTCAGACCCGGCGCCCGGTTCGCTGTAGCCCTGGCACCAGCGGATCTCCCCGCGGGCGATCTTCGGCAGATGTTCCTTCTTCTGCGCCTCGTTGCCATATTTCAGCAGGGCCGGGCCCAGCATCCAGATGCCGAACGAGGAGAGCGGCGGCCGCGCCCGGATGCGGCGCATTTCCTGCAGCAGGACCTTGGCCTGGTCCTTCGAAAGGCCGCCGCCGCCATATTCCGTCGGCCATTCGGGCACCGTCCACCCCTTCGCAGCCATGCGCTCCAGCCACTGCTTCTGCGCCTCGCTGCGGAACTTCCACTTGCGCCCGCCCCAGCACATGTCGTTGTCGCCGCCGGGCGGCGTCCGCATCTCGGCGGGGCAATTTTCCTCCAGCCATGCACGGGTTTCCGCGCGGAAGGCCGCGAGTTCGGGCGTTTCGTCCATTATCCTGTCTCTCTCCCAAAAGCGCTCTCGCGCTCTCTCCTTACAGCCGATATGAAGCGCGGCATGGAATTTTTCCAGACACCTGTCGAATGGGCGAGCCTCGGGCTCGACCCTGTCGCCCTCCAGATCGGGCCGCTCGCCCTGCGCTGGTACAGCCTCGCCTATATCGTCGGCATCGTCGCCGGCTGGTGGCTGCTGCTGCGCATGGTCAGAAGGCCCGGTTCCCCCATCACGGCGAAGCATGTGGACGACCTCGTCACCTGGTGCACGCTGGGCGTCATCCTGGGCGGGCGGCTTGCCTATGTGATCTTCTACAACCCGTCCCAGTATCTCCAGAACCCGATGGATGTCTTCAAGCTGTGGGAAGGCGGGATGAGCTTCCACGGCGGACTGGCGGGCGTGATCCTCGCCATCCTCCTCTATGCCCGGTCGCAGGGGCTCTCCGCGCTCAGGATCCTCGATTATGTGGCCGTCGTCACGCCGATCGGCCTGCTGCTGGGGCGGTTCGCCAATTTCGTGAACGGGGAATTGTGGGGCCGGCCGACGGACGGCACCTGGGGCATCATCTTCCCGGATGCCGGGCCCGATCCCCGCCACCCTAGCCAGCTGTATGAAGCCGCGCTGGAAGGCGCGCTGCTGCTGATCGTGCTGACCTTCCTGTTCTGGGGCACAAGGGCGCGGCTGAAGCCGGGGCTGCTGGGGGGCGTGTTCATCCTGGGCTATGGCCTGTCGCGCTTCGCCATCGAATTCTTCCGCGAACCCGACGCCCAGCTCGGCGTCCTGTCGTTCGGCCTCACCATGGGGCAGGTGCTGACGCTGCCGATGATCCTGGCCGGGTTGTGGCTGCTGGCCACGCTGAACCGGCGGGAAACCGCCGCCGAGACAGCCCCGGCGTGAACCCGGACATCGCCGACCTGCTGCGCCGCGAAGGGCCGCTGCCGCTGGCGCGCGTGATGGCGATCGCGGCGGATCATTATTACGCCACGCGGGAACCCTTCGGCGTGGCGGGCGATTTCGTGACGGCGCCCGAAATCAGCCAGATGTTCGGGGAACTGATCGGTCTGTGGCTGGCCGATCTGTGGCTGCGCGCCGGATCGCCCGCGCCCGTGATCCTGGCGGAGCTGGGGCCGGGGCGGGGAACGCTGATGGCGGATGCGCTGCGCGCCATCGACCGGGCCGCGCCGGGGTTGCGGGCCGCGCTTTCGGTGCATTTCGTGGAAAAGAGCCCCCGGTTGCGCGCCCTTCAGGAAAAGGCGGTGCCCGGGGCCAGCTGGCACGACGATCTTTCCACCCTGCCCGCCGACGCGCCGCTGCTGCTGGTGGCGAACGAGTTCCTCGACGCCCTGCCGCTCACCCAGTTCGAGCGGGTGGAGGATGGCTGGGTGATGCGCCGCGTGGAGATGACCGCGCGCGGGCCGCGCTGGGATCGCAGCGTCGGCGCCAATCTGGCCTTCCTGCCGGCGGAAATCCGCGATGCGCCGCCGGGGAGTGTGCATGAACGCAACTTCGGCGCCGAGCAGGTGGCCGCCGCCGTGGCGCGCCGGCTGGCGGCGCAGGGCGGCGCGGCGCTGTTCATCGACTATGGCTATGCCGGCCCCGCCACCGGCGACACGCTGCAGGCGCTGAAGGGCGGGCGCTTCGCCGACGCGCTGGAGACGCTGGGCGAGGCGGACATTTCCGCCCATGTCGATTTCGCCGCCATCGCCCGGGCGGCGGCGGCGCATGCCCGGGTTTTCGGCCCTGAGGCGCAGGGGCTGTTCCTGAATGCGATCGGCCTTCCCGACCGGGCCGAGGCGCTGAAGCGGCTGGCCAGCCTGGAGCGCCGGGCCGAGATCGAGGCGGCGCGGGTGCGCCTGTGCGCCGCCGGCGCCATGGGCAGGCTGTTCCAGGTGCTGGGAATTATCGGCCGTGACTGGCCAGTTCCGGCCGGATTCCCTACATTGCAGGAATGACAGATTCTGCCGCCAAGCTCGCCGCCCTCCGCGCCACCCTGAAGGCCGAGGGCCTCGATGGGTTCATCGTTCCGCTGACGGACGAGCATATGTCGGAATATGTCGGCGCCTATGCCCAGCGACTGGGCTGGCTGACGGGCTTTCAGGGCAGCGCAGGGTCGGCCGCCGTGCTGACGGCGGGCCCGGCCGATGCGGGCCCGGCCCGCGGCGCCGCAATCTTCGTGGACGGGCGCTACACGATCCAGGTGCGGGCGCAGGTGGATGGCGATCTGTACGAATATCGCGCCGTCCCGGCCGAGCCGCTGCACCTGTGGCTGGCCGAAAACGCCGCCCCCGGCGCGCGCATCGGCTATGATCCCTGGCTGACGACACGCAACTTCCTGCGCACGGCCGAAGCCGCGCTTGAGGCGAAGGGCATCCGGCTGGTGCCCGTTGCGACGAACCCGGTGGATGTCGTCTGGACCGACCGGCCCACGCCTCCGATGGGCGCCGCGGAGATTCACGGCGCGGAATTCTCGGGGCGCAGTTCAGCCGACAAGCGTGCGGAGATCGCCGCAGACCTGAAGAAGGCCGGCGCGAACGCGGTGCTGCTGACGGCGCTCGATTCGATCGCCTGGACCTTCAACATCCGCGGTCGTGATGTCGCCCGGACGCCCGTGGTCCGTGCCTTCGCGATCGTGCGCGACGATGCGACCGCCACGCTGTTCACCGCGCCCGCGAAGATCCCGGCCGAGGTCGCCGCGCATCTGGGGCCGGACGTGACGATCCAGCCCTATGAAGCCTTCGGCCCCGCGCTGGAGGCGCTGGAGGGCGCGGTGATGCTGGACCCGGCCTGGTCGGTCGCCGCGATCTTCGAGGCCCTGGGGCGCGGACAGGCCCGGATCATCGAGGCGCGCGACCCCACCATCCTGCCCAAATCCGCGAAGAACCCGGTGGAGCTGGACGGCATGCGCGCCGCCCATGTGCGCGACGGCGCGGCCATCGCCAAGTTCCTGCACTCGCTGGAAACGGCGCTGCCCGCCGACGAGATCGATGCGTCGGACCGGCTGGAGGCCTTCCGCCGGGAATCGAACCTGCTGAAGGACCTGTCGTTCGACAGCATTTCCGCCGTGGGGCCGAACGCGGCCCTGCCGCACTACCGGTCCGAGCCGGAAACGAAGCGCGCTTTCGCGGGCGAGACGATCTACCTGATCGATTCGGGCGGCCAGTATCCCGACGGCACCACCGACATCACGCGCACCGTGGCGCTGGGTACGCCGACGGCGGAAATGAAGGACCGCTACACCCGCGTGCTGAAGGGCCATATCGCGCTTGCCGTTGCCCGCTTCCCCCGGGGCACACGCGGCGGGCAGCTGGATATCCTGGCGCGGCAGTTCCTGTGGTCGGCCGGGCTGGATTACGCCCATGGCACCGGCCATGGCGTCGGCCACTTCCTGGGCGTGCATGAAGGCCCGCAGCGAATCGCGGCTGCTGTCGGCGCGCCGGGGGTTGAGGAAGTTCTGCTGCCGGGCATGGTGCTTTCGAACGAACCGGGATTCTACAAGGCCGGCGACTATGGCATCCGCATCGAGAATCTGGTGATCGTCGTGGAAGACAGCCGCCCGTCGGACGAACAGCCGATGCTGGCCTTCGAGACAATCACCCTTGCCCCCATCGACAAGCGGCTGATCGACCCGGGGCTGCTGACACCTGCCGAGGTCGGCTGGCTCGACGATTACCACGCCCGTGTCCGCACTGCGCTTGAGCCCCAGCTGGACGGTCCAGCGCGGGACTGGCTGCTTGCCGCGACCGCTCCGCTCCTCGTCGAGGCGCGGGCGGCGGCATGAGGGAACTGGCAGAGACCCTCGTCCGCCCCCTCGACCTCGCGCGCACGGCGCCATTCTGGAGCTGGCTGGCGCCGGCGGCCGCCGTGCTTGCGCTGGCGCTGCTTCATGGCCGTTCGTCGGAGATTTCCATCGCGCTGTTCCTGGGGGCGCTGCTGATCCCTGCGGTTCTCGCCGCCGTCCACCATGCCGAAGTGATCGCGGTGCGAGTGGGGGAACCGTTCGGCACGCTGGTTCTGGCGCTTGCCGTCACCGTGATCGAATGTGCCCTGATCGTGACGCTGATGCTGGCGAAACCCGATACGTCGGCCGCGCTTCTGCGTGACACAGTCTATTCTGCGGTGATGATCATCCTGGCGGGCGTCGTGGGGCTGTGCATCACCGTGGGCGCCGCGCGACATCATGTGCAGCGCTTCGGCCTGCACGGTGTCTCGGCCGCCACGACGACGCTGGCGGCCCTCGCGGTGCTGGTGCTGGTGCTGCCGAACTTCACCACCTCCACGATGGGGCCCACCTACACCAGTTCGCAACTGATCCTGGTGGGGGCGGCCAGCCTGGTGCTGTGGCTGCTGTTCGTGGTGGTGCAGACGGTCCGCCACCGGGATTATTTCCTGCCAGAGGATGGCGGCGCGGACGATCACCATGACGCCGGCAGCATCACCGCCAGCCAGATGTGGCTGGCGCTGGGCTTGCTGCTGGTCAGCCTGGTGACGGTGGTTCTGCTGGCCAAGACCCTGTCGGACCCGCTGGCCGCGGCCATCGTGAAATCGGGGGCGCCGCTGTCTGCCGTCGGCGTGGTGATCGCCGGCGTTGTCCTGCTGCCCGAAGGGATCGCGGCCGTCCGCGCAGCCCGGAACAACCGCCTGCAGACCAGCCTGAACCTCGCGCTGGGGTCCGCGCTCGCCACCATCGGCCTGACGGTGCCGATCATCGCCGGGCTGTCCGTCTTCTTCGACTGGACCCTTGTGCTCGGCCTGGACGCCAAGGGCATCACCCTGCTGTCGCTCACGCTGCTCGCTTCGTCGATGTCGCTGTCGACAGGGCGGACGACCGTGCTGCAAGGGGCGGTGCATCTGGTGATCTTCGCCTTCTTCCTGTTCACGTCGTTCGCGCCCTGATCCGCGCCGGCCGGGTGATTTCCATCCATCGAACGGAAACCTCGCCCGGCTATTTCAACCATCTCCCCCCCCCAAACAGACGGAGACTTCGCATGCCTGCAAACTTCTCGCTTCCCCCGTTGCCGTTCGCGCCCGACGCGCTGGCGCCCGCGATCTCGGCTGACACCTTCGCCCAGCACCATGCCGGCCACCACAAGGCCTATGTGGACAAGCTGAATTCGCTGGCCGACGCGAACGGGTTCACCGATGCCAGCCTGCTGGACATCATCCGGGAAACCGCCGACGCCGATCCGCAGGACATTTCCGAACAGGTTTCGGCGGGCGACATCTTCGTGCACGCCGCGCAGCACTTCAATCATGCCTTCTACTGGAAGAGCCTGAGCCCCGACGGGGGCGCGCCCGAAGGCAAGCTGCTGGCCGCCATCGAGCGGGACTTCGGCTCTGTCGAGGATCTGAAGGCGGCCATCGTGGCGGCCGGCGTGGATCATTTCGCCAGCGGCTGGGTCTGGCTGGTGGCCGACGAGGACGGCCGGCTGGAAGTGATGGGCGGCCATGACGCCCAGACACCGGTGATCGACGAGGATCTGAAGCCGATCCTGGTGCTGGATGTGTGGGAACATGCCTATTATCTGGATCACCAGCGCGCCCGGAAGGCCTATCTGGATGCGGTCACGGCAAAGCACCTGAACTGGGCGTTCGCCGCCGAGGCCTATGCCGCCGACAGCGTCGAAGACCTGGACCTGGGTATCGGAAACGGCTGATCCGACCTGCGGTTCGCGGCCTTCAGGTAAGCGCCGCGAACCGCTCCACGGAAACCGTCGGGCCGGAAACGATCAGCAGGTCCGACAGATAGACGACTGTATCCGGAACGGCCTGGATGAAGGGCTCCCGCGGGCGCTTCACGCCCACGATCGTCACGCCATGGGCCTTGCGCACATCGGTCGCCATCAGGCTCTTGCCCGCCATGAAGCGGGGCACGCGCGTCTTCACGATGGCGAAGCCGTCGTCGAACTCGATGAAATCCATCATCTTGCCTGTCACCAGATGGGCGACGCGTTCGCCCATTTCGGCTTCGGGATAGACGACATGCGCGGCCCCCACCCGTTCCAGGATGCGACCGTGATTGGCGTTCACCGCCTTCGCCCAGATGTCGCGGCAACCGGCATCGGCCAGCGCCACCACCGTCAGCACGCTCGCCTCGATGTCCGATCCGATGCCGACCACGGCATGCGCCATTTCCCCGGCGCCCAGTTTTCGCAGCGCCGCGGGATTGGTGGTGTCCGCCTGAACCACATGGGTCAGTTCCTCGGACATCGACTGGACGACCTCCATCGCCTGATCCACGCCCAGCACCTCGTGCCCCATGCGCGTCAGCGACCGCGCGACCGACGTGCCGAACCGGCCCAGGCCGATCACCATCACCGGCGGGGCGCCCCTTGCTGCGTCAGCCGACAATCGGTTTCTCCTCTGGGTAGCGGATGGGCGAATGACGCATCCGGGTTGCAAGCGCGGTGGCGAGCGACACGGTGCCGACACGTCCCACATACATCATGATCACAAGCACCAGCTGCCCGCCGGGCGGCATGCTGGCGGAAAGCCCGGTCGACAAGCCGACGGTTGCGAAGGCGGAAATCACTTCGAACATGATCTTTTCCACCGGGGCGTCCACGAAGCTGGCCAGAACCAGCAGCGCGAGAGAGACGGCGCCGACCGCGGTGAGTGTGACGGCGACCGCCTGGCGCTGCACATTCGGGCAGATACGGCGGCGGAAGGCGACGGAATCGGACTGGCCCCGGATCTCGCTGAGCACCACGAAGCCCAGCAGCAGGAAGGTGGTGATGCGGATGCCCCCCGCAGTTGAGGCGCTGCCCCCGCCGATCAGCATCAGCGCGGAAGAGATCAGCGTGGAATCCGCCCCCATCGCCGCCGTGTCGTGCAGGTTGAACCCGCCGGATCGCGTCATCACCGAATGGAACAGCGCGCCCAGCAGCCGTTCCGACAGGCCGGCCTTCCCGAGGGTCGCGGGATTGTTCCATTCGAACAGAAGGATCGCGGCCATCCCGATCAAGGTCAGCCCAAGGCTGCCCCACAAGGTCAGCTTGGTATGGATCGACCAGCCCTGCGGCCGGCGCCATTCCCGCCTGAGTTCCAGCAGCACGGGAAAGCCGATGCCGCCCAGGATCACGCCGATCATCAGCGGAATGCCCAGCAGCCAGTCACCGGAATGGGCGGCCAGGCCTTCGGGCAGGGTGGAAAAGCCGGCGTTCACATAGGCCATCACCGAATGGAACAGGCCCTGCCAGAGGGCCTGCCCCGGCGGCATGCCATAGCCGAGGAAGCGCAGCGTCAGCCACAGGGCGAGGATCGCCTCCGTCACCAGCGTCACCGCCAGCACCAGCCGCAGCACGGTGCGCACGTCGCCAAGATCAAGGCTCTTCATCTCGCTCTGCGCCAGCAGGCGGCTTTTCAGCCGAAGCTGCCGGGTGACGAGAAGGCCCAGCAGGGTGGCGCCCGTCATGATGCCGATGCCGCCCGCCTGCGCCAGAAGCAGCAGAACGAAATGCCCGAAGGGGGACCAGTAGGTGGGCGTATCCACCACCGTCAGGCCGGTCACGCAGAAGGCCGACGTGGCCGTGAACAGCGCCACGATCAGCGGGGCCCCGCCTTCGCCCGAAAGCCCGCCTGCGCGCGAAACCGGAAGCGCCAGCAGCAGCGTGCCAACCGCGATCCCGATGAGGAAGGCGAGCGGGATCGCACGCTCCGGGTGCGCGACGGCCCGGCGGCCTTGTCCCAACGATGCGGAAGCCCCTGTCACCACGGCCAAGCCGTGCCACGACGGCGGGCCTGGCGCAACGGACGACAGCTGCGGTTCGGGCCTTGCCAGGCGGCCTTTGCAACCGGCGCGCTGCATCCTAGGCTGGTTGCCATGCTGTTCAAACGACTCGCGCAGGCCGCGCTTTTCGCCATTGCCTTCACCCCGGCGTCCGCAGCCGACATTCCCATCGGCGAGCTGCCCGACATCGCCCGACCGACGGCCTACCGGCTGGATCTCGCCATTGATCCGCGCAAGGCGGATTTTTCCGGCGTGGCAGAGATCGATATCGAGACGAAGGCTCCGCTCAGCCAGCTCCACCTGCATGGCAACGGTCTGGAAATGCTGTCGGCCGAAGCGATCACGGGCCGGATGGCGCCCAATCCGGCCAGCTACCGGCAGGTGCACCCCACAGGCGTCGCGCTCGTCAGCTTCCAGAGACCTCTTGCCCCCGGGCGCCACACCCTGCGCTTCCGTTACACCGCCCCCTTCATGACCAGCACGGCGGGCCTCTACAAGGTGGAGGTGGGCGGCGCGCCCTATGCCTGGACACAGTTCCAGGCCATTGATGCGCGGCGCGTCTTCCCGGGCTTCGACGAGCCGCGCCACAAGACGCCCATCCATGTGCAGATCACCGCGCCCGAAGGAATGAAGGCCTTCTCCAACGGCCCGGAAACGACCGCGACGCCGCAGCCCGGCGGCATGGTCCGTCACGCATTCGCCGCGATCGGCCCGATGCCGACCTATCTGGTCTCGCTCGCCGTGGGGGATTTCGACGTGGTGGAAGGCACGATCCCGCCCAACGCCGTGCGCAAGACGGCGTTGCCGTTCCGCAACATCGCCACGAAGGGCCAGGCCGGACGCCTGGGTTTCGCAACGGCCGAAACGCCCAAGTTGCTGGAGCGGCTGGAGACCTGGTTCGGAACCCCCTATCCCTGGCCCAAGCTCGACCAGATCGCCTCGCCGATCCACGGCGGCGCGATGGAGAACAGCGGCCTGATCGTCTATGATGACACCCTGTTGTTGCTGGGCAGGGATGCGCCGCCATCACAGGCACGGCAGTTCGGCATCGTGGTTGCCCATGAACTGGCGCACCAGTGGTTCGGCAACGCCGTCACGCCGCGCTGGTGGGACGACATCTGGCTGAACGAGAGTTTTGCCGAATGGATGGGCAACGAGATCGCCGGCCAGTGGCGGCCGGATCTGGGGGTCGGCGCCGACCAGCTGGCGGGCGCCCTTGGCGCGATGGACGAGGACAGCCTGGAAGTGGGCCGGCCCATCCGGCAGCCGATCACCGACTCCGCCGAGATCAATGCCGCCTTCGATTCCATCACCTACCAGAAGGGCGGCCAGACCATTCGCATGATGTCGGCCTATGTCGGCGACGGAAAATGGCAGCAGGGCGTTCGTCTGCATCTGGCGCGCAACTGGAACGGCACCGCGACTGCCGACAATTTCTTCGCGAACATCGCCGAAGGCGCAGGTGATCCGCGGCTGGTGCCGGCCTTCCGCAGCTTCGTGGACCAGCAGGGCGTTCCACTGGTGACCTTCCGTCCGGGCTCGGACGGCGGCTATTCGCTGGCCCAGTCGCGCTATCGCCCGATCGGGGTGAACACCCCGGATGCGCTGTGGAAGGTGCCGGTCTGCGCCTCCTCGGGCGAGGGGCGGCAGTGCACGCTGCTCGACCAGCCGGCCGGGACGCTTGCGCCGGTGCGCGGCACGGCCCCCTGGGTTGCGGGCAATGCCGCAGGCGCCGGTTATTATCGATACGATCTGCCCGCCGCAGACTGGCAGCGCCTGATCGCGGCCGGCCCTTCGCTGCCCACGCCAGAGGCGCTGACCAGCCTCGACAGCCTGTGGGCCAGCTTCCGTGCCGGCGGCGCCTCGTTCGAGGAACAGATCCGCGCGGCCCGCGCCTTCGCCACGCACGACGAGCGCCTGGTGGCGACCTTCCTGCCCTTCGAGATCATGACCCATGTGAAGCGCAGCGGTTCGGCCGCCGATATCGCGGCCGCGCGCGCGTTCGTGCGGGGACTGGCGGTGGCGCGGCTGGACGGGCTCGGTGTCGATCCGGCGCGGGGAAGCCATGGGTCCGACAGCACCGAAAAACGGCAACTGCGCCAGTCGCTGGTGCTGATGGCCGTGGGCGAAGGACAGGATCCGGCCCTCAGCGCGCGCCTGTCGGACGCTGCGCGCAAGGCGCTTGCCGGCGACGCCGCCGCTCTGGATCCGGGGATGCGCACAACCGCGCTGCGGGCGGCGCTGCGGGCGGATCCGGCGCTTGCCGACCGGCTGTTCGAGGCGTTGGTGCAATCCGACGAGCCGCTGTTCCGCCGCCAGGCCGCGAACGCGCTCGGCCTGGATGGCGGCCGCGCGATCCTTGACCGCATCGGCGACAAGCGGCTGCAGAATCTGGAAGCCACCGCCATCATCGGCGGCATGTTCGCCAACCCGGCGACCCGGGACCAGGCGATGACATGGCTGGAGCGAAATCTGGATGGCCTGAAGCCCCGCCTCGGCGGACTGCTGGGCCAGTTCGTCTCGATCACGACCAGCCTGTGCAGCGAAGCGGATGCAAAGCGGGTGGAAACCCTGTTCCGGCCGCGTCTTGCCGAACTGGGCATGGGCGAACTGGATCTTGTGCGCCCGCTGGGCACCATCCGCCAGTGCGCCGCGATCAGGGCGAAGCGCGGCGCCGAAGTCAGCGCCGCGCTGGCCCCTGCGGGGCGCTGAGGGTCAGGCCTTCAGCTTCGCCGCGATTTCGGCGGCGTGGCGGCCCAGGAAGCGGGCGCCATCCAGTTCATTCTGGCTGGGCTGGCGGCTGCCGTCTCCGTTTGCGATGGTGGTGGCGCCATAGGGCGCGCCGCCCGTAACTTCATCGTTCCGCATCTGCCCCTGGAAGCTGTAGGGCAGGCCGGTGATCACCATTCCGTGATGCATCAGGGTGGTCAGGATCGAGAAGAGCGTGGTTTCCTGCCCGCCATGCTGGGAAGCGGTGCTGGTGAAGGCGGCGCCCACCTTGCCGATCAGCTTGCCCTGGAACCACACGCCGCCGGTCTGGTCCCAGAAATTCGCCATCTGCGCGGCCACACGGCCGAAGCGGGTCGGGCTGCCCACGATGATCGCGTCATAGTCTTCCAGTTCGGCAACGGTGGCGACGGGCGCCTTCTGGTCCAGCTTGAAGTGGCTGGCCTTCGCCACTTCGTCCGGCACAAGCTCGGGCACGCGCTTCACCGCCACCTCGGCGCCAGCCGAACGCGCGCCCTCGGCGACGGCGTCCGCCATCGTCTCCAGATGGCCGTAGGACGAATAATAGAGGACGAGAACCTTGGTCATTGCAATTCTCCTTGCTTGAGAAACCGGGGCCCCACCGGCATGGCAGGGCCCGGGAAACGCTTCATTTCAGGGCATCGACGAGGACGATCTCGCTGTCGGCCAGCGCCTCGATCGTGATTTCATCGACATCGCGGATCGCCACGCCGTCGCGGGCCCGGGCTTCCTTCCCGTTTACGCGGAACGCCCCTTCGGCCCCGACAAGATAGCCCACCCGCCCCGGACCGAACCGGTAGCTTGTGCGGGTCCCCGCCTTCAGCGTGGCGCCCAGCACCCGCGCCGGTGTCTGGATCGGCAGCGCACCCTCGTCGCCCATCCCGCTCGCAAGCGGCACGAAAACGCCGGCGCGATCGCTCTTCGGAAACGGGCGCGCACCCCAGGCCGGTTTCGCATTCAGCGCTTCCGGAAGGATCCAGATCTGGAAGATGCGGGTCTCCTCGTCCTCCAGATTATATTCAGCGTGGCGCACGCCGGTTCCCGCGCTCATCACCTGCACGTCGCCCGCCTGGGTGCGGCCGCGATTGCCCATGCTGTCTTCATGGGTGATCGCCCCTGAACGGACATAGGTGATGATCTCCATGTCGCGGTGCGGATGCGGCGGAAAGCCGGATTGCGGCGCGATCACATCATCGTTCCACACCCGGATCGCGCCCCAGCCCATGCGGGCGGGTTCGTAATAATCGGCAAAGCTGAAGTGATGGTGCGCGTCCAGCCAGCCATGATTGGCGGCGCCGAGGGTTTCGAACGGACGGACTTCGATCATCTTTCGTCTCCTTGCATCCGGTTGCCCGGAACGGCCCTTCATTTGCGCATCCATTTGCGTTAGAAAAGTGGAAGGATCGAAAGGGATCGTTGCAGAAATGTTGGTTCCGGATTTCGAGGCATGGGATCTGTTCGTCGCCGTTGCCGAAGCGGGCAGCTTCGCGGGCGCCGCACGGGCCCGGAACCTGTCCGTCCCCACGGTTTCCCGCGCCGTCGCCCGGCTGGAGCAACGGCTGGGCGCGACCCTCTTCCATCGCACGTCGCGCCGCCTCTCCCTGTCGGCCCTTGGGCAGGAGGCCCTGGGCGAAGCGCAGGCGCTGGTGCTGGCGGCGCAGAGGATGGAAGAGCGGCTGGGCGAGGCGACGAGCGTGCCGGCCGGGCAGATCCGGCTGGCGGCGCCGCTGGAATTCGGCCGCGCCCATATCGCGCCCCTGCTGCCCGAATTCCTTGCCCGTCATCCCCAGGTCTCGATCGACCTCAGCCTTGATGACGCGCGGATCGACATCGTTGCCACAGGGCATGATGTGGTGCTTCGGATCGGCCAGCTTGCGGATTCCAGCCTGATCGCCCGGCGTCTGTGCCCGGTGCAGCGCATCCTTGTGGCCAGCCCGGCCTATCTTGAGGCGCATGGACGCCCACGGCATCCGGCCGATCTCGCGAAACACCAGTGCCTGCTCTATTCGAACATGATGCCGCCCGATGTGTGGCGCTTTTCCGGGCCGGAGGGCGCGGATTACAGCGTGACGGTTTCCGGCCCCCTGCGCGCCAACGGCGGCGGGGCGCTGAACCCGGCCTGTCTGGCGGGCGCGGGTATCGCGCTGCAGCCCGATTTCCTGATAGCGGACCTGCTGGCGGACGGGCGGCTGGAGCCTTTGCTGTGCGACTGGCGGCCGCCGCCGCTCGGGCTCTACCTGATCACCCCACCAAGCCCGCTTCGCCCGCTGCGGGTGCGGTTGCTGATGGACTGGTTGTCGGAGCGGCTGCGTCAGCCGCCCTGGGCATGGGAGCCAGCCTCAGGCGGGCGGGATCGACCAGCCGCGCCATAGCCGCCGACAGCGGAGAGGCGACACCGCAGACAAGGGCCGCCACATGTTCGGCCAGCAGCGGTGCCAGCGCAAAACCGCGCCCGCCGAAGCCGCCCAGCACGAAAAGCCCATCGCCCAGCGCGCCCGCCACAGGCTGATGGTCGCCCGCGGCGGCGCGAACGCCCGCCGCGCCCCCCAGCGGCTTGCCCGCCAGCCGTGCGGCAATGTCCGGCATCCGCCGTGCCAGCCCCTCCAGATTGCGATCCTGATCCTCCGGGCGCACCGATGGATCGGAATCGCCCCGGTCGTGCGTCGCCCCGAACAGCAGGCCGTCATCCGTCGGCACGACATAGCCGCCCCAGCTGGCAGGAAGCCGATCGAGGGGGATTCCGGCGGTCGTCACCTGACCCCGGATCGGTCGCAGCGGCAATCCGGCCAGCGCCGCCGTTCCGAAGCCGGCGGCGATCACAACGGCGTCGAACGGGCCCACTCCGCCGATCCGCCAGCCGTCGGGTCCCCGCCTGGGCGCTTCCACCCGGGCAGCCTTCACATTCCCCAGCCAGCAGGCCCGCAGACGCGCAGGCGCCACCACCAGCGCATCGCCGAGAATCAGCCTGTCACCGTGCAGGGACAGGCTGCCCGGCGGAAACAGGCCGGAAGCTGAGGTTGCATCCGCCCGTCCGATCTCGCCCGGCTTCAGCAACCGTTCCGCCCCGCGCGCGATCACTGCGTCAGGGGCGGTGCGCTCGATCCGCTCGACTGCCCGGCGGAACGCCAGCGCATGCAGCGCCGCCCCGGCTTCGCTGCCCGCCGCCAGCCGGGGCGAAACCAGCGCGGCCGGATTGCCCGACGCCATCGGGCCATCGGCTACCATCACCGGTTCCAGGCCAAGGTCGCGCAGCGCCAGCGCCAGCGAGGCGCCCGCGATTCCTGCGCCGATCACGGCGACACGGGGGCGCGGCGGATCGGCGGCGGTACCGGGGCGCACGGCCTCCAGCCGTTCGCGCTTTCCCGTGAAGCCCGGCATCCGCATCACGGTGAAGCCCGCATCCGCCAGCCCGCGCCGCACCGCGCCCGCAACCGACCATGTGGCCGCCCGCCCGCCCGGCGCAGTCCGCGCCCCCACCAGCCGCAGGATTTCGGGCGTCCACATATCCGGGTTCTTCGCGGGGGAAAAACCGTCGAGGAACCAGGCGTCGGCCTGCCCTTCCCAGTCGGAAAGCGCAGCCGCCACATCATCGACAACCAGATCCAGCACGGCCCCCAGCCCCGGAAAGTCGATCCGGTGCAGGCCGCGCGCCCCCCTTGGCCATTGTGCCAGAAGCCTGGCGGACAATCCGGCAAGTTCGGGAAAGGCGGCCAGTGCGCGTGCCGCATCCGCCTTCGACAGCGGATACCCCTCCACCGAAAACAGGTGGAGGGTCTGGCCCGATTCCCGGCTTTCCGCCCACGCCGCCAGTACCGCCAGCATGTTCAGCCCGGTGCCGAAGCCCAGTTCCGCAACGGTGAAGCGCTGTCGCCCCCGCCAGCGATCCGGCAGACCGCAACCGGCCAGAAACACGGCCCGGCTCTGCGCCAGTGCCCCGCTTCGGGATGCATAGACATCCCCGAACCGGCGCGACACCAGCGCCCCCTCCTCCCAGGCGGCACCCGGGTCGGTCCCGGTCACTTTGGCGCGCGGCGCGCCGTTTCCACGGGCACGGGCTTCGCGATCATCTGCCCCTTCATCGCGCCCACGCCCTCGGTCGCGGAAACAGGGGCGGCAAGGATCTTCTTCACCACGTCCATCCCTTCCACCACGCGCCCGAAGGCAGCGAAACCGGCATTGTCGCCCTTGGCGGCCGGGTTGGCATCCAGCGTGGACAGATTGCCGATGATGATGAAGAAATCCGCCGCCGCCGTGCCGGGTGCAAGCCGCGCCATGGAAATGGTGCCATCCGTATGGCTCAGGCCCGTCTTCGTCGTCGGCTCGTGCGGGATCGGCGGCAGCAGCTTCTTCTGGTCGCGCTGGCCCGCCTGAATCAGGCCCAGATCGGGGCGCCCCGGAAAGGTCAGCGCGCGATAGAAGCTGATCCCGTCGAAGCGCTTCTGGTCCACATATTTCAGGAAATTGGCCGAGGTGACCGGCGCGCGCTCCACCTCCAGCTCGATCAGGATGGGGCCATGCGCCGTCTGCAGCTTCACGCGCTCGGTCTTCCACTGTTTCTCGGGCAGGGGCGGGGGGGCTTCCGAAACGGGTTGCGCAGGGGGCGTTTCGGCCTGCTGCGCGGCGGCGGGAAGGGCGAACAGCAGCAGCGCTGCGGAAAGGAACGGGCGAATCATGGCCCCAAGCGTAGTCGCGCAGGTCCGGCTCTGCTATCCTGCCCGGCATGACGCATGTGCTGACCGCGCCGCCGGAGGGAGCCGCGCCGGACTGGACGATCCCGCAGGGCTGGGAAGCCTATGCACCGGCCGAACATGCCCTCTGGGACCGGCTCTATGCCCGGCAGACGGCGCTGCTGCCCGGCCGCGCCCATCCCGATTTCCTGGATGGGCTGGCGCGGCTGGATCTGGGCGCGGGCGGAATCCCCGATTTCCGCCGCCTGTCCGAACGGCTGATGAAGCTGACCGGCTGGCAGGTCGTGGCGGTGCCGGGGCTGGTACCGGACGACGTGTTTTTCGAACATCTGGCGAACCGCCGCTTCGTCGCGGGCAACTTCCTGCGACGGCCCGACCAGATCGACTATCTGGAAGAGCCGGACGTGTTCCACGACGTGTTCGGCCATGTACCGCTGCTCGCGAACCCGGTGTTTGCGGATTACATGCAGGCCTATGGCGAGGGCGGGCTTCGCTCCATGCGGTTCGGCGCGCTGCACAAGCTGGCCAGGCTTTACTGGTACACGGTGGAATTCGGGCTGACGGCAACGGTCGACGGGCTGCGGATCCATGGTGCGGGGATCGTTTCCTCGTTTGGGGAAAGCCGCTTCGCGCTGGACGATCCAAGCCCGAACCGGCTGGGTTTCGATCTGAAGCGGGTGATGCGCACGCCCTATCGGATCGACGATTTCCAGCAGGTCTATTTCGCCATTCCCGACTTCGAGCATCTGCTGGACGTGACGCTGAACACCGATTTCGCGCCACTGTACGCCGATCTGGAAACCCTGCCCGATCTGGCGATCGACACGATCCTGCCGGAAGACCATGTGCTGACGCGCGGCACGCAAGCCCATGCGAAGGCACGCGCCGCCTGACTTGACCGCGCCGCCAAAGACGCGTTCCTTCCATGCCATGGATGGCCGGTGTTCCGGCCCGATGGAGAGCATCGAGTGCCCGACGGCCCCGACGGCCTGACCCTGCTGCCCGCCTTCGCCGTGCTCCTCTATGGGGCCGGGCTGATCTGGCTCGCAGCCCGCACGGACCGGCGGGGCATCCCGCCGCGGTTCCAGCCCTGGGTCTTCCCGCTCAGCCTTGCCGTCTACTGCACCAGCTGGACCTTCTTCGGCGGCGTCGGTTCGGCCGCGACGTCGGGTCTGCCCTATCTCTCCATCTATCTTGGCCCGGCGCTCGTCTTCCTGCTGGCGCCCGGATTCCTGTCCCGCCTCGCCGCCCGCACCGCCGATGGCCGGGCCTCTTCCATCAGCGACTTCATCGGCCAGCGTTATGGCCGCAGCCGAAGCCTTGCGGCCCTGGTTGCCGCACTCGCGCTGCTGGCCGCAACGCCCTACATCGCGCTCCAGCTCCGCTCCGTGGCGATGAGCTTCGAGGCCGTCACCGGTTTCGGCCGCTCGGCGGAACTCACCTTCCTGATCGCGGCCCTCCTCGCCGCCTTCTCCATCAGCTTCGGCGCGCGCCGGATCGAAGTGACGGGCCGCAACCCCGGCATCGTCGCCGCGCTCGCCGCGGAAAGCCTTGTGAAGCTCGTGGCCTTCCTCGCGCTCGGCCTGTTCGCCGCCTGGCTCCTGTGGCGGGAACCCGCCTCTGCGGTCGGGATCGAAACGCTGGCGGCCCGGATGGGCGGCAGCTTCGGCCCCGATTTCCTCATCACCACCCTGCTGTCCGCGCTGGCGATCCTGTGTCTTCCCCGGCAATTCTATCTCGGCTTCGTGGAGGCCCCCGACGCGGCCGCGCTTCGCCGGGCCCGCTGGCCGTTCATCGCCTATCTGGCGCTGATCTCGCTGATGGTCCTGCCGCTGGCGGCCGCCGGCCTGGCCCTGCTGCCCCCCACCACCCTGCCAGACCTGTTCGTGCTGTCGCTGCCGCTGTCGGAAGGCGCGAACGGTCTGGTTCTTCTGGCCTTCCTCGGCGGCTTTTCGGCTGCGACAGGCATGGTCATCGCGGAAACCCTGGCGCTGTCCACCATGGCGGCGAACGATCTGCTGGCGCCATTGCTGATCCGCGCCCGGCTGCGCGAAGGCGCGGATCTGGGGCGGCTGATGCTGATGGCGCGGCGGGTGATCATCGTGCTGATCGTCGCGGCGGCCTGGGGCTATGCCGAAGCGATCGACGACAGCGCCACGCTGGCCGCGATCGGCCTGATCGCCTTTGCCGGCGTGGCGCAGTTCGCCCCCGCGCTGATCGGCGCCATTTCCTTCGGGTTCGAAAACAAGCGCGCCGCCCGCGCCGGGCTGATGGCCGGGATCGCGCTGTGGGCCTACACGCTGTTCCTTCCCTCCTTCGCCGGAGACGATCTGGTGACGGCCCTCGATGCCGCCTCCGGGGGGCTCCTGCATCCGCAGCGGCTGCTGCGGATCGACCTCGGTTCCCCGCTCGTGCACGGAACGCTGTGGAGCCTGGGCGCCAATATCCTCGCCCTGCTGGTGACCGTGCGCTTCGGGCGCGCAAGCCGCGACCATGGCTATCGCGATTCCAGCTTCGGCCATGTCACCACGCTGGGCGAACTGACCGGGCTTGCCGGCCGCTTCGCGGGCGACCGCGAAGCAGAGATCGCACTGGCCCCCTTCGGCGGGCCGGACAGCCCGATCAGCGGCCCGGCGGCCCGCCGCGCGGAACAGATGATCGCGGATGTCATTGGCGCGCCATCTGCCCGGCTGATCGTCACCTCCACGATGGCGGGCGCCAGCCTTGGTGTGGGCGAGGTGGTGAAGCTGCTCGATCGTTCGGGCCAGTCGCTGCAGTTTTCCCGGCAGCTGCTGGAAGCAACACTGCAGGCGATCGATCCGGGCGTCTCCGTGATCGACCGGCGCCTGCGGCTGGTGGCCTGGAACCAGCGCTATCTCGATCTGTTCGACTATCCGGCGGGGCTGGTGGAAGTGGGGCGGCCGGTTGCCGATCTCATCCGCTACAATGCGGAACGGGGTGATTGCGGCCCCGGCGAGGTGGAAGCGCATGTGGAGCGCCGCCTGTACCATCTGGCGCGCGGGCTGCCGCACAGCTTCGAGCGGCTTCGCCCCTCGGGTCGCTGGATCAAGACGGTGGGCGCCCCGATGCCGGGGGGCGGCTATGTGATGAGCTTCACCGACATTACCGCCGAAAAGGCGCAGCAGGTGGAACTGGAAGCGCGGGTGGCCGAACGAACCGCCGACCTCGCCGCCGCGAACGCCGCGCTGGCCGACGCGAAGGCGGCCGCCGAAACCGCCACGCGGGAAAAGACCCGCTTCCTCGCCGCCGCCAGCCATGATCTGCTGCAACCGCTGCATGCCGCGCGGCTGTTCCTGTCCGCGCTCGAACGGCAGACGCCGGATGCGGCCCGCCCGCTGCTCGATTCGACGGCGCAGTCCATCGCCTCGGCCGACGCCCTGCTGCGGGCGCTGCTGGATGTCTCCAAGCTGGATGCGGGCGGCATCAAGCCCCGCCCCACGCGCTTCTCCGCACGGGACCTGGTGGCGGAACTGGGCCGCGAGTTCGAACCGCTGGCGGCCGAAAAGGGGCTTCGACTGAGGGCGATCGCTGTCGACGCCAGCGTGGAGACGGATCGGGATCTGCTGCGGTCCATCCTGCTCAACTTCCTGTCCAACGCGGTGCGCTACACGCCGCGCGGCAGCATCGCCTTCACCGCCCGGCGCCGACAGGGGCAGATCCGCTTCGCCGTGGCTGACAGCGGCCCCGGAATCGCGGCGGACGCGCAGGCGCGCATTTTCCGGGAATTCGAACGGCTCGACGGCGACTCCCCCGGCGTCGGCCTTGGCCTTGCCATCGTTGAGCGGACGGCGCGCCTGCTGGACATCCCCGTCACGCTGCGTTCCCGGCCGGGCGGGGGTTCGCTGTTCGCGGTGGACGTCGCCCTGGCGGCGGATGGCCCGCCCGCCAGGCAAGCCGCGCCCACACCGGCCCGCGCCCAGGCGGGGGGGCTCTCAGTCCTGTGCGTCGATGATGATCCGGTCGTGCGGGATGCAATCATCGCCGCGCTGGCCGCACAGGGGCATCGGCCCCTTGCAGCAGCGTCGGCGGCAGACGCGCTCGAACTGGCGAAACGCCACCGGCCGGCTGCCGCCATCCTGGATTTTCAGCTGGGCGACGGGCCGGATGGGTTGGTGCTTGCCCGGCAGCTTCGGCGGCACGCCCCGGGCCTGCCGATCGCCATGGTCACGGCCGATCCGCGCGCCCCGACGGACTGGCGGCTGCGGCGGCTTTCGATTCGGGTGTTCCCGAAACCGGTGGATCCGGTCGCTCTGTTCGCCTTCCTCGCCGAACGGGGCTCGCGGGCGGCGGCAGAATAGCGCGAGCCCCGCGCTGGCGCCGAATGGCTCAGCCCAGCAGTTCGTCCACCAGTTGCGGCACCAGCGTGCCCGCCGGCCCAAGCCGGCTTTCATGGAATCGCCCGCTCGTCATCGACGGATCCAGGTTCAGCTCGATGCAGCGCGCGCCCGCATGGCGGGCGAGATCGACGAACCCGGCGGCCGGATAGACATTGCCGGAAGTGCCGATCGACACGAAAAGGTCAGCCGCCATCAGCGCCGCTTCGATCCGGTCCATATGGTAGGGCATCTCGCCGAACCAGACGATGTCCGGCCGCATGTGGCCGGAAAGGCCGCAGGCCGGGCAGGAGGGGGCATCCAGCAGGCTTTCCGCCCAGGAATGCCGGCGGTCGCAGGCCAGGCACCAGGCGGATTTCAGTTCGCCATGCATGTGCAGCATCCGCCTCGAACCCGCCCTGTCATGCAGGTCATCGACATTCTGCGTGACCAGGAGAAGTTCGCCCGGCCATTCGGCATCGAGGCGGGCAAGCGCGCGATGTGCGGCGTTGGGTTCCACACGGCGCAGCGCCGCACGGCGCGCATCATAGAAGCGCTGCACCAGCACGGGATCCCGGCGGAAGGCCTGCGGCGTCGCGACATCTTCCACCCGATGCCCTTCCCACAGCCCGTCCGGGCCGCGGAAGGTCGGCACGCCCGATTCCGCCGAAACCCCGGCGCCCGTCAGGATCACGATGCGCCGGGGCGGCATGGTCAGCGCGCGCGGGCGATCAGTAAGCCGGCACCAGCGCCGCGCCGGACACAGCCGGAACGGCGGTGAAGGGCTTGATGCCCAGCCGCTCATAGGCTTCCGTCGGGAAATAGACGGTGCCGTCCTTTACCACCATCGAGATGGTCTTCACCGCCCGGATGTCCTTCACCGGATCGCCCGGCAGCAGCATGAAGTCCGCGACGAGCCCCGGCTTCACAGCGCCGAAGCGGTCGCCTCTGCCCATGTAGCGGGCGGTGTCGAAAGTGGCCCGGCGCAGCACCTGCGCGCTGGAAAGGCCGGTCTTGGTGAACAGCTCCAGTTCCCGATGATACCAGAAGCTGCCGCCCATGTCGGTGCCGGGCAGGATCAGCGTGCCCTGCCGGTTCAGCTGGCGCATCACTTCCAGCGTGGTGTCGAATGCGCCGCGATAGGCGGCGTCGTCCTCGGGGCTGGAAATGTCGAGCATCGGCTGCTTCAGCTGGCGCTGAAGCCCGATGGGCAGATGCGGGGCCCAGTCCACCGTCCCGGGCGAGAATTCGCCCTTTCGGCCCTGAGTCGCATGTTCGATGATCACCAGCGTGGGGTCGTGCGCGGCGCCATGCGTGCGCATCAGCTCCAGCGTCTTCTTCGGCGCGGGCTGGTTCAGGTCGAAGCCGTCGAAGCGCTTCAGCGCGGTGATGCGCAGCAGGGTGCGCGTGTCGTCGCCGGGCTTCAGAACCCAATTCAGCATCAGCTGGTTGGAATGGGTGATCTCGTCATAGCCGGCTTCCAGCATCGCATCGGTCGTGGTGAACGCCGGGATGTGGCCCGCCACGCGGATCCCCGCCTTGTGCGCTTCCGCGATCATCGCGGGCACCCATTCGGGATTGATGCTGTTGTAGATCTTGATCTGGAACACGCCACGCTTCGCGGCGTCCTGAACCGCCTTCACGGCATCGGCCTGATTCTCGACCACCACGCCGTTCTGCGCGTTGGTCTTGCTCTTGCCTTCGATGAAGGCCGAACGGACCACGCGCGGGCCGGCCAGTTCGCCCGAATCCATGCGCTGCACCAGCCGGTCCAGCACGGCATCGTCATTGCCCATGTCGCGCACAGTGGTGATCCCCGCCACCAGGTTCAGCAACGCATCGGACTGGCCCAGATGGCCGTGCATCTCGTTGAAGCCGGCCAGCAGCGTGCCGCCCTTGCCGTCCACCACGGTCTCGCCCGCGCTGCCCGCGCCGGGCGCGTCGATGCTGACGATACGGTTGCCCTTCACCAGAACCGACGCCGGGGCCGACAGCGCCAGCCGTTCCGGATCGAAGATGCGGACATTGGCGATCCTCAGCGCCGTCGGCGCCTTCTTCGCCAGCGCCTTCTGCGCGTCCGTCAGCCTCTTCGTGTCCCACCCCGCGACAAGGTCGCGCAGCTTCTGGTCCTCCGCCTCGAACCCTTCGCGAAGCACGGCGAATTCCGGGGAGGCGACACCAACAAGTTCCTTGTCCGGCCCGAGGAACAGGGTGGTCGGGTCCAGATCGAGGCCGACAAGTGCGTAAGCCGTCAGCGTCACCGGCCCCGCAGGGCCTTTCGCGGGCACAGGGCCAAGCGGCTCCAGCCGGAGTTCCCCACCCGGCAGCGCAGGCAGCCTGCCCCCCGCCTTGAGCAGCGCCCGGGCATAGACCCCCAGGCCATAAGGGCTTCCATTCTGCGCAACATAGAGCGCCGGCCCCCGCACCGTGGCGGAACCGGGACCCGTCGCATCCACCCATTCGGCCTTGTCGCCGCTGCGGCTGAAGCGTTCGTCCACCTTGCTTCCGAAGGTGGTGCTGCCGCTGACCGTCCAGCTGGTGGGAATGCCCGCCGGGTCCAGCGCCAGATGCTCCTCGATCGTGGGGCCGCGCCCGTTGTTCTTGTAATCAAAGACGATCTTCGTCGCCCCGCCCGTCTCGTCCGTGACGAGGCTGCCCACGTTCCGGCCGCTGAACAGCACCGCGAAGCGTTCGGCCGCGAAGGCGGGGGTGGAAAGAAGAAGGGCGATCAGCGCGGCGCGTCCGCCCGCGCGGAAGAAGGTCTTTGTCTGCATGGCCGCCTGTTGAGCATGGAAGCAGGCCGGTTCGCAAGCGCCGATCCTGCACACTTGCCAACGCCCCCCGCATTTGCGCTACTGCCGCCCGAGGAGAGCGCGTCGTCATGATCAAGATCGGGGTTCTGGGGGCCGGGGGCCGCATGGGCCAGGCCATCATTGCGGAAATCCAGGCAACGCCTGACTGCTGGCTGGCGGGCGGCGTGGAACGCCCGGGCCACCCGCTTTGCGGAAATCCGATCGGTCAGGGCATGGTGATCTGCGCCAACGCCGCACCTGTCGCGCACAAGGCCGATGTGCTGATCGATTTCACAACGCCTGCCGCGCTGGATGAACATCTTCGCGCCGCCCAGGACGGCAAGGCCGCGATCGTGATCGGCACCACGGGGCTGGAAGCGCACCACCATGCCGCGATCGACGCTGCAGCCCGCACCATCCCGGTCCTTCAGGCCGCCAATACCGCGCTGGGCGTCACGCTGCTGGCCGCGCTGGTGGAACAGGCCGCCCGCGCCCTGGATAGCGGTTGGGATATCGAGATCGCCGAACTGCATCACCGGCACAAGGTGGATGCCCCTTCGGGCACTGCCCTGTTCCTGGGTGAAGCCGCAGCGAAGGGGCGCGGTGCGCCGCTGGAAACGCTTCGCCTGCCGCCCCATGAAAGCAGCCCCGGCCCGCGCCGCGCCGGCGGGATCGGCTTCGCCTCCCTGCGGGGCGGATCTGCCGCCGGGGATCATCATGTGATGCTGGCGGGCGAAGGCGAACGGATCACCCTGTCGCATGTGGCGGAAAGCCGGGACATCTTCGCCAGGGGCGCGGTGAAGGCCGCGCGCTGGCTGTCGGGGCGCAGCCCCGGCCGCTATCGCATGGCGGATATCTTCGGGCTCTAGCAGGCTCCGGAAGGTCAGATCAGGATCAGGATCCGACCCGGCAGCGGAAGCAAGACGCCCTGACGCACATGATCGATCGCGGCGCCGGGGCGAAGGCCTGAGGTGGATGCCAGCTGCGCGCCGGAATCCCGCAAACCGGTCAGGCGCAGAACGCCCACCAGCGCAAATCCCAGAATGAAGCCGACAACCAATGCCCGCAACACTGCGAGACCCCCCAAGCCCAAGCTGTAACAGGTCCGACCCTGTTGCCGCCCTGTAGCGAACGGGCCCCTGCAATCATTGCACAAATCCGACAAAAGCTTGCCGGACTTGAATATGAATGCGGGTTGAGGCATGGCGCGCGCACTGCAAACCGGGGTAGAAGCGCAGGCCAACGCCCCGAAGAAAGGTCAACCAAGCCACCCATGCCCAAGGAAGAACTTCTCGAGATGCGGGGCACGGTCGTCGAACTGCTCCCCAACGCGATGTTCCGGGTGCGGCTGGAGAACGACCATGAGATCCTCGGCCATACCGCCGGCAAGATGCGCAAGAATCGCATCCGTGTGCTGACGGGTGATGAAGTGCTGGTGGAACTCACGCCGTATGACCTGACAAAGGGCCGGATCACCTATCGCTTCAAGTGAGCCCCCTGATGGACAGGCTCCGGTCATGAACGAAAGCGCCTTCCGCAAGCATGCGCGCTGGCAGGCGGGATGGTGCCGCATGCTCGGTTCGCCGTTCAACGCCCTGGTCTGCGACCTTCTCGCCGAAAGGCTCCCGCCGGAAACCGCGCTGGGCAGGCGGCTGGATGGCTGGTCGGGCAATACAGAGGCCGAAATGCTCGCTCTTCGCGTGGCGGGCGGGCTTCATGCCCATGTGCGCAACGGCAAGGCCCCGGGGCTTGCCGCGCTCTACCCCCCGGCCCCCCTTCCCGATGCAGACGCGCTGTGGGCCGCGATGGAACCGGTTCTGGCCGCGCCCTCCATCTGTCGCTGGCTGGATGTGGCGCCGCAGACGAACGAGGTCGCCCGCTCGGCGGCGCTGATGCCCTGCTTCCTGACCGTAGCGGCGGAAACCGGCCTGCCGCTCGCACTGGTGGAACTGGGGTGCAGCGGCGGCCTGAACCTGATGCCGGATCATTATGCCTTCCAGCTGGGCAATGTGCGGGCCGGCAACGCAGACAGCCTGCTGCGGCTGGAGCCCGAATGGATCGGGCCGGACCCGCCGGACGTTCCGATCACCTTCGCCAGTCGCATCGGTGTCGATGTGCAACCGATCGACCTGTCCGAGCCTGCCGAACGCGCGCGCATGCTCGCCTATGTCTGGCCGGATCAGTACGCACGGCTGGAGCGCATGGCGACCGCGATGACGATCATATCCGAAATCCCGCCCGAAATCGTGAAGGGGGACGCCGCCGACTTCGTGGAGCAGCGCGTCTGGCCGCAGCCGGGCCTTGCCACCACCGTGTTTCATTCCATCGCGCTGCAATATTTCAGCCTCGGGTCGCAGCAGCGGATCGCAGACCATATGGAACAGGCCGGCGCAGAGGCCAGCGTCAATGCGCCGCTGGCCTGGGTCCGGATGGAGCATGACACGCCCAGCGCCGGCGAACCGCCGACGCTGCGCCTGACGCTGTGGCGCGGGCAGGGCGCGGAGGACCGATTGCTGGGCCGCGCCCACCCGCATGGCAGCATGGTGGCCTGGCTATGACCGCCGCGCCCCGCTTCATCCTCGCCTCCGCCTCGCCCCGGCGCCTGGAACTGCTGGGCCGGCTGGGGCTGGTGCCGGATGCCGTCGATCCGGCCGACATCGACGAAACCCCCCGGAAGGCGGAGCGGCCCGCCCCGCATGTCTCTCGGCTGGCTGCGGAAAAGGCCGCCGCCGTCGCCGCGCGCCATCCTGGCGCGGTGGTGCTGGCCGCCGATACGCTGGTGGCCGCCGGCCTGCGCATCCTGCCCAAGGCCGAGGACGAGGCGACCGCCCGCGCCTGCCTGAAGCTGCTGTCCGGACGGCGGCACCAGGTGCTGACCGCGCTGACCGTGGTGGACGCCAGCGGTACGGCCCGCCACCGCCTGAGCCGTTCCACCGTGCGCGTCGCCCGGCTGGATGGCGCGGATGTCGAGGCGTACATCGCCAGCGGCGAATGGCATGGCAAGGCGGGCGGCTATGCCATCCAGGGCCGGTTCGAGGCCCATGTAGATTGGATGCAGGGCAGTTTTTCCGGAATCATGGGCCTGCCGCTCGCCGATGCGCGCGCCATGCTGCGGACAGCCGGCCTGAATGGCTGATCTGTTCCTGCAGCACCGGCTCGGTGAAACCCGCGCGGCCGTGATCGAGAATTTCCGCCTGGTCGAGATGCATGTGGCGCGGGACGGCGACGGGCTGTCCGCCGGCGCCCGCCTGCCCGCGCGGCTCGCCACGAAACTGGGGCGGCGCGGGATCGCGGACGCGGGCGGCGAAGACCTGCTTGTCGAGCCATGGCCGACCGGCGCCACCGAAGGCCAGACCGTCGCGGTCGAGATCACCCGCGCCGCCTGGCGGGAGCGCGGGCGCGACCGGCTGGCGAAGGCGCGGCCCACCCAGCTTGCGCCCTGGCCATCCCCCACCCTCGAATCGCAGATGCACGCACGAGGCCATGTGCTGAAGCCAGGCTGGCCGGCCGACGTGGCCGAGCAGTGGGACGAGGCGTTCGAAGCCGCGCGGATCGGTCGCCTCGTCTTCGAATCGGGCGCGCTGGTGCTGGCGCCGACGCCGGCCTTCCTCGCCGTCGACGTGGACGGCCACGGGCTTGCGCTCGCCGTTCCAGCCGTCAGGGCGCTGGCCCGGGCCATCCGGCTGTGGGGCCTGGGCGGCAGCATCGTCATCGACCTGCCCACGACAGACCGGGAGCAGCGGGCCCAGGCAGCCGACGCATTCGACGCTGCGATGGGCAAGCTGCCGTTCGAGCGCACGGCGATCAACGGATTCGGGCTGATGCAGGTGGTGCGGCCACGCCCCGGCCCGTCAATCCTGGAACGCGCCCAGCTGGACCGCGCCGGAACCGAAGCGATCGAACTGCTGGAATCCGCGCTGGCCGACAGCGGCACCACACCCCTTTCACTCACCCCCCGTCCGGCGGTCAGGCGCTGGCTGGAAGCCCGCCCGCACCTGCTGGATGCGCTGCGCCAGCAGACGCACCGCGAAGTGAAAATCCTGACAGGACCGTCCGATGCCGAAGCCTGACCCGCGCTGCCCCGTGTGCCGCAAACCGGCCGTTCCGGAACATGCGCCCTTCTGTTCGGAAGCCTGCCGCAACCGCGACCTGATCGCCTGGCTGGACGAACGCTATGTGGTGCCCGGCCGCCCGGCAGGGGAGGATGACGAAACCGGTTGAGAAGCCGGTTGACCGCGCCACGGACTTGCGCCTATAGCGCGCCTCCCGTGCCTAGGTAGCTCAGTTGGTAGAGCATGCGATTGAAAATCGCAGTGTCGGCGGTTCGATCCCGTCCCTGGGCACCATTTTCCCCTCCGTTGGTATCGCGCCCCGCGCAGTTCGCCTTTTGTCAGGCCATCCAGCCCATGTGATCGGCCAGGATCAGCGTGCCGATCACGATAAGGGCGATCCCCCCCAGCAGTTCCGCGCGCTTGCCGAAGCGGGCACCGACAGCCCCGCCGATCCGAAGGCCGATGCTGGTGAGAATGAAGGTGGAAACGCCGATGGCCGCCGCGACAACCCAGATGTTCACGCCGATGAAGGCCAGGCCCACGCCCACGGCCGCCGCATCGATGCTGGTGCCGATCGCCGTCAGCACCAGACCCGCCGGGCCTGCCCGCCTCGGCGTTTCGGCTGCGTCCTCGTCCGGTGCTTCGAAGGATTCGCGGATCATGTGGCCGCCCACCAGCCCCAGCAGGGCAAAGGCGATCCAGTGGTCCACCGCCTGCACATATCCGGCCGCCAGCAGGCCCAGCCCATAGCCGATCAGGGGGGTGGTCGCCTCCACCAGGCCGAACACCAGGCCCCATTTCAGCGCGACCGGCCATGCGGGGCGGTGTGCCGCGCCGCGCGCCACGGCGGCGGCAAAGGCGTCGGTGGACATGCTGAGCGAGAGGATGAGGATCGCAAGCGGGGTCATGGCAGGCTCCACCGGGCAGGCGAGACACGCGATCCACGCCGCCCGGTGCGGCGGTGGGTCGCGCTGGTCTCGCAATGCGGGGCGGAACAAGCCCTGCCGGCGGCGCCACGCGGGGCGGGGGAAAACCCGGCCGCGAGCCTGTTGACGCCACCCCGGCTTTCGCGCCGGATGCTACTCCCCAACGGGTGAGCGGGCCCTACAGGCGAACCGCGGATCAGACAAGCCCGGCGTCCACCTCCAGCACCACCTTGCCCAGCCCCTTGCCGGAAATCGCGGCATTCAGGGCTGAGCCGAAATCGGAAAAGCCGTATCGCGCCCCGACAGGCGGACGGATCCGACCCTCTGCGGCCCAGCCCAGCAACCGCGCCATCTGGCCGGGTACCTCGCGGCCGTCGAACTGCAGGTGCTGACGCACATCGACGCCCACCAGCGCCGCGCCCTTCATCAGCGTCAGGTTGGCGGGCAGGGCCGGGATCGGCCCGCCCACGAAGCCAACCACCAGATGCCGCCCCCGCCAGTGCAGCGACCGGAACGCCGGCTCGAACAGGGGGCCGCAAACGGGGTCGAACACCACATCCGGGCCCCTGCCACCACAGGCTGCCTTCAGCCGGTCGCGCCAGCCCTCCACCGCTGTATCCAGCACGGCGTCCGCCCCCTGCGCCAGCGCGAAGGCCCGCTTCTCCTCCGTGGAGGCGGCCGCCACCACCCGCGCGCCCAGCGCCTTGCCGACCTGCACCGCGGCCGAGCCCACGCCGCCCGCCGCCCCCAGCACCAGCAGCGTCTCCCCGGCCGCCAGCCGGCCACGGTCCGCCAGCCCGTGCAGCGCCGTCAGATAGTTCAGGGGCAGGCTCGCGGCCTCCGCGAAGGGCAGGCCATCGGGGATCGGCCAGGTCAGCGCGGCGGGCGCAGCGGCCAGCTCCGCAAAGCCGCGCTGCGTCATCGCCACCACCCGCTGGCCGACGGCAAGGCCGGTCACCCCACCGCCCACCGCTTCCACCACACCCGCCACTTCCTGCCCAGGCACATGCGGCAGCGGCGGCTTCACCTGATAGCGCCCCAACGCCACCAGCGAATCGACATAGCCCACCCCGCAGGCCGCCACCCGGATCAGCACGCCGTCGGGGCCCACCTCCGGCTCCGGCACCTCGCGTACGGCATAGCTGTCCAGGGATTCCAGCGTCTCGGCAAGGATGGCGCGCATCGGGGGCTCCTTCGCAAAGCCCCTGCCTAGCGGGCCGCCAGCCAGCGCAGACCTGCGAAAAGCGGCAAGATCAAACGATCTGCCGAAGCCGGCAAACGGCCTGCCGATAGAAGCTTGATATACGCCCCCGCCGGGTCGTTAGTCCTTGATCCAATGAACGGTCGCTCCTTTTCCCTGTCTCGCCGGGCGCTGATCGGCGCTGTCGCCGCCCTTGGCACGGCCCCTGCCCTTGCCTCCGGCCGCAGCGCGGTCGATGTCGCGCGGGAAGGCCTGCAGCGGCACAATGGCGCCATCCGCCACCGCGACGTGGTCGGCATTGCGGATTTCGCCTCCCCCTCGAACGCCCGTCGCTTCCACCTCGTCGATCTGGCAGGCGGTCGCGTCAGCAGCCACCTCGTCAGTCACGGCCGTGGCTCCGATCCGGCGCACAGCGGCTGGGTGGAGCGCTTCTCCAACGAATTCGGCTCCAACGCCTCCTCGCCCGGCGGCTATCTCACGGGCGATTACTACAGCGGCAAGCATGGCCGGTCCCAGCGGTTGATCGGGCTGGATCCCACGAACAACAATGCCGAACCCCGCGCCATCGTAATCCATGGCGCCTGGTATGTCTCTGACGCGATGGCCCGCCAGCATGGCAAGATCGGCCGCTCCGAAGGCTGCTTCGCCTTCGACGAGACCAACGGCAGCCTCGACGAGATGCTGGCCCGCCTGGGGCCGGGCCGCCTGCTCTATGCGGGGCGTTTCGGCCTGAGCGCCTGACGCCCGCCGGGCGCCGTCCGTCTCCCGCTAACGCGACAGTGCCGCCACGACGGCTTCATCCCTGCCATAGACATCGACGTAGGTCTGCACTGTTCCGCCTTTCGCAGGCACCATCGTGAAATAGCCGACATGCACCGGCACCTGCTGCGGCAGGTCGATACGGGTGGTGATGTTCGTCGCCGCGGTGGCGTCGATGCGGGCGGCATCCCATTCGGGCAGATCTTCCAGCAGCCGCAGCGCCAGGCCCAATATGCCCTGCGTCCGCATGCAGCCGTGCGACAGCGCGAGATCCTGTCCGTTGAACAGATGCTTGGCGGGCGTGTCATGGAAGAAGATGGCGTAGGGGTTGGGCATCTCGATCTTCAGCGTGCCCAGCGAATTGCGGTTGCCGGGCATCTGCACCACCTGCAGGCCATCCGCCGTCTCGGTCCAGCGATACCCCCGCGCCCGCGCCACGGACGGGCTCCGGCGGATCAGGCTGCCGACGGATTCCGCCACGATGCTCTTCGGAAGCACCCAGGGGGGATTGATCGTGATGGCCGTCGCCACGGCCGAAAATTGCGGTGTCGGCGTCTTGCGGGCGCCGACAATGATCTTGTGGCGCGCCACGGGAACGCCGCCGTCGACAAGGTCCACGGTATTGCCTGCGACATTGGCGAACAAATGCCGCTCCCCCAGCTGGCGCGGCATCCAGCGCCAGCGGTCCATGTTGGCGCGCAGCCGGTTCAGGGTGTCCGGATCGGTCGTGGCCGGAAGCGCGGCCTGAAGCGCCCGGTAATGCGGATGCGTCGGCAGCAGCGCACGAAGCGCCTCGCCCGGCGTTCCCGCGCCAAGCCCTTCGGCCAGCTTCGCCCGCAGCCACGCCGGATCCGATCGCGGCGGTGGTGATTTCCAGCCGATCCGCGCCTCGATGGGCGTGCGTCCGGCGGCATAGTCCCTTGCCAGCGCCATCCAGCTTGCCTCAGCGGCAGTGGCGATCGCGGCCTGATCGCCGGATGCCAGCGCGGCTTCCAGCGCGGCCGGCGCATAGTCGGCGGGGTTCAGCCCCTCTCTGGCGGCGGCCAGCACTTCGGCAAGCGTTTCGCGGGCGGCCGCCTCTGTCCAGTTCAGCGGCGCCGGGGGCAGCGGCGCGGGCGGGGCGGGCGGTGCGGGTGCTGGTTCGATCGAAGGCGCACCCTGCGGCGCGCTTTCCTGCGCAGACAAAGCCTGCTGCGCGGCGAGGGGGCCTGAAAGGCCCAGCAGCAGGGCGGGGATCAGCGCACGCATCGCCTCAATCATCCGCCAGCCCCTTCAGTTCGTAAAGCAGGTCCAGCGCGGCGCGCGGGGTCAGACTGTCGGGCTGGATCCCGGCCAGCCGCGCCCGCAGCGCGTCTGCGGCGGGCGCGGCCGGCGGGGCCGCCGCGAACAGCGGCAGGTCCGCCAGCGCTTCCTTCGCACCTCGGCCCGCTTCGCCTGCCTCCAGCCGCGCCAGGATTTCCCCCGCGCGCGCCAGCACATCGGCGGGCACGCCCGCCAGCCGCGCCACGTCCAGCCCGAAACTGCCCGGCGCCGCACCCTCCCCCACCTCGTGCAGGAACAGCAGGTCGCCCTGCCATTGCCGCGCCTTCATTGTGCGCAGCGAAAGCCCATTCAGACGCGCCTTCAGCGCCGCCAGTTCGTGATAATGGCTGGCGAACAGCGCCCGCGCGCCAATCCTGTCATGGATGGATTCCAGGATGGCCCAGGCCAGCGCCAGCCCGTCCCAGGTGGCGGTGCCGCGCCCCACTTCGTCCAGCAGCAGCAGGGACCGCTGCGTGGCGCCGTTCAGGATCGCCGCCGTCTCCACCATCTCCACCATGAAGGTGGAGCGCCCCTCGGCCAGGCTGTCGGATGCGCCGACCCGGCTGTACAGCCGATCGACAAGGCCGATCGTCGCTTCCGCCGCCGGCACGAAGCTTCCCGCCTGCGCCAGCACCGCCATCAGCGCATTCTGGCGCAGGAAAGTGGATTTCCCCCCCATGTTCGGCCCCGTCACCAGCCACACCCGCGCGTCGCTTTCCAGCGCGCAGTCGTTGGGCACGAAGGCTTCGCCCTTGCGCCGCAGCGCGGCCTCCACCACCGGGTGCCGGCCCGCGACGATGCGGAACTCATGCCCGTCAGTCAGCCGGGGCCGCACCAGCCCTTCCCGCACGGCAAGCTCCGCCAGCGCGGCCGAGCGGTCGATCGCGGCCAGCGATTCGGCCACCCGGCTGATCCCGGCCGCGTCCGCCAGCACGGCTTCGCGCAGGGTTTCCAGATGCGCGGCCTCTGCCGCCAGCGCATGGGCCTGCGCCTGCGCGATCCGGCTGGCGAGGCCGCGCAGCGCCTCCGTATCGAAGCGCATCGCATTGCCCAGCGTCTGCCGATGGAAGAAGCCGGGATGCGCCATCAGCGGATCGGCGGCCTTCTGCGCCACCTCCACATGATAGCCGATCACATTGTTGTGCTTCACGCGCAGGGTCTGGATGCCGGTCTGGTCGCGAAGCTCGCTCTCCAGCGCCGCGATGGCCGCCCGGCTGTCGGCCGCCAGCAGTCGCAGTTCATCCAGCGCCGGATCATGGCCGCTCGCGATCACGCCCCCGTCGGCCGCCTGAAGGGGCGGGCTGTCCACCAGCGCGGCTTCCAGCAGGTGGAGCAGCGCGGGCGGCGGCTCCACCCCCAGCCGCAGCGGGTCCAGCGCGGCGGGCGCGCCGCCGCCGGACGCCGCATCCAGCAGCAGGCCCAGCGCGCGCGCCGCCCGTAGCCCGTCGCGCAGGGCGCCAAGGTCGCGCGGGGATCCGCGCCCCGCCGCGATCCGACCCAGCGCGCGGGCGGCATCGGGCGCGCCCTTCAGCAGCGCCCGCGCCTCGTCGCGCAAGCCCGTGTCCCCGCTGAACCACTGCACCAGGTCCAGGCGCGCCTCGATCGCGGGCAGATCGGCCAGAGGGGCCGCCAGTTCGGCCGCCAGCAGCCGGCCGCCGGCGGCCGTCACCGTCAGGTCGATGGCGGACAGAAGGCTCGTGGGGCCTTCGGTCAGCTCAAGGCTTCGCCGTGTCGCACCGTCGATCGCCATCACGGCGCCGGGCAGATGCAGCCTGGGCGGCTTCAGCAACAGCGGGGCGCCGCGCGATGTCCGATCAATGTGCGCCAGCAGCCCGCCGGCCGCCGCCAGCGCCGCGCGCGGGAACTGGCCAAAACCCTCCAGCGTCGAAACGCCCAGCCGCGCCGCCAGCCGCTGCTCGGCGGACCGGCTGTCGAACGCGGCGCGCGGCACATCGGCATGGCCCGCCCCGTCCGGCCGCAGCACCTCGGCGGGCGCGATCCGCGACAGTTCATCCGGCAGGCCTTCGGGCGGCACGCTGCCCAGCCACAGCTCGCCAGTGGAAATGTCCGCCCAGGCCATTCCCACTTCCTCAGGCCCGGGAAACAGGCTCAGCAGCCAGTTGGCGCGGCGGCCGTCCAGCAGTCGCTCTTCCGTCAGGGTGCCGGGCGTGATCACGCGCACGATGGCGCGGTTCACGATGGATTTCGATCCGCGCTTCTTCGCCGCCGCCGGATCCTCGGTCTGCTCGGCGATCGCCACGCGATGGCCGGCCTTCACCAGCCGCGCCACATAGGCTTCATGCGAATGCACCGGCACGCCGCACATGGGCAGCGGCTGGCCCAGATGCTCCCCCCGGTGCGTCAGCGCGATATCCAGCGCGGCGGCCGCGATTCCGGCATCGGCCAGGAAAAGCTCGTAGAAATCGCCCATGCGGAACATCAGCAGCGCATCGGGCACCTCGGCCTTCAGCCCCAGATACTGCTGCATCATGGGGGTCGGGCCGGGTGCGGAACCGGACGCGGGACTGGAAGTGGCAATTGCCGCCGTCATGGCAACAGCCTATCAGCCGGTGAGAGGCGCGAGACAAGAGAGAGACGGACAGCCCGGTGAGCGACGATAAAGACAGGCCGATTTTTTCCGACCGTGAAGCCCTTCTGTTCCACTCGGCCCGAAGGCCGGGCAAGCTGGAGATCATCGCCTCGAAGCCGATGGCGACCCAGCGGGACCTGTCGCTTGCCTATTCCCCCGGCGTCGCGGTGCCCGTCCAGGCGATCGCGGACGATCCCGCCGCAGCCTATGATTATACCGTCAAGGGCAATCTCGTCGCCGTCATCTCCAACGGAACGGCGATCCTGGGCATGGGCAATCTGGGCGCGCTTGCCTCCAAGCCGGTGATGGAGGGCAAGGCCGTCCTGTTCAAGCGCTTCGCCGACGTCGATTCGATCGACATCGAGCTGAAGACCGAGGATGTGAACCGCTTCATCGACGCCGTGGAACTGATGGAGCCCACCTTCGGCGGCATCAACCTGGAGGACATCAAGGCCCCCGAATGCTTCATCATCGAGCAGACCCTGCGCGAGCGCATGAACATTCCCGTCTTCCACGATGACCAGCACGGCACCGCCATCATCACGGCTGCCGGCCTGATCAACGCCTGCCATGTCACGGGCCGCGAACTGAAGGACATCAAGGTGGTGGTGAACGGCGCGGGCGCGGCGGCCATCGCCTGCACCGAACTGATCAAGGCGATGGGCGTGCCGCACGATCATGTGATCATGTGCGACCGGGAAGGGGTGATCTGGCAGGGCCGGGAAAAGGGCCTGGACCAGTGGAAATCGGCCCATGCCTCCACCACCAGTGCGCGAACGCTGAAGGAAGCGCTGGTCGGCGCCGACGTGTTCCTGGGCCTGTCCGCCGCGAAGGCGCTGTCCGCCGATGACGTGCTGGCGATGGCGCCCAGACCCATCATCTTCGCCATGGCGAACCCCGAGCCTGAGATCAGGCCCGAAATCGCGAAGGCCGCCCGGCCGGATGCCATCATCGCCACGGGCCGGTCGGATTATCCGAACCAGGTCAACAACGTCATCGGCTTCCCCTTCATCTTCCGCGGCGCGCTGGACGTGCGCGCCACCAAGATCAACGAGGAGATGAAGGTGGCCGCGGCAGAGGCCATCGCCGCGCTGGCGCGCGAATCCGTGCCCGACGAAGTGGCCGCGGCCTATGGCTCCAGCCAGGTGTTCGGACCGGACTACATCATCCCCGCCCCCTTCGACCCGCGCCTGATCGAGCGCGTCCCCGCCGCCGTCGCGCAGGCCGCCATGGATTCGGGCGTCGCCAAGAAGCCCATCTTCGACATGGAAGCCTACAAGCTGGAACTGCGCGCCCGGCTGAACCCCACCTCCTCCGCACTCGCAGCCAGCTTCGAAGCGGCGCGCGCGCGTGACAGCCGCGTGGTCTTCGCAGAGGGCGAGCAGGAAGTGGTGCTGCGCGCCGCCGTCACCTTCCGCACCCAGGGCTATGGCACGCCGCTGCTGGTGGGGCGCGAAGAGCCCATCCTGGAAGGCTTCCGGCGCATCGGTGTCACCGATCCCGAAAACTATCCCATCCACAACAGCGCCAACTCGCCGCTGGTGCCACACATGGTGGAGCGGCTCTACGGCCGGCTCCAGCGGCAGGGCTTCCTGAAGCGCGACGTTCAGCGCATGGTGAACAACGAGCGCAATGTGTTCGCGGCGCTGATGCTGGAACTTGGCGAAGCCGACGCGATGGTCTCGGGCGTCACGCGGCACTTCCATCAGGTGCTCTCGCAGGTCCGCCTTGCCGTCGATCCGCTGGATGGCCACACGCCCTTCGGCTTCCACATCTTCGCGGGCCGCTCGCAGACGATCCTGATCGGCGACACCACCGTGAACGAGCGTCCGCAGGGCCGCCAGCTGGCCGACACCGCGATCAAGATGGCGGCCGCCGCCCGCCGGCTGGGGATGGAGCCGCGCGTCGCCTTCATGTCCTATTCCAATTTCGGCAACCCGCCGGGCAGCTATCTGGGCGCCCTGCACGAAGCCGTGCACATCCTCGACGAACTGAAGCCCGGCTTCGAATATGAAGGCGAGATGTCGGTGGATGTGGCGCTCAACCGCTCGCTTGCGGATGTCTATCCCTTCAACCGGCTGACGGGGCCCGCCAACGTGCTGGTGATGCCCGGCCTGCAATCGGCCAACATCGCCGCCAAGCTGCTGAAGGAACTGGGCGGCGGCCGGGTTATCGGGCCTGTGCTGGTCAACATGTCGAAATCGGTGCAGATTGCCCCGATGACATCGGGTGCAACGGATCTCGTCACGCTGGCCGCGCTCGCGGCTGCCGGCGTCGTGCAATAGGCCCCGCCGGGATGAGCCCGCCGCCCATCCTGATGATCCACGGCATGTGGAGCCGGCCTTCCACCTTCGCGCAGCTCCGCGCGGAACTGGAACCCGCAGGCCTCCGCAGTGCGGCCGTCACGCTGCCCCATCACGACATGCCGCCGGGCAGCCCCGCGCCCGCGCCGCTGGCCGGCGTGAAACTCGCCAACTATCTGTCGGCACTGGAACGCGATGCGGCGGATATGGGCGAACGGCCGGTGATCCTCGGCCATTCGATGGGCGGTATCCTCGCCCAGCTGCTGGCGGCAAAGGTGCAGCCGAAGGGCCTCATCCTCCTCTCCACCGCGCCGTCCATGCAGGCCTCCACCACCAGCCTCGCCACGCTGCGCACCATGTGGGGCGTCACCAGCCGCTGGGGCTGGTGGAAGCAAGCCACGCTGCTCGACGAGGAAAGCGCGCGCTTCGGCGTCTTCAACGGCGTTCCCGAGGCGGAGATGCGCCCGGCCCTTGCCGAGCTCACCTGGGATTCGGGCCCCGTCCTCGCCCAGCTCGCCGCCCCCTTCCTCGATCCGGACAAGGCCAGCCGGGTGGATTATGCGAAGCTCAGGATGCCCGCCCTGGTGATCACGGGCCTGGACGACCGGATCGTGCCGGCGGCCGTTTCGCGCAAGACCGCCCGTCTGTTGGGCTCGGCCGGCGCCCGCGTCGATTATGAGGAATGGGCGGGCGTGGGCCATTGGCTGTTCCACGATGCCGTTCGTCCGCGCCTGGCATCCGCCATCTCGCGCTTCGTCGCCTCGCTCTGACACCGCCCGGACGCGCGATTGACAGCGCGACATCCGCCCTTCTAGCCTTGCCCCCGGTGCTGCCGACAGAGCAGCCGCGCGCACGGGAATGGTTCGGCACCTTCGGGAAAGCCTATCGGAGCAAGGAGAACTGCGCCCATGACTGCCGCCGTTTCGCGTCGCACGCTATTCGCAATCGGCGGGAGCGCCACGCTCGCCCTGGCCTCGGCGCCGGTTCGGGCGGTCGCGCCACAGCCTTCACCGCCTGCCGATCCCTTCGCGCCGCCGTCGGGGGTGGCCTTCCTGGCCCGCAACGAAAACCCCTATGGCCCCTCGCCCCGGGCCCGGCAGGCCGTCGCGGATCTCAGCGGTTCCGGCTGCTACTACGCCTCGGGCGGGGAAGACCGGCTTGCCGCCATGATCGCGGAAGCGAATGGCCTCACCCCCGATCATGTGCTGATCGGCGCCGGCTCGTCAGAGGTGCTGAACTGCGCGACCATGGGCCTGACGGCGGGTGGGCACATCCTTTCGGCCGATCTCACCTTCGATCCGCCCGTCCGCTACGCCGAGGCGAAGGGCGTCGCGGTGAAGCGGGTGCCGCTCGCCGCCGACATGCAGGTCGATCTCGCCGCGATGCAGGCGGCGGTCGGGCCGGATACGCAGCTCGTCCATATCTGCAACCCCAACAACCCGACGGGCCTGCTGCTGCCAAACGCCGCGCTGCGCCGCTTCGCCGCCGCCGTCTCGCCCAAAGCCATCGTTCTGGTGGACGAGGCCTATAACGAACTCACCGCAGATTCCGCCGGGGAATCGCTCGTCGATCGCGTCCGCGCAGGCGACAATCTGGTGGTCGCCCGCACCTTCTCGAAGATCTACGGCCTTGCCGGCATGCGGGTCGGCTATGCGCTGGCCCGGCCCGACATCATCGCCCGCATGCGACCCTGGAGCATGAGCGTCGGCGGCAACACCGGCGGCCTCGCCGCCGCTATCGCAAGCTACCCGGACAGCGCCTTCCTCGCCTATTCCAGGGGCCGCATCCTCGAAGCGCGCGAGATGATCGAGGCCGCCGCGAAATCCGCCGGCCTGCCCGTGCTGAAATCCGCCACGAATTTCGTCTTTGTGAAGGTGCCCGATGCCGATGCGGTGCAGAAGCGGCTGGAGGCGAAGGGCATCCTCATCCGCGGCCCCTATGGCAAATGGACGCAGTGGAGCCGGGTTTCCTGCGGAAGGATCGAGGATGTCGCCCGCTACGCCGCCGCCCTGCCGGAGGCCGCGAGGGCCTGAGGCAGCCAGTCGCCAAGGGCCCGCTTCGCCCGCGCGGCAATCTTCGCCTTTCGTTCCCGCCCCCGTTCCGCCCCCTCGATGGGCGGGAACAGGCCGAAATTGATGTTCATCGGCTGGAAGCTGTCCGCCACCGCTTCCCCGGTGATGTGCGCCAGCAACGAACCCAGGGCAGTGTCGCGCGGCGGGCGGACGGGCGCATCCCCCCTCGCCCGCGCCGCCAGGAACAGCCCGGCCATCAGGCCCACGGCCGCGGATTCCACATAGCCTTCGCAGCCGGTGATCTGCCCGGCAAAGCTGATTTCCGTCGCCGCCTTCAGCCGTAACGTTTCATCCAGAAGGATGGGGGATCGGATGAAGCTGTTGCGGTGCAGCCCGCCAAGACGCGCAAACTCCGCCTTTTCAAGGCCGGGAATGGTGCGGAACAGCCGGGTCTGCTCGCCATGCTTCAGCTTGGTCTGGAACCCCACCATGTTCATCAGCGTGCCGGATGCATTGTCCTGCCTGAGCTGCACCACCGCCCAGGCCCCCTTTCCGGTACGGGGATCGCGCAGGCCCACCGGCTTCATCGGCCCGAAGCGCAGCGTGTTCGGGCCGCGCTCCGCCATCACCTCGATCGGCATGCAGCCTTCGAAATAGGGGGTGTCGCGCTCCCAGTCCTTGAAGTCCGCCTTTTCGGCAGCGTTCAGGGCGGCCACGAATTCCAGATACTGCGTCTTGGAAAGCGGGCAGTTGATGTAATCGCCCTCGCCCTGCGGCAATATCTCCCCGTCCGGACCCTTGTCGTAGCGGGATTGCCGCCAGGCGATGCCCATGTCGATGCTGTCGGTGTGAACGATGGGCGCGATGGCGTCGAAGAAGGCCAGATGCTCCTCGCCCGTCAGCCCCTGGATGAAGGCGGCGAGCCCCGGCGCCGTCAGCGGCCCCGTCGCGATCAGCACCTGCTTCCAGGCCGGATCAGGGGTTCCCACCTCCTCGCGCACGATCGTCACCAGTGGGTGACCATGGAGCGCCGCCGTCACCGCGTCGGCGAAGATGTCCCGGTCGACGGCAAGGGCAGAGCCCGCCGGCACCTTCGCACCATCGGCCGCCCGCATCACCAGGCTGCCCAGCGCACGCATTTCCGCGTGCAGCAGGCCCACGGCATTGTAGTCGGCATCGTCCGAACGGAAGCTGTTGGAACAGACCAGCTCGGCCAGCCGGTCCGTCTGGTGCGCGGGCGTTGTCCCGCCGCCGCCGCGCATCTCGTGCAGCACCACCGGAACCCCGCGGGTCGCAAGCTGCCAGGCTGCTTCCGAACCGGCGAGCCCGCCCCCGATCACATGCACGGCATCCATCATGCCAGCCCTTTGCCGCGCCCTTCCGCCAGCCGCAAGGCGTCAGGCAGCCCCTTGCACGGCGGCAAGACGGCAACAGATGTGACAATATTTCTCGGTTCGCCGCCGGAAACAGGCCCCCTGCCCCTTGTAACATGGGCCGATTCATCTGATATCGACAGCGCCCGGCCAGTCCGGGCTGAAAGCGACCCGACTGGCCGGCGAGCATTGCTCGCCGGCCCTTTTATTGGCCGAATTGCAGGCTATGGGTTGGTCGTGGATCTTTATCTTCCCATCGCCGAAATGTCCGTGAACGCGCTCGTCATCATCGGGCTGGGCGCGCTTGTCGGCTTTCTGTCCGGCATGTTCGGCGTGGGCGGCGGGTTTCTCACCACGCCGCTGCTCATCTTCTACGGCATTCCGCCGGCGATTGCGGTCGCCTCGTCCGCCACGCAGGTCACGGGCTCCAGCGTGTCTGGCGCCTACAGCTATTTCCGCCGAGGGCAGGTGGACGTGAAGATGGGGGCCGTGCTGGTGTCCGGCGGCCTGATGGGCTCCGTGCTCGGTTCCTTCCTGTTCCGCTGGCTGAAATCGCTGGGGCAGATCGATGTCACCATCGGCCTCATCTATGTGCTCTTCCTGGGCACGATCGGCGCCCTGATGCTGAAGGAGGCGCTCGCCGCGCTGAAGGCGCAGCGCGCAGGTCACGCCCCGCCCCGGCGCGGCCGGCGGCACCACCCGCTGGTGGCCGCGCTGCCGATGAAGATGCGCTTCCCCCGGTCGGGCATCTACATCTCGCCGCTGGCCCCCTTCCTCGTCGGGGCGGGTGTCGGCGTCCTCACCGTGATCATGGGCGTGGGCGGCGGCTTCATCATGGTGCCCGCCATGCTCTATCTGCTCGGCATGGCGGCGGGCGTGGTGGTGGGCACCAGCCTGTTCCAGATCCTGTTCGTCACTGCGGCCGCCACACTGCTGCACGCCACGCAATCGCAGACGGTGGATATCCTGCTCGCCGCCCTGCTGCTGGTGGGCGGTGTCGTCGGCGCCCAGCTCGGTGCGCGTGCGGCGATGCGGCTGCCGCCTGAAAAACTGCGCCTGTTCCTCGCCCTGCTCGTCCTCGCCGTCGCGATCCGCCTCGCCATCGGCCTCACCTGGACTCCGAAGGAGCTTTTCTCCATCCAGACGGCGCTGGCATGAAGTGGCTGGCCGCCCTGCTGTTGCTGCTGGCGGGCGCCGCTCAGGCGCAGCAGCCCCGGCTGGTGACGGATCTGTCGCAAAGCCGCATCGACATCTCCTACCGCTTTGCCGGCGCGGAACTGCTGATCTTCGGCGCGATCCAGTATCCGGGCGGCGTCGTTCCAACCGACCCGCCGGGAATCGCGGTCATCCTGCGCGGCCCGGTGGAACCGATCACCGTGCGGAAAAAGGCGCGGATCGCGGGCATCTGGGTCAACACCGAAGCGCTGCGCTTCGAATCCGCCCCCGGCTATTACGCCGTCGCCACCACGAAACCGGTGCGCGACCTGCTGGATGAACGCAACGCCGCCATCTACGAAATCGGCCTGCGCCACCTGCAACTGTCCCCCGCGACGGCGACGGACGCCGAAACGACGGGCCGGTTCCAGGAAGGGCTGGTGAAGCTCAGGGTCAGCGAGGGGCTGTTCGTGGAACAACCCTATGGCGTGCAGGTCACGGACCGCATCCTCTATCGTGCCCGGCTTCCGATCCCGTCCGCCGTGCCGGTCGGCAACTATCAGGCCGAAATCTATCTCATCAGCGACGGCCGGGTGCGCGCCCGATCGACCGCACCCGTCATCATCGACAAGACCGGCTTCGAACGAAGCCTCTATGTGTTCGCGCAGGACCATGGCTTCCTCTACGGGCTGTTCGCCGTCGCGCTCGCCGTCGCCATGGGGGTCGCAGCAGGCCAGATCGGCCGCCGCGCCTAAGCCGTCGCGCCCAGTCCGTCACGGTTGCCTGCCGCCGCGCAGCACCCTAGGTCTTGGCGATGGACTCGCCAGCCCCGCTCGCCCCGCCCCGCAAGCACCTTAAGGATTATGCCCCGCCGGGCTGGCTGGTGCCCGATATGGCGCTCCGGTTCGAGCTGGATCCGGATCGCACCCTTGTCCATGCGCGGCTGAATGTGCAGCGCAACGGCCGCCATCCGGCGCCGCTGAAACTCGATGGAGAGGATCTCGAGCTTCTGTCGCTCAAGGTGGACGGCGTCAGCCGGCCCGCCAACACCACGCCGGAGGGCCTGCTGCTTGAGATCGAGGGCGACGAGGCCGTTATCGAAACGACCGTCGCCATCCATCCGGCGGGCAACAGCCGGCTGATGGGCCTCTACAGTTCCGGCGGCAACCTCTGCACCCAGTGCGAGGCCGAAGGCTTCCGCCGGATCACCTTTTTCCCCGACAGGCCCGATGTCCTCACCCGCTACCATGTCCGGCTGGAGGCGGATGCCGCGCACTATCCGGTGCTGCTGGCGAACGGCAACCCCGGCGCGACCGGTCCGCTGCCCGGCGGCCGCCACTTCGCCGAATGGGATGATCCCTTCCCCAAGCCCAGCTATCTGTTCGCGCTGGTGGCGGGCGACCTGTCACCGCTCAGGGACAGCTTCACCACCTGCTCCGGCCGGACGGTGGATCTGGCGATCTGGGTGGACCGGGCAGACGTGTCGCGCTGCCGGCACGCGATGGACAGCCTGAAAGCCAGCATGACCTTCGACGAACAGGTCTATGGCCGGGAATATGATCTGGATGTGTTCAACATCGTGGCCGTGCAGGATTTCAACTTCGGCGCGATGGAAAACAAGGGCCTCAACATCTTCAACGCCAAATATGTGCTGGCCGACCCGGATACCGCGACGGACTGGGACCATGACGCGATCGCGGCCATCGTGGCGCATGAATATTTCCACAACTGGTCCGGCAACCGCGTCACCTGCCGGGATTGGTTCCAGCTCAGCCTGAAGGAAGGCTTCACCGTCTTCCGCGATCAGCAGTTCTCGGCCCATATCGGCTCGGCGGCGGTCAAGCGGATCGAAAGCGTGCGCCAGCTGCGCGCCAGCCAGTTCCCGGAAGACGAAGGTCCGCTCGCGCACCCCGTCAGGCCCGACAGCTATGCCGAGATCTCCAACTTCTACACCGCCACCGTCTACGACAAGGGCGCCGAGCTGATCCGGATGATGGCGACGCGGCTGGGCCCGGACAGGTTCCGTGCCGCGACCGACCGCTATTTCGAGCGCAATGACGGCACCGCGGCCACGGTCGAGGACTTCCTGGCCGCCCTCGCGGCGGAGGGGCTGGAATCCGATCTCTTCCGCCGCTGGTACGAACAGCCGGGCACGCCACGCGTCACCGTGGAATCGACGCATGATGCGCAGGCCGGCAGGCTCAACCTCGTGCTTCGCCAGTCGAACCCCAAGGCGCCGGGTGCGCCGCCCCTGCCCATTCCCCTGCGCCTCGCCGCCTTCGCGCACGACGGCCGGAAGCTGGCGCAGCTTGACGACCTGCTGCTGACGGACACCGAAACCTGCCTGTCCCTCGAAGGCATCACACAGGCTCCGATCCTGTCGCTGAACCGGGGTTTCGCCGCCCCCATCCTTGTGGAACCCGCCCCCGCCCGTGCGGATCTGCTGATCCTTGCCGCGCACGAGGACGACAGCTTCGCCCGCTACGAAGCGGTGCAGCAGTTGATGCTCTCCGCGCTCACGGCATCGGCTGCCAGCGGATCGCCGCAGGGGCATCAGGATGTCGTGAACGCAGCCGCCGCCCTGCTCGCCACGGCCGGGCAGGATCCGGCCTTCGTTGCCGAGGCGCTGCTGCTGCCAGGCGAGGCGCTGATCGGGGATCACATGCCCAGCGTCGACCCGGAGGCGATCCACGCCGCCCGCGAGGGCCTGCGCCGCAGCCTGCTGTCCGCCCTGCGCGAACCGCTGTGGACAGCCTGGCACGACTGCGATGCGCCATCGGATCAGAGCCCGCGGGCGAAGGGCATTCGCCGCCTGAAGGGCATCCTCCTGTCGCTGCTGCTGGCGGACGACGACCATGAGGCGACCGCCGCCGCCTTCCTCCAGTTCACCGGCGCCACAGGCATGACCGACAGGATGTCGGCGCTCACCGCCCTGTCCCATTCCAACGCGGTGGAACGGATCGAGGCGCTGAAACTGTTCGAACGGCGCTACGATGCACGGCCCGAAGTGCTCGACAAATGGTTCCTGGCCCAGGCAACCTCAACCCGCCCCGACACGCGCGCGGTAGTGGAACATCTTGCCACGCACCCGCGCTTCGATCCGCGCAACCCCAATCGGCTGCGGGCGCTGGTGCTGGGTTTCGCCATGAACCAGACACGCTTCCACGACCGCGCGGGCGCGGGCTATGCCCTGCTCGGCCGCCATGTGCTGGCGGCGGACCGGATCAACCCGCAATCCGCTGCGCGGCTTGTCCAGCCGCTCGCCCGCTGGCGGCGGCTGACCGCCCCCTGGGGGCCGCTGATGAAGGCGGAACTTGAACGGATCGCCGGCACGCCGGGTCTCTCGCGCGACCTCGCCGAAGTCACCACCACAAGCCTCGCCTGAAAGCCGCCCGATGCGCCGCACCAGCCTCCTCCCCCTGCTTGCCGCAGCCCTCGTGGCGGCCTCCCCGGCCGTCTTCGCCGCAAGCGAGCGCCCGGCCCCTGTTCCCGCGCCTGGTGCGCCCCGGCTGCAGGCCCCGGCCCCCCTCTCCGAACTCGTCCGCAGCGTCGACATCCCCTACGAGCAGTTCACGCTGGCCAACGGCCTGCGCGTGATCGTGCACACCGATCGCAAGGCGCCCATCGTCTCGGTCAATGTCTGGTACCATGTGGGCTCCGTCGACGAACCGAAGGGCCGCTCGGGCTTTGCCCATCTGTTCGAGCACATCATGTTCCGGGGCTCGGAACACAGCCGGGTCGATCACTTCAAGCCGCTTGAGGAAGCGGGCGGCAGCCAGTTCAACGGCACCACCGATTTCAACCGCACCAACTATTTCCAGACCGTGCCGACGCCCGCGCTGGATCTCGCCCTGTTCCTGGAATCCGATCGGATGGGCTGGCTTCTGCCGGCCATCGACACGAAGGTGCTCGAGTCCGAACGCGAAATCGTGCTGAACGAAAAGCGGGACGGCGAAAACCAGCCCGGCGGGCTGATGTTCCCGGCGCTGCTCGCCGCGCTCTATCCGGCCGATCACCCCTATTCGATCCCCGCCATCGGCCGGGAACCCGATCTCCGCGCCGCGTCCGTCGAGGATGCGAAGCGCTGGTTCCGCACCCATTATGGCCCCAACAATGCCGTGCTGGTGCTGGCCGGTGACATCGATGCCGCCACTGCGCGCCCGATGGTCGAAAAATGGTTCGGCCAGATCCCGCCAGGCCCCACCCCCGCCCGTTTCGCAAGCCCGGTGCCCGTGCGCCCCGGCCCGACGCGCCAGACGCTGGCCGACAAGGTGGCGACTGTGCAGCTGATCCGGGCCTGGCCCCTGCCCGGGCAGGACACGCCCGGGCTGGCGGCGCTCGAAGTGGGCCTTGCCACCCTGGGCGGCGGCCCCACCTCCCTCCTCTATGACCGGCTGGTCCGCCGCGAGCGCCTTGCCGTCGGCGTCTCCGCCTCCGTCTATGGCTGGGAAGGCGCAAGCCTCGCGCTGATCGGGGCCGATGTGCGGCCCGGCGTGGATCCGGCGGTGGTTGAAAAGCGCATCGACGAACTTCTGGCCGAATGGAAGGCCAGCGGCCCCAGCGCGGACGAACTTGCGCGCATCGCCACCCGCTCCGTCAGCGGAACGATCCGAGCGCTCGAACAGGTGGGCGGCTTCGGCGGCAAGGGGCAGACCCTGGCGGAAGGCGCGGTCTTCGCCGGCGACCCGGCCGATTACAAGCGCCAGCTGGCCGAAATCGCGACCGCCACGCCCGAATCCGTGAAGGCCGCCGCTGCCCGCTGGCTGACGCCGAACGACCATCGCATCACGCTGGTCCCGGGGGATCGCAACCCGACCCGCATCGATGCCCCCCAGGCCGAACGGATCATTGCCGAAGCCGCGCGCCCGCCCGCGCCCGGATTCCGGCCGCAGGGCATCCCGGCAGACCGCAGCAGGGGCGCGCCGGCCGCCGGGGAGATCACCCGGCTCGCCACGGCGAAGATCGAGCGGGCGACATTGTCCAACGGGATGAAGGTGCAACTGGTCGCCAATCCGGCGGTGCCCGTGGTGCGGATCCAGCTCGCGCTCGATGGCGGCGTCTCCGCCGACAGCGCCGACAGGCCCGGAACCCAGCGGCTGATGCTGGGCCTGCTGCGCGAAGGCACGAACGGCGCCCTCGGCCCCCTTGACGGACCCGAAATCGCGCGCCGGCTCGAACGGCTGGGGGCGTCCGTCTCGGCCTCCGCCGCGCTCGACAGGACGCGCATCACCCTGAATGCGCTCGCGCCCAACCTGGCCCCTTCGCTGCAGCTGTTCGCCGACATCGTGCAGGCGCCGGCCTTCCCGGAAGACCAGCTTGAACGCATCCGCGCGCAGGTGCTGGCGGATCTCGCCAACGAAGCCACCGAACCCGGCGGAATCGCCCTGCGCGCCGCGCCGCCGCTGATCTATGGGCCGGATCACCCCTATGGGCGCAGCTTCAACGGCAACGGCACGCCGGAGGGGGTGAAGGCCGTGACCCGCGCGGACCTTTCCGCCTTCCATTCGGCCCTGCTGCAGCCGGCAGACTCCATGCTGTTCGTGGTCGGCGACACCAGCATGGCCGCCATCCTCCCGCTGCTGGAACAGCATTTCGGCCGCATCAGGGCCGCCGCGCCGCCGCTTCCGCTGGTGAAGGCGGCCACGCCCGCGCCGCAGGCAGCCGGCCGGATCGTCCTCTACGATCGGCCGGGGGCGCCGCAGGCCTTCATACTCGCCGGTGCGCCGCTGCCGCTCACCGGGCGGGACGACATCCTGCCGCTGACGCTCGCGAACGACGTGTTTGGCGGCCTGGCGACCAGCCGCCTCAACCGCCTCCTGCGAGAGGAGAAGGGCTGGTCCTACGGCGCGTCCTCCTCTGCCGCGCCCACACGGGGCAACATGCCCTTCCTGCTGACGGCTCCGGTCGACAGCGCCCGCGCAGGGGACTCGATCGCCGCCATCCGCGGCCTGCTGGCGGAATTCCGAGGCGCCCGCCCGCCCGAAGCTTCGGAAGTGGACCGCGCACGGGCCGCTTCCGTCCGCAGCCTGCCCGCCGAGTTCGAGACGGGAGGCGCCATCCTTGCCGCCATGGAACGCGCCGTGGTGCTGAACCGGCCGGACGACTACCTGACGACCCTGCCCGAAAGGATCGACAGGGTTCCGCTGGATGCCGTGCGCGCCGCTCCGATGCCGGCGGCCGGGGATCTGGTGTTCATCGTCGTGGGGGACCGCGCAACCATCGAGCCGCAGCTCAAAACGCTTGGCCTGCCCGTCGAAATTCGCAGCCTCCCCTAAAGCCGTAGCTTGCCGCCCGCCCCCCATCCCGGTGCATTGGCCCCCTGAAGGAGAGGACTATGGCCAGCAAGCTTTCGCGCGCCGATTTCGAAGCCGCGCTCGTCACCACCCATCTGCCGACGCTCGCCGTCTGCGTGGCGCAGGCGAGCGGCGACCTGTCGCTGCTCGATCTGGGCACCCCCGTCTATGATTTCTTCGGCGACGGCATGGGCGACTTCCCGGAAGACGTGCAGGCAAGGATCCGCGCAGAGGCGGACCGCATCCTGTGGCCGATCCTCAGCGGAGAGGCCGGCATGGCCGCGCCGCCAACCGATGCCGAAGTCAGCCGCATGATCAGCTGGATCGCCGGCGGCGAGGTTCCGGCCCACTATCTGCCCTTCCTGCTGGATGAGCTCGCGCTGGACGGACAGGATCGCAAGGCCCCCGCCCCCATCGAAGCGCCGCGCAGGCTTTCGGCGCTGATCGTCGGCGCGGGCATGTCGGGCCTTCTCGCCGCGCACCGGCTGCGGCAGGCGGGCGTCGATGTCACCATCATCGAGGCGAACGAGGATGTCGGCGGAACCTGGCTCCTGAACCGCTACCCCGGCGTCCGGGTGGACACTCCCAACCACCTCTACAGCTACTCCTTCGAGCCGAATCACGACTGGCCCGAATTCTACAGCCAGGGCGAGGTTCTGCTGCAGTATTTCCAGCGGTTCGCCACGCAGCACGGCCTGCGCGAGCTCACCCGGTTCAACACCCGCGTGGAAGAGGCCCGGTGGGACAATGCACGCGGCAAATGGGCGGTGCAGACTTCGGCGGGCCCCATGGAGGCGGACATGCTGATCTCAGCCGTCGGCCAGCTGAACGAGCCGCGCTATCCCGACATTCCCGGCATCGACAGCTTCCAGGGCCCGGCCTTCCATTCGGCCCGCTGGCGGCATGATGTGGACCTGAAGGACAAGCGCGTCGCGGTGATCGGCACCGGCGCTTCCGCCTTCCAGTTCGTGCCGGAAATCGCCCCGCAGGTCGCCCATATGGATGTGTTCCAGCGCACCCCGCCCTGGCTCGGCCCGACGGACAATTACCACGACCCCGTGCCCGAAGCCTTCCAGTGGGCAGTGGAACATATCCCCAACTACGACAAATGGTACCGCTTCTGGCTGTTCTGGATGCTGACGGACGGGGTGATCCCGAATGTCCGCGCGGAAGAAGGCTGGAATGGCCCTGAAGGCACAATCGGCGCCGCCAATGCCGAGCTGCGCGCGGCGCTGGTGGAAAAGATCGGGGAACAGGTGAAGCAGAAGCCGCACCTGCTGGATCATGTGATCCCGAAATACCCGTTCGGCGGCAAGCGGTCCCTGCGCGACAACGGTGTCTGGCTGAAGGCGCTGCAGCGCGACAATGTCGACCTCGTGACCGAAGGCATCGACCACATCGAGGCCGACGCCATCGTGACAGCCGACGGCCGGCGCCACCCGGCCGACGTGCTGATCTACGGAACCGGTTTCCATGCCTCGGACTTCCTGCGCAGCTTCCGCGTGAAGGGGGTGGACGGCAAGGATCTGCACGAGACATGGGCCGGCGACGCGCGCGCCTATCTGGGCATGTTGGTGCCCGGCTTCCCCAATTTCTTCATGATCTATGGCCCCAACACCAACATCGTGGTCAACGGCTCCATCATCTTCTTCTCGGAATGCGCCGTGAACTACATCGCCGAAACGGCGCGATTGATCGCGGCCCAGGGGCCGGTTACTGTCCGCGCGGATGTCCACGACGCCTTCAACGCGAAGGTGGATGCGGAGAATGCGAAGATGGCCTGGGGGCAGCAGGGCTTCACCAGCTGGTACAAGAACGCCACAGGCCGCGTCAGCCAGAACTGGCCCTTCGCGCTCGTCGATTACTGGCAGGCGACCCGCGCGCCCGACCCGAAGGACCTGGAGCCGGTGACGCCCGAAAAAGCCAGAGCGGCCTGACGTCTTGCGAAGCGCAGCCCATCCGGAGCCCCATGCCGCGGACCGGATCGGATGGCTGCGCGCCGCCGTGCTGGGCGCCAACGACGGCATCCTTTCAACCGCAGGCCTCGTGATCGGCGTCGCCGGCGCCGGCACGGGGCGGAGCGAGATCCTGCTGGCGGGAATCGCCGGGCTGGTGGCCGGCGCGCTGTCGATGGCGGCCGGCGAATATGTATCCGTCAGCTCCCAGAAGGATGCCGAACGGGCAGACCTCGACCGGGAGGCAGGAGAGCTGGCCACCCAGCCCGAAACGGAGCTGGCGGAACTGACCGCGCTCTACAGGGCGCGGGGGCTGGATCCCGAAACCGCCGCAAAGGCCGCCGAGCAGGCAACCGCGCATGATGCGCTCGCCGCCCATGCCCGGGCCGAACTGGGCATCACGTCCGAAACCGTCGCCCGACCACTACAGGCGGCGCTTGCCTCTGCCGCGACCTTTTCCGCAGGCGCGCTTCTGCCGCTGCTTGCCGTACAACTGGCACCGCAACCGCTGATCGTCGCCACCATCGCCGTTTCCACCCTGCTGTCACTCGCCCTGCTGGGCTGGCTTGGCGCATGGGCGGGCAAGGCCCCGCCCGGCCGGGCGGTTCTCCGCGTCACCTTCTGGGGGGCCGTGGGCATGGCCCTCACCTACGGGATCGGAATGCTGGCCGGTACCACTGTCTGAGCAACGAAAAAGGGCGGGGTTTCCCCCGCCCTTGCATTGCCGTTCGGATCCGGCTCGGATCAGAACTTCGTGCGGAGCGTCAGCCCGAATGTACGCGGTTCGGCGAGGAAGCTGCCGAACAGCGTGGTCGCCGGCGTACCATTGGCAACCGTCTGCGCGATGCTGCCCGAACCCTGCAGCGGCGCGTTGAACGCCACCTGCTGATACTGGGCATTGAACAGGTTCTGCGCCCAGGCCTCCACCTGCCACTTGCGGTCGTTGCCGTTCAGCCCCAGCCGCGCGTTCACCACGAACACCGATTGCTGGCGCTTTTCCGGGAACAGATCGGATCCCGTGTTCACCTCGGATTGCAGCCGATAGTCGAGGTAGACCAGCGCACCCAGATCATCGGTCACAGCCGGCGTCCAGGTGACAGCGGCCGTATGCACCAGCTTCGGCGCGTTCGACATCTGCTGGCCGGGAATGTTCGCCAGCGTCGGCGGCAGGGGCCGCCCGCCCACGCCCACCAGATTTCCGCGATACTTGCTCTCGGCATAGGTCAGGCCCAGGTTCACGGAAACGTCGGGCGCCGGGAACAGCAGCCCTTCCACTTCCACCCCGGTCGAGGTGACGCCGCCCTTCACCCGGTCCGCCGCGCAGGCGCCCGTCGCGGCGCTTCCGTCCTGATCCGCGCCGTTCAGATCGTCGCGGCAGGCCTGGATGTTCTCCACCACGAAGTTCGTGCCGTTGAAGGTGTTCAGCTGGAACTGATCATAGACGGCGCGGAATGCGGCGACATTCAGCTGCACGCTCCGCAGGTCCAGCTTCGCGCCAAGCTCCATGCTCTTCACCGTTTCCGGCTCGAACTTCAGCTGGTCCAGATCGGGCGCCGCCACGTTCAGCGCGGACCGATCCAGGTTGAAGCCGCCCGCCTTGTAGCCCAGCGAATAGCTGGCATAGGTCATCAGCTCTTCGATCGGCTTCCAGCTCAGCACCACGGTGCCCGTCCACTCATCCTCTTTCTTCGACGCGCTGTCGGACAGCGTCAGCGGATTGATCGCGCACGGCGCAGTTGCCAGGCTCGCGAACGCCGGGCTGGACGCGATCGCGGCGCACAGCGTGTTGTTGCCGACAAGGTCGACATCCAGCGTCTTCTTCTCGTTGGTATAGCGCGCGCCCACCGTCAGCTGCAGCGTGTCCGGCACAAGATCGAACACATTGTGCGTGAAGATGGCGAAGTTCCGGCTGCTCTGGGCATAGCGGTCCTCCACGATGCCCCGGCCGTTCAGCGTGTCGCCCGGACGGCCGACTGCGGTCGCCACCGCGTCATAGCCATATTGCCCCGGCACGGCGAAACCGCCCCAGATCGCGACCGGCGTGCGCAGCGCCGCCGGCAGCAGCGGGTTCGTCACGATGGACGCCGCGACCGCACTGTTCACGCAGCCGTTCGACGTGGGCGACAGCAGGCCGTTGATCCCGATGGACGAAGCGGTGGACGAAAGGCTGTTGGCGACCAGGCAGTTCGCATAGCGCATATAGTCCTGACCAAATCTCAGGTCGTCGCTCATGTTCAGCCGCTCATGCGCGTAATAGCCGCCCACCAGCCAGTCCAGCCGGTCGTCGAACGCGCGGCCATTCAGCCGCAGTTCCTGGCTGAATGTGCGGAAGCGGCGGACCTGATTGTCGCGGGACAGGATGTCGAGATTGTTGAAATCCCCGTCCTGGCTGGCCGAGACCTTCCAGTCGCGATAGCCGGTGATGGCGGTGAGGTCGCCGAAACCAAGGTTCCAGTTCAGTTCGCCTGACAGGCCCCAGTCCGTCACGTCGGAGCGGTGGCTGCGGCCGGGCGTGATGGAGGTTTCGCGCGCGAAGGTGTCGTCGGAAATCACGCCACCGAGGCCGCGGATGATGTTCACGATCGGGTTGTTCGCCGTGGTCTGCACATTGCCCTGCGCGTCGCGGAACGCCATCCGGAACGGAAGATAGGTGTTGGCGCAGCACTCCTCGGCCCGCTTCGCGAAATCGCCCGTCACGCGGATCTCAAGATCGTCATTTGGCGTGTACAGAAGCTGCCCGCGCAGCAGCCAGCGGTCGCGGTCGTTCACGGTCCGGCCAGAGATCACATCGGTCAGATAGCCGTCGCGGCGGGTGAACACGCCGTCCAGCCGGTACGCCAGCTTGTCCTCGATCAGCGGGCCGGTGATGCCGCCCGCCAGGCGCCAGTAGTCATAGTTTCCGTAGGTGACTTCGGCCGTGCCTTCGGTCTCGAACTTCGGCTTCGCCGTCACGATGTTGATGAGGCCAGCCGAGGCGTTTCGGCCGAACAGCGTGCCCTGCGGCCCGCGCAGCACCTCGATCCGTTCGATGGCGCCCAGTTCGGTCAGGCCCACGCCCGAACGGCTGCGATAGACGCCGTCGATGAACACCGCGACGGAGGCTTCGAGGCCGGGGTTGTCGCCCACCGTGCCGATGCCGCGGATCCGCGCCACGCCCGCGCCCGCTTCGGACGAGGTGGAACTGACCAGCAGCGACGGGCTGATCTGGTTCAGCTGGCGGATGTCGGTCGCGCCCGAATTCTGCAGGCTTTCCGCAGTCACCGCGCTCACCGCGATCGGAACATCGCTGAGCGCCTGCGCCCGTTTGGTGGCGGTGATGATGATGTCGCCGGCATCAACCGGGCTGACGGGTTCGGCGGTCTGCGCATCCTGCGCATGAACCGGAATGGCGCAGAGCATCGCAGCGGATGCCAGAAGGATGGAACGCATGATGTCTCCCAGGAACTGTGGAATGCAGCCCGGAGCTCCCGCCGGGCGCTTATTGATCGGGCAGCTAGTCTTCGGACAGGCCGGGTTCAACCTTTGCTGTGCTGCACAAGCGCGGTTTGCCGCCGTGCATGTGGCAAAAGCGTCACAAGTCCGCCGTCCGGCCGCCATGCCCGCACCCCCGGCCACCCCTTGGCAACGGCCCGCGCCTTCCCTAGCGAAAACCCCGAGGGAGAGGTTGAATGGCACGACTGAAGGGCAAGATCGCACTCGTCACCGGGGCAGCTTCGGGGCTGGGATTGCGCATGGCGCAGCGTTTCGCCGGCGAAGGCGCCCGCGTTCTGCTCACCGACATCAACGGCGAAGGCGCAGCGGCGGCCGCGGCCGCCATCGGCCCTGATGCGGCGGGCTTCGCCCATGATGTCACCAGCGAGGATCAATGGATCGCAGCCATCGCGGAAGCGAAGCGCCGCTTCGGCGGGCTTCATATCCTCGTCAACAACGCCGGCATCGGCACACCTGGCAGCGTGGAGGACACCAGCCTCGAAAGCTGGCGGCATGTCCATGCCATCGATCTGGACGGCGTATTCCTGGGCTGCAAGCACGCCATCCCGCTGATCCGCGAAACCACCCGCGCGGATGGCGGCCGGGGCTCCATCCTCAATATCTCGTCCATTGCGGGCGTCATCGCCTCGGGCCGGATGGCCGCCTACAACAGCGCCAAGGCCGGGGTGCGCCACCTCACGAAATCGGTCGCCCTCCACTGCGCTTCGAAGAAGGACCCGATCACCTGCAATTCCATCCACCCCACCTTCATGGACACCCCCATCCTCGACAATTTCCAGGCCGCCGGCCTGACGAAAGAGGATGTGAAGGCGAAACTGGGCCGGCAGGTGCCGCTCGGCATCATCGGAGACCCGGACGACGTCGCCTGGGGCGCTGTCTATCTCGTCTCGGATGAAGCCCGCTTCGTGACGGGGGCGGAACTGTTCATCGACGGCGGCATTTCGGCCATGTAGTCGGCGCGGGCATAGGCGCGCCCGCGCTTCACCACCGTCTCGATGCTGCGGATGTTGGCGATGTCGGCCAGCGGATCCTTCGCCAGCACCACGAAGTCCGCGAGCTTCCCTGGCTCCAGGCTCCCGCGTTCCGCTGCCTGCCCGGCTGCCACCGCCCCCATCAGCGTGGCGGCGCGGATCACCTCCAGCGGCTTCATCCCGACGTCGCGGGCCAGGAACAGCAGTTCTTCATGCACCTCGGGCCAGGGGTCAGACGGCGGCAGGGTGAAATCGGTGCCGGTCGAAATCGGCACCCCAGACGCATGCGCCTGCCGCGTCAGCGCGATCACCGCCTTGCCGGTGCAACGCAGCGGCTTCGCCTTGGGGTCCGCCTTGCGCGGCGCCTCCTCCCGCACGAACAGGCTGCCGGTCGCGTCCACCAGCGTGCCCTTCGTCAGCATGGCGCGGAACAGGCCGGCCATCACCGGGTCGTCGGGGGTCAGCCTCTGTTCGGCCACCGGCGTCCGGTCCTCATAGGCGGGGTGGATGCCCGGCCCGGCCTGATAGCCCAGATAGCAGATGTGGCTCACGCTGTCGGCGCCGGCCGCGATCCCGTCCGCCGGCCGCGCCGGGAAGATCGCGCTGTGCGCCCAGATCATCACGCCCTGCCGGTGCGCCTCAGCCGTCAGCGCCGAAACAAGCCGCGACGGCAGATTGGCATAGACCTTGATCGCAGCCGCCCCGGTCCCGCGCGCCAGCGTCACGGCGGTCCGAAGGTCGGTGCCGTCGTCGATCGCCTGCATCCAGGGGGCGGTGCCGGGCGTCCACCCCTGGCTGGCGGCGGCCACGCGCGGATCAGCGAAAAAGGAAGGCCCGGCCATCAGCGCGGCAAAGCGGATGTCCGGCGCGGAGATTTCCCCCTGCTGCGCCGCCCGCGCCAGTTCCGCCACCGGCCGCACATCATCCGCCATGCTGCGCACCAGCGTAACCCCGCCGAACAGGTTCCGCCGCAGCAGCGCCTCGGCCTTCGGCCTGTCGGGCGGGGTCGCCAGATGCACATGGCTGTCAACAAGCCCGGGGATCAGGGTGCGGCCCGTCAGGTCCACCCGCTTCGCGCCGGGCGCGGCAAGGCTGCCGCGCGGCCCCGTCGCCACGATCCGCTCGCCCTTCACCAGCAGATCCTGATCAGTCCGCGGCGGCGCACCCGTGCCGTCGATCAGCGTGGCTCCGGAATAGAGCGTGAGGGCCTCACCCTCGGCGGCCGCAGGGGCTGCGATCAGCAACAGGGCAAGAAGGAAGCGCTTCATCCCCCCGGCATAGAAAAGGGGAGGGCGCCGCACAACGCCCTCCCCTCTCTCCTTCTGGATTCCGCCTAGTCGTCGATGTTGCGCCGGAAGGTTTCCGGCAGGAACAGCAGGCCGATCACGAAGGTCAGCGCCGCCACCCCGATCGGGTACCACAGGCCGAAGGTGATATCCCCGCTGGCCGCCACCATGGCGAAGGCGATGGTTGGCAGGAAGCCGCCAAACCAGCCATTGCCGATGTGATAGGGCAGCGACATCGCCGAATAGCGGATGCGGGTGGGGAACAGTTCCACCAGCAAGGCGGCGATCGGCCCATAGACCATGGTCACATACAGAACCAGGATCGTCAGGATCAGCACCACCATCGGCTTGTTCATGGTGGCGGGGTCCGCCTTCGCCGGATAGCCGGCCGCTTTCAGCGCCGCCTTCGCCTCGTCCGCAAACGCCGTGATCGCGGCCTTGCGGTCATCGCCCGCCAGCAGCGACGGATCGCCCATGGACAGCGTCTGCCCGCCGATGGCGATGGTCGCGCCCTTGCCCGTGCCCGGCGCTTCCACATTGGCATAGGAAATGCCGTTCTTGGCAAGGAAGCTCTTGGCGACATCGCAGCCGGTGGTGTCGAACTTGTTCTTGCCCACCGGATCGAACTGCACCGAACAATGCGCCGGGTCGGCCGTCACCGTGACCGGCGCATTGATGCGCGCCTGCGCCATCGCCGGGTTGGCATACCGCTCCAGCGCGTTGAACAGCGGGAAATAGGTGGCCGCCGCCAGCAGCAGGCCCGCCAGGATGATCGGCTTGCGCCCGATCCGATCGGAAAGCCAGCCGAACACCACGAAGAAGGGCGTCGCGATGGCCAGCGCGATGGCGATCAGCACGTTGGTCGTCGCCCCGTCCACGCCCATCATCTTCTCGAGGTAGAACAGCGCATAGAACTGCCCGGTGTACCACACGACCGCCTGGCCGGTGACGGCGCCGAACAGCGCGATCAGCACCACCTTCAGGTTCGCCCACTGGCCGAAGGCTTCCGTCAGGGGCTTCTTGGATGTCGTGCCTTCCTCCTTCATCTTCTTGAAGACGGGGCTTTCCTCCAGCTGCATGCGGATCCACAGCGAAACGCCCAGCAGCAGCACGGAAACCAGGAACGGCACGCGCCAGCCCCAGTCCTTGAAGGCGTCCTCGCCCACGATCAGCCGGGTGCCGATCACCACCAGCAGCGCCAGGAACAGGCCCAGCGTCGCGGTGGTCTGGATGAAGCTGGTATAAAGGCCGCGCTTGTTGTTCGGCGCATGCTCGGCGACATAGGTGGCCGCCCCGCCATATTCGCCACCCAGCGCCAGCCCCTGCGCCATGCGCAGCAGCACCAGCAGGATGGGCGCCGCAACGCCGATCGCGGCATAGCTGGGCAGGATCCCCACGGAAAAGGTCGCAATGCCCATCAGCCCCATGGTGACGAGGAAGGTGTATTTCCGCCCCACCATGTCGCCCAGCCGGCCGAACACCAGCGCCCCGAACGGCCGGACCGCAAAGCCCGCCGCAAAGGCCGCCAGCGCGAAGATGAAGCCGGTTGTCTCGTTCACGCCCGAAAAGAACTGGGCGGTGATGATGGTGGCCAGCAGGCCGTAAAGATAGAAGTCATACCATTCGAACACGGTGCCCAGCGAAGATGCAAGGATCACCTTCTTCTCGCTCTGGGTCGCCTCGTGATGCTTGGGTAAGCCCACCGCCCCGAGGGCGGCTTCTCCTGTTGGCGGTGTCATTTCGCTCTCCCTCTCAGTCCATCTCATCAGAAGCTGTATTTCGCGGCAAGCTCGAACCGGTCCAGCCGGCCGCGCGCGCCGGACATGATCTCGCGCGCGCCGTGGCGATATTCGATCCCCACATCCAGCGCCTTCACCGGGGTCCAGAACAGGTTGCCGGCCACGCTCCACGCGGCCTTGTTCGCGGCCGCTGGAACCAGCACATCGGGGTAATCCACGTCCTGGAAGCTCGCCATGAAGGTGGATCGCACCGTCGGCGTCCAGCCCAGTTTCACGGCCGCGAACCCCGCCAGCGTTTCCACCGTCCGCAGGTCTGCGCCCGCCAGAACCGCATCAGGCGCGAAGTTCAGGCCCAGATAATGGCCGATCCCCTGCCCCCAGGTCAGCATGAAGCGGATGTCGTGCCGGGCATCCGGCCCGAACGGAATCCTGCCCGCGCCCGAAAGTCCGAAGCCCAGCTGGCTTTCGCGGTCGCCCGCGTCGTTCACCACCCGCACATCATGCATCACCCCGGCCAGCGAGAACTCCGCCTTGCCGGGCTTCAGCGTCAGCTTGGCCGTCAGGTCTGGAAGGGCATCATCGTCATTCTCGACCAGTACGGCAGAGGCGCTGGTGATCGTCGCGGATTCGGGGTTCTCCACCGCCACCGCCAGCTGCGCCGTAGGTGAGAGGTTCGCGGTATAGCGCAGCATCGGCTGCCGCACGAACACGCTGCCTTCGGTCGGGCCGATGAAATCGGTCGTTTCCGGCAGGACGGCGACATTCTGGAAGGTGGACCAGTCCTGCCCCAGCAGCAGCTGGCCGGATCTGCCCGTCAGCGTGAAGAAGGCCCGGCGCAGCGCCGGGTTGTAGCCGTTGGTCGTCCGTTCCGACCCCTGGGCGCCCTGCGCCGTCTGGAAGTCGATCTCCGCATAGACGGCCGCCGTCCGCTCGCCCAGCGGCGTCGTCGCCCCAAGCCAGAAGCGGCTCTGCTTCACATGCATGTTGGTATGGGTGGTGGCCTCGCCGCCCACGGGGATCTGCTGCGGCAGGTAGAAATCCTTCAGCAACTGCCCCGCCGCCGTGGAGCCCGCGGAATAGCGCGACACGGCGGACCACAGCTTCACATAGCCGCCGATCTTCAACGTTGCCGCCCCCGATCGGAAGCCGTCCGGCGCCGGCTTCGCCGCCTTTTCCTCCAGCGCCGCGACGCGCGTTTCCAGCGCGGGCGCGGGGGCAGCCTCCGCGCTGGAAACGGCAGGCATTGCTGCACCCTTTGCTGCGGCGAGTTCCGCCTTCAGGCGGCCGATCTCGGCCTCCATCGCGGTCAGGCGGCGCTCGATGTCGGCAGTGGTCTGCGCGGCGGCCGGCGCCGTCAGGGCGCTCGCGGCCATCAGCACCGTGGCAAGGTGGCGTGACATCATCAAAGGTCTCCCCGCCCGCCGCCAGTCTCCCCACCGGCGTCCGGGCAGCCTTGATCATCGCGCCGGGCCCGTGCCGGGAAACAGTCCGCAAAAGGTCGTGCCAGACCAAAGTCCTGAATCCCGACCAATGTCGGGGCTCCCCCGACGCGTCGATTGCCGCTAGCCTGCCGACAACTTGCCGGATGCGCGCCGTGGGAGTCGGCGCCCCGCCACTGGGAGGATTGGGTGATGAGCGAACATGTCTATCCCGTGCCCGCGGACTGGGCCCGTCGCGCCAAGATCGACAAGGCGCGCTATCAGGAACTCTACCGCGAAAGCCTCGACAATCCCGACGCCTTCTGGCGCCGCGAAGCCCAGCGGCTGGACTGGATCCGTCCCTTCACGAAGGTCTCGGAGTGGAGCTACGACGAAGCGACGTTCGGCATCAAATGGTTCGAGGACGGGCAGCTCAACGTCTCCGTCAACTGCATAGACAGGCACCTCGCCGAACGCGGCGACCAGCCGGCGATCATCTGGGAACCGGATTCACCGGGGGAAGGCCGCATTCTTTCCTACCGGCAGTTGCATGAAGCGGTCTGCCGGCTTGCGAATGGCCTGCTATCCCTGGGCGTCCGCAAGGGTGACCGGGTGACGATCTACCTGCCGATGATCCCTGAAGCGGCCATCTCCATGCTGGCCTGCGCCCGGATCGGCGCCATCCACTCGGTCGTGTTCGGCGGCTTCTCGCCCGATTCCATCGCAAACCGGGTGCAGGATTGCGATTCGAAGCTGATCATCACGGCCGACGAAGGCCTGCGTGGCGGCAAGATCGTGCCGCTGAAGGCCAATGTCGATGAAGCGCTGAAGCTGCTGCACGGCCCCACGGTCGAAAAGGTGGTGGTGGTGAAGCGCACCGGCGCCGGCGTGTGGATGGAAGAGGGCCGCGACGTCGCCTATGAGGAGCTCGTCGCCGCACAGTCGCCCGATTGTCCGCCGCAGACCCAGGATGCGGAAGATCCGCTGTTCATCCTCTACACGTCAGGCTCCACCGGAAAGCCCAAGGGCGTGCTGCACAGCACGGGCGGCTACCTGACCTGGGCCTCGATGACGCACGAATATGTGTTCGATTACCGCCCCGGAGAGATCTTCTGGTGCGCCGCCGACGTGGGCTGGGTCACGGGCCATTCCTATGTCGTCTATGGCGCCCTCGCCAACGGGGCCACCACGCTGATGTATGAAGGTGTGCCCAACTACCCCGATTTCAGCCGCTTCTGGCAGATCATCGACAAGTATCAGGTGCAGATCTTCTACGCCGCCCCCACCGCGCTGCGCGCGCTGATGCGTGAAGGCGATCACTGGGTGACGCAGACCAGCCGCGCCTCCGTGCGTCTGCTGGGCACGGTCGGCGAACCGATCAATCCCGAAGCCTGGGAATGGTATCACCGCGTCGTCGGCGAAGGCCGCTGCCCCATCGTGGATACCTGGTGGCAGACGGAAACCGGCGCGGCCATGATCACGCCGCTGCCCGGCGCGACCGATCTGAAGCCCGGCTCGGCCAGCTTCCCCATGTTCGGCGTCGAACCGCAACTCGTCGATGGCGAAGGCAATGTGCTGGAAGGCGCGACAGAGGGCAACCTCGTCCTCACCCGCAGCTGGCCGGGGCAGATGCGCACCGTGTGGGGCGATCACCGCCGCTTCTTCGAAACCTATTTCACCACTTATCGCGGTAAATATTTCACCGGGGATGGCTGCCGCCGCGACGCCGATGGCTACTACTGGATCACTGGCCGCGTGGACGACGTCATCAACGTCTCCGGTCACCGCATGGGGACAGCAGAGGTGGAAAGTGCGCTCGTCGCCCACGCCAAGGTCGCCGAGGCCGCGGTCGTCGGTTATCCGCACGATCTGAAGGGCCAGGGCATCTATGCCTATGTCACGCTGAATGCGAACGACGAGCCGTCCGAAGCGCTGCGCCGGGAACTTGTGCAGTGGGTCCGCAAGGAAATCGGCCCCATCGCCACGCCGGATGTCATCCAGTTCGCGCCAGGCCTACCCAAGACGCGCTCCGGCAAGATCATGCGCCGGATCCTGCGCAAGATCGCGGAAAATGACGTGTCCAACCTGGGCGACACGTCCACGCTCGCCGATCCGTCGGTGGTCGCGGACCTTGTTGCCAATCGTGCAGGCGCCGCCGATAAGGCGGCATGACCAATGTCGTCATCGCGGATGACCACCCCATGTTCCGTGCGGCCCTCAGGGTCGCCGTGCAGGGCGTGGCCCCGTCAGCCCTGATCCGGGAAGCGGGCACCCTGGATCAGGCGCTTGAAGCGGTGCGGGCAGACCCCGCCCCGGATCTCATCCTGCTCGACCTGCGCATGCCCGGCGCAGAAGGCTGCTCCGGCGTCGCCATGGTGCATGCCGAACGGCCGGACACGCCGATCCTTGTGGTGTCCGCCGCCGATCCGCGCTCTGCGGCCCCCCAGGCCCGCGCCTGGGGCGCGATCGGATTCCTGTCCAAATCCGCCGACCTGCCCGCGATCGAGGCCGCCGTCGCCCGGGCGCTTCGCGGAGAGGCCGAGCCGGAACCCGAACACCCCGGCACAGATGCCGAACTTCAGGACATGGCCGACCGCATCGCCAGCCTCACGCCCACGCAGCTGAAGGTCCTGCTGGGGGTGCTGAAGGGAAAGCTGAACAAGCAGATCGCCTACGAACTCGACATCTCGGAAGCGACTGTGAAGGGCCACATGACGGCGCTGATGCGCAAGATGAACGTGATGAACCGCACCCAGGCCGTGCTGGCGGCCCAGGCCCTCCAGCTCGACCTTCCCGCCTGATCCCCCCCGGGCCGGCCCCGGGATCATCGGCGCACTGTCGCCGCCCCCTGCTGGAACAGCATCTTCTTCTGCGCTTCCGTCGGCTCCGGCACCTTGAACTCGGGGCGGTCCGCGATGGCATAGGCCCGCACCGTCGCCGGCCGCTCCGCGATCGCCGCAACCCAGCGCTCAAGGTTGGGCATCGGCGTGTCGGCCAGCAACGGCGCGCCCAGCTTCGCCCAGGGGTAGGCCGCCATGTCGGCGATCGAATAATCGCTTCCGGCCAGGAACGGACGATCGGCCAGCCGCTGGTCCATCACCGCCAGCAGCCGCGCGGATTCATTGGTATAGCGCTCGATGGCGTAAGGAACCTTCTCGGGCGCATAGCTGCGGAAATGGTTTGCCTGCCCCATCATCGGGCCCAGACCAGCCATCTGCCAGAACAGCCACTGCAGCACCTCCGCCCGCTTCTGAGCCTGGCTGGCCGGTGCGATGAAGGCCTCGTGCTTGTCCGCCAGGTAGAGGAGGATCGCGCCCGATTCGAACAGGTGCACGCCGTCGGCCAGATCCTCCAGCGCCGGCATCCGGTTGTTTGGCGCGATCTTCAGGAAATCCGGCCGGAACTGGTCGCCCGCCCGGATGTTCACCGGAACGATCTCGTAGGGCAGGCCCATTTCCTCAAGGAACAGCGTTACCTTGTGCCCGTTCGGCGTCGGCCAGTAGTGCAGGCGGTACATGTGTCTATCTCCCCAAAGAGGTGCAATTCCGCTTCAAACATTCTAGCGGTGTTTTGTGACGACCGCGCCCCAGAAACTGCCCCCGAAACACTTCGCCCTGGTGTTCGCCGCGCTTCTGGTCACGGCGGCCGGCAACACGGCGCTTCAATCCGTGCTGCCCGTGATCGGCCGGGAAATCCGCATCCCGGACATGGCGATCGCCGTCATCTTCTCGCTGTCGGCCCTGTTCTGGACCTTCAGCGCCCCCTATTGGGCGCGCCAGTCGGATCGTCGCGGCCGTCGCAGGCTGATGCAGGTGGGCGTCACCGGATTCGGCATTTCCATGCTGCTGTGCGCAACCGTGATCCTGCTGGGCATCAAGGGCATCCTCGCCCCGCTCGTCACCTTCGCGCTGTTCACCATCGCCCGCGGCCTTTTCGGCATCTTCGGTTCGGCCGCCAACCCGGCGGCGCAGGCCTATGTCGCAGCCCGCACCTCGCCCGCTGAACGCACCGCCTCGCTTGCGGTGCTGGCCTCGGCCTTCGGGCTCGGCACCATCCTTGGCCCGGCGATCGCCCCCATCTTCATCCTGCCCTGGGTGGATCTGTCGGGCCCGATGTTCGCCTTCGCGCTGATTGCGCTGGGCGTCGTGATCTGGCTGCAGCTGGGCCTGCCGGATGATACGCCCGGGGGCGAAGAAGCGGATGGCGGCGGGGCGGAAGCCTCCATGCCCTCCATCGGCGGAATGCCCACAGGGGCGACGGCGATGGCGGCAGAAGAAACCACCTCCACCGGTCGTCGGCAACGGATGCGGGTGACAGACCCGCGGATCAAACCCTTCATGATCTTCGGCTTCGCGGCGGGTTCGCTGCAGGCGGCCACAGGCCAGGCCATCGGCTTCTTCATCATGGACAGGGTTTCGGGCAATGCCGGGCTGCATGCCACGCAGTTGATTTCCATCGCCTTCATGGCCGGCGCGGGCGCCACGCTGCTGGCCCAATGGGGCATCATCCGCCTGCTCGATCTATCGCCTTCGCAACTGATGCGCTGGGGCACGCTGATCGCGGCGGCAGGCACGCTGGGCATCGCCTTCGCGCCGAATTTCCATGCCCTGGTGCTGGCGTTCGCCGTGGCATCCGCCGGCTTCGGCTTTGCCCGGCCGGGCTTCACTGCCGGATCGTCGCTCGCCGTCGCGCGGCATGAACAGGGCGGAGTTGCGGGCGCGGTGACGGCCGTGAACGGGGCCTGCTTCATCCTGGCCCCCGCCGTCGGCATCGGCCTCTATGAACTGAAGCCGGAACTTCCCTACTGGCTCAGCGCACTGGGCCTCATGGCGCTTGCCGTCTATGCCTGGACCAACCGTCTGCTCAGGCACAGCGTGATCCTCAAGGACTAGCGCGCCCCTAGGCCAGAACCAGTTGCCAGTCCTCGCGGCCGGCCAGGAAGCCGGCCATGGTCACGGCCTCGATCCCGCCTGAAAGATCCCGTGGGGTCAGCCCGTGCGCGAGCATCGCCGTCTGGCAAAGGCTCACGCTGGCCCCCATCTCGAACAGCAGGTCATAGACCCTTGCAACCTCCGGGCGCCCCGTCGCGCTGACAGCGGGCCCGCGCAGCAGCACCGCGACCGGCCGGTCGAGCGCGGCGGCGGCCGCCGCCAGTTCGACGGCAGCGGAAAAGCGCTCGCCAACCGCTTCGGTCAGGATCAGCAACAGACCGGGCATTGCGGATCCTTGCGCACCCGGACGCTGCGGCTTTCGACGCTCAGTGCTTCGTGCAGCCACAGGGTGCCGATCCGGCTGGTCCCGAAACCGGCGATCAGCCGCAGAACCTCCAGCGCCTGCGCGGCGCCGATCAGGCCGGCCACCGCCCCCAGCACCCCGATGTCGGCGCAGCTGGTGCCCGGCACATCGGCGGGCAGCCCCGCGAAACAGGCGTAGCAGGGCTGATCCGGCAGATGGCCCGCGAACACCCCCAGCTGGCCTTCGAACGGCCCGATCGCGGCGGAAACCAGCGGAATGCCCAGCCGCACCGCTGCCCGGTTCACCGCGCTGCGGGTGCGGAAATTGTCGCAGCCATCCGCGATCACATCCTGCTGGGACAGCAGCATTTCCGCCGTCTCGGCCGTCAGCCGGGCACGGATCGGCTCGATCACCACATGCGGGTTCAGCGCTTGCAGCCGCTCGGCTGCCGCCTCCACCTTGGGCCGTCCGATGTCGGCCGTCGAAAACAACGTCTGCCGCTGCAGGTTCGACAGGCTGACGACATCATCGTCGATGATCGTCAGCTGCCCCACCCCGGCTGCCGCCAGATACTGAAGGCAGGGGCTACCCAGCCCGCCCGCGCCGATCACCGCCACCGTGGCGGTCCGGAAGCGCCGCTGGCCCTCGCCGCCCACCTCCTTCAGAACGATGTGCCGCTGATAACGATCCAGCTCCGCGTCGGAAAACATCAGTGCCGGCCCGTCGAGCCAAATCCGCCCTCGCCGCGCGCGGTTTCATCCAGCGTCGTCACCTCGGCCCATTCGGCGCGCACACAGGGGGCCAGCACCAGCTGGGCGATCCGCATCCCGCGCGTCACGGCAAAGCTGGTGTCGCCCAGGTTCGCCAGAATGATCTTCACTTCCCCACGATAATCGCTGTCGATGGTGCCGGGCGCATTCAGAACCGCCAGCCCCTCGCGCAGGGCCAGGCCGGATCGCGCCCGCACCTGCATCTCATGCCCGGCCGGCACCGCCATCATCAGCCCCGTCGGGATCGCCGCCCTTGCACCGGGCAGCAGCACCAGATCCTCGTCCACGGCAGCCAGCACGTCCATGCCGGCCGCGCCGGCCGTCGCATAGGCGGGCAGATCCAGCCCGGCCGCGTGCGGCATGCGCACCACCCGCACCTCAGCCATTCAGCAACTCCGCGAAATGCGCCGCCAGCCGCCGGGCCACCTCGTCCTTCGGGCCTTCCGGCAGTGTCTCCACCCCGGCGGCGCTCACCAGGTGCACAAGGTTCCGGTCGCCCCCCATCACGTCGCCAGACACGTCATTGGCGACAATCAGGTCGCAGCCCTTCTTCGCCAGCTTCGCCCTGGCATGGGCGATCACGTCGTTTGTTTCGGCCGCGAAGCCGACCACCAGATCCGGGCGCTGCGGATGGCGCGACAGCATCGCCAGGATGTCGGGGTTTTCCTTCAGCGCCAGCGCGGGCGGCCCGCCGCCATCCTTCTTGATCTTCACCGGCGCCGCATCCACCGCCCAGTCCGCCACGGCCGCCACCATCACGGCGGCATCCGCCGGCAGCGCGGCTTCCACCGCCGCCGCCATCTGCCGCGCCGTTTCCACGTCCACCCGCGTCACGCCCGGCGGCGTCGGCAAGGCCACCGGCCCCGCCACCAGCGTCACCCGTGCCCCCAGCGCCGCCAGCGCGCCCGCCAGCGCAAAGCCCTGCTTCCCCGAGGACCGGTTGGCGATATAGCGCACCGGATCGATCGGCTCATGCGTCGGCCCGGCCGTCACCAGCAGGTGACGCCCCTTCAGCGGCCCGTCTGCGACCAGCGCGGTGATTGCATCCAGGATGCGGGGGATTTCCGGCAGACGGCCCGGGCCGAACTCGCCACAGGCCATCGCGCCCACGTCGGGCTCCATCACCGTCACGCCGCGTCCGCGCAGGGTCGCGACATTGGCGACCGTCGCGGCGTGGCCCCACATCCGCACGTTCATGGCCGGCGCCAGCAGCACCGGCGTGTCCGTCGCCAGCAGCAGCGTCGTCGCCAGATCGTCCGCAAGTCCGGCCGCCATCTTCGCAACAAGGTCCGCCGTGCCGGGGCAGACAACCAGCAGGTCGGCCGAGCGGGACAGCTGGATATGCCCCATCTCCGCCTCGTCCGTCAGGTCGAACAGGTCGCAATAGGCCCTGTTCTCCGCCAGCGCCGCCGCCGACAGCGCCGTCACGAACTGCTGCCCGCCCTTCGTCAGAACGGGCGTCACGCTGCCGCCCGCGCGCCGGATTTCCCGGATCAGCTCCAGCGACTTGTAGGCGGCGATGCCGCCGCCGATGATGAGAAGGATTCGCCTGTCCGCCAGCATCTGCCCTGCCTAGCGGCTGGCCGCCGCGAATCCAACCGGCGCCTTGTTTCCCCGCTCTGATCGCGCCTTTTCCAGCCAGCCGCGCAGCGCACCCAGCATCTGCACATAGGTCGGTATCAGCAGGTTCGTCCGCACCATCGGGCCTCTCCCTCGCGGGCTCAGCGCGGGCTGCGCTTCGCCAGGATCCGCTGCAACGTCCGCCGGTGCATCTTCAGCCGCCGCGCGGTTTCCGACACATTGCGGTCGCACAGCTCATACACGCGCTGGATATGCTCCCACCGCACCCGGTCCGCGCTCATCGGCTCGGAAGGCGGCTCGGGCCGCTCGCCCGCCGGCGTCAGCAGAGCGTTCACCAGATCGTCCGGGTCGGCAGGCTTCGCCAGATAGTCGATCGCGCCTTCCTTCACCGCGGCCACCGCCGTCGCCAGATTGCCATAGCCCGTCAGCACCACCACCCGCGTTTCCGGGTGCATCCGGCGCAGCTCCGCCACCAGGTCCAGGCCGTTTCCGTCGCCCAGGCGCAGGTCCAGCACGGCATATTCGGGCTCGACCTGCTGCATCAGGGCGCGCGCCTCTGCGGCAGACGCGGCGGCGCGCACGTCGAAGCCACGTCGGCCCAGCGTCACGGCAAGGCGCTGGCGGAAGCTGGAATCATCATCCGCCAGCAGCAGCAGGCCATGTTCGGGCACGGGGCCCGGATCGGAAGGAATGGGCGGTTCGACCATCGGACTTCGCTTCTCCTCAGGCGCGGGACACGGCCACTGCCGGCGCCCGCCGCACTTCGATATCGGGACGCGACCAGCGAATGTCCACCTCGGCGCCACCATCCGCACGATTGGCGAAAGACAGGCGCGCGCCGGTCCGTTCCAGCAGCGTCGTCGCAATGAAGATGCCAAGGCCGGTGGACCCCGAGCCCGACACGCTGGGCCCAAGGAATGGTTCGCCCAGCCTTGGCAGCAGTTCTGCCGGAAACCCCGGCCCGTCGTCGCCGATGCGGATCCAGATCTGCCCCGGCGCCTCCCCCGCCTCCACGCGGATCCGCGCTGCGGCGTGCCGCAGCGCGTTGGACAGGATGTTGGAAAGGCCGTGCAGCAGTTCCGGGCCGCGCCGCACCACCGGCCCGCCGCCCGGCGGCCAGGCGAATTTCAGCTCCACCGGCACGCGCGTCGGTTCATAGCCGGCCACCACCTCGTGCAGCAAAACGGGAAGCGGCAGTTCGGGGAAGGGATCATCCGCCTCCGCATGTTCGGAAATGCCGGTCAGGATGTCGCGGCAGCGCAGCGCTTCCTGCAGCAGAAGCTGTACGTCCGGCCCCAGTGCGGGATCGCTGCCCATCGCATCCTTGAGATCGCGCGCGATCAGCGTGATGGTGCCCAGCGGCCCGCCCAGTTCATGCGCGGCGGCCGCCGCCAGAGACCCCAGCGCCCCCATGCGGGTCTCGCGGTCCAGCGCCGCCTGCGTGGCGATCAGCGCCGCCTGTCGCCGCCGGCCCTCGGCCGAAACCTGCCAGGCATAAAAGGCAAGGAAGCTCATGCTGAACCCCACGGCGACAAGAACGCCCAGGCTGTAGACGGGCGGCAGCGCCATCTGCCCGCCACCCCCCCATGGCAGCGGCAGATGCCAGCGCCACAGCACCGCCAGCAGCGCCAGCGCGACCGCCAGCAACAACACCGTCGCCCGCGCCGAAAGCAGCGTGGCCGAAATAGTGACGGGCACCAGCATCAGCACCACGAACGGGTTGGAAAGCCCGCCCGTCAGATAGAGAAGCACGGAAAGCTGGACGAGATCGAAGCCCAGATGCAGCAGGGCGCCCCGGCCATCCAGCCGGTGGGCGGGCCGGTAGAAGGCCGCCAACGCAAGGTTCAGCGCAAACGAAACCGCGATCGCCGCCAGCGCGGGCACCCAGGGCAGGGGAAAGCCCAGCCCCAGGCCGACGACCAGCAACGCCACAAGCTGCCCGGCGATGGCCGCCCAGCGCAGCAGCACCACCGTCTGCACCCGGACGCCCGGACGCCCGATGTCCGTCAACAGGCGCGGCAAAACCATGTCGGCGTGGTCCCTACAGGCTGGGGCCCATGGATTTCTTCGCGCCCTTCTTCGGCGCTTCCGCCAGCGCCTTGGCGATCGGGCCGCTGCGGATGTCGCGCGCGGCATAGTCCCGCGCGGACATGCCGGCCAGATTGTCGGTGCGATCCGGATCGGCGCCCGCGTTCAGCAGATACTGGACAGACAGGGCGTCGCGCATCTGCACCGCCTTGATCAGCGGGGTTTCCCCCCGGCTGTTGGCGCCATCCACCTGCGCCTTCGCCGCGATCATCACCCGCACGCCATCGGGAAAGGCGTTCAGCGCGGCGATTCCCAGCGGCGTGTTGCCTTCGCGGTCCCGCAGGTTCGGATCGGCGCCATTCTGCAGCAGAAACCCCATCCAGGGCGTGTCGCGGCGCCGGATGGCGATCATCAACGCGGTTTCGCCGGTGTCGCCGTCACGCGCGTTGATGATGGTGGAGCCCGGCTTGTCGATCAGACTCTTCGCCTTCAGCACGTCCTTGTCGCGCACGGCCTTCAGGAAGTTGTAGCCATCCGAAAACTGCGCGGCCGCCGGCGTCGCCACCACGGCGATCGCCGTGCCCAGCGCCAGTCCCAATCCTGTCCGAAATCCGTTCATCTTGTGTCCCCGATGTCGCACACCGCTCGCATCGCTTTCGGATAGCGGATATGTGCCCCTCATGAACAGCCGCCAATCCACCCGTCAATCGTCCCTGAAGTCGCGCCTGCCGCTGATCCTGCTGGCGCTCGCCGCGCTGGCGGCGGGCCTGATCTTCGTACTGAAGCCATCGGCCGCGCCACAAGGCAACCTCAGCGGCTCGGCCGTGGGCGGCCCCTTCACGCTGCAGGACGAATCCGGCAACACCGTCACCTCGGACAGCTACGACGGCAAATGGCGGCTGATGTATTTCGGTTTCACCTACTGCCCCGATATCTGCCCGACGGACACGGCCAAGCTGGCGGCCGGGCTGAAGGCGTTCGAAGCGAAACACCCGGCCGCCGCCGCGAAGGTGCAGCCGCTGTTCGTCACCGTCGATCCCGAACGGGACACGCCGGCCGCGCTCGCCGAGTTCACCGACCAGTTCCACCCCCGCCTGGTGGGGCTGACGGGCACGCGCCCACAGATCGATGCGGCGCTGAAGGCTTTCCGCGTCTATGCGGCCAAGGTGCCGGGATCCGTGCCGGAGGCCTACACCTTCGATCACCTCGCCATCATCTACCTGATGGATCCGAAGGGCCGCCCGGTGGAGTTCGTCGCGGGATCGACCGCGACCCCCGAAGGTATCGCCGCCATGCTGGAGCGTTTCGTTGCGTGACAGACTGCGCGAGCGCTTCTGGGAACGCTATCCGCTGCGGCAGCTGAACCGTGCGGAATGGGAAGCCCTGTGCGACGGCTGCGGCAAATGCTGCCTGCACAAGCTGGAGGACGAGGAAACCGGCCGCATCTATCGCACGAACGTCGCCTGCCGGCTGCTGAACCGGGAAACCGGCCGCTGCTCCGATTACCGCAACCGCCGCGCCTTCGTGCCGGATTGCGTGCAGCTGCGCCCGGAACTCGTCGGCCAGCTGGACTGGCTGCCCGGCACCTGCGCCTACAGGCGGGTGGATGAAGGCCGCCCGCTGCCGGCCTGGCACTATCTGATCAGCGGCGACCGGGAGGCCGTGCACGAAGTGGGCGCCTCCGTGCGCGGCTGGACGATATCCGAGGTGGACGCCAGCGCGGACCTGGAGAATCATATCATCGACTCTGATTGAGGCGGACAAGATCCCGATTGAAGCGGAAGGGCGCGCAGATGCAGCCGGATGAAGCGTTGATCGAGCATGTGCTGGAGCGTCTGGCCGGGCAGGACGATGCCTTCCGGCAACGGCTGTTCGACCGCTTCTTCCACGCTTTCCCGGCACGGCGGGAAAGCTTCCTGGCGTTCGGAACAAGTTCGCGCCGGATGGCGGATGAAACGCTGCAACTGCTGCACGGGCTGGCTGCCGGGGCTGAATGGGTCTGGCCGCACATCGCCGATCTGGTGGATCTGCACAGGGCTTATGGCGCCCTGCCGGATGCCGAATATGACAGCTTCATCGATCTCGTGGCGGAAACGGCCTGCGAACTCGGCGGCGCTTCGACTGAAGCCGACGCCGCGTGGCGGCGCCAGGCGAGCGCCCTGAAGGGGCTGGTGCGCCGGGCCGGTGCGGATTGGGCGGCGGCGCTTCCCCGCTAGAAGGAAGCCCGCCGCCCGGCCCGAAGCCTGCCCTGCCCGATCTCAGGCGAGATCGAAGCGGTCGGCGTCCATCACCTTCGTCCACGCCTTCACGAAGGCATTCACGAAATGCTGCGCAGCATCAGCCGTGGCATAAGTCTCCGACACCGCGCGCAGTTCCGCATTCGAGGCGAACATCAGATCCACCCGCGTCGCCGTCCAGTCCGCCTGCCCGGTCTTGCGATGCTTCGCCACATAGGTGCCGTCGCCCGCAGGCGCCCAGCTGTGGCTGAAGCTGGAGCCGAGAAGGTTCACGAAAAAGTCGTTGGAAAGCGTTCCGACCCGGTTCGTGAACTGGCCATGCCGCGAGCCGCCATGGTTGGCGCCCAGCACCCGCAGGCCGCCGATCAGCGCCGTCATCTCGGGCGCCGTCAGCGTCAGCAACTGGGCCCTGTCCACCATCTGCTCCTCCAGCGAACGGGTCGACGAACCGCTGGCGTAGTTGCGGAAGGCATCCACCTTCGGCTCCAGAACGGCGAAGCTGTCCACGTCGGTTTGCTCGATGGTCGCATCCGTGCGGCCGGGATGGAAGGGAACCGAAACATCGAATCCGCCGCGCTTCGCGGCTTCCTCGACGGCGGCAACCCCGCCCAGCACGATCATGTCCGCCACGGAGATCTTCCGGCCGCCCGGCGCCTTCGCATTGAACGCCGCGCGGACCGCCTCCAGCTTCGCCAGCGTCGCCGCCAGTTCCGCCGGCTCGTTGACAGCCCAGTCCTTCTGCGGGGCCAGCCGCACCCGCGCCCCGTTCGCGCCACCGCGCTTGTCAGAGCCGCGGAAAGTGGAAGCCGACGCCCAGGCCGCCTTCACAAGCTGCGGGATCGTCAGGCCGGAACCCAGGATCTCGGCCTTCAGCGTCGCGATGTCGCCCGCTGTCACCAGCGGGTGATCCACGGGCGGCACGGGATCCTGCCAGATGCGCGGTTCCGACGGAACTTCGGGGCCGACATACCGGCTCAGCGGCCCCATGTCGCGGTGGGTCAGCTTGTACCAGGCTTCGGCGAACGCCCTGGCGAACGCATCGGGGTTCTGGTGGAAGTGGCGGGAAATCTTCTCATAGGCCGGATCCATGCGCAGCGAGAGGTCGGTCGTCAGCATGGTGGGCTTGCGGAACTTGCCGGCCACGAACGGGTCGGGAATGTCGGCGGGGGCGTCCTTCGCTTCCCACTGGTGCGCGCCGGCCGGGCTCTTCGTCAGCACCCACTCATATTTGAAGAGATTGTCGAAGAAATGGTTGCTCCACTTCGTCGGCGTCTGGCTCCAGATCACTTCAAGGCCGCTGGTGATCGCGTCCGCGCCCACCCCGCTGCCGTGGCGGCTGGCCCAGCCCAGCCCCAGCGCCTCGATCGGGGCGGATTCGGGATCGGGGCCCACAAGCGCCGCGTCGCCCGCGCCGTGCGTCTTGCCGAAGGTGTGGCCGCCGGCGATCAGCGCGACCGTCTCCTCGTCGTTCATGGCCATGCGGGCGAAGGTTTCCCGGATGTCGCGCGCCGCAGCGACCGGATCCGGATTCCCGTTGGGGCCTTCGGGGTTCACATAGATCAGGCCCATCTGCACCGCGCCCAGCGGATCTTCCAGATCCCGGTCCCCGCTGTAGCGTTCGTCACCCAGCCAGGTGCCTTCCGGGCCCCAGTAGATGTCGTTCTCGGGCTGCCACACGTCGGCGCGGCCGCCGCCGAACCCAACCGTCTGCAGCCCCATCGATTCCAGCGCGCAGTTGCCCGTCAGGATCAGCAGATCCGCCCAGGACAGCGCCCGGCCGTATTTCTGCTTCACCGGCCACAGCAGCAGGCGTGCCTTGTCCAGGTTAACATTGTCCGGCCAGGCATTCAGCGGCGCGAAGCGCTGGGTGCCGGATCCGCCGCCCCCGCGTCCGTCAGAGATGCGATAGGTGCCCGCGCTGTGCCAGGCCATGCGGATGAACAGCCCGCCATAATGGCCCCAGTCAGCCGGCCACCAGTCCTGCGAATCGGTCATCAAAGCGTAGATGTCGGCCTTCACCGCCTTCAGATCCAGCTTCGCGAATTCGGCGGCATAGTCGAAGTCGGGGCCCATCGGATCGATCAGCGGCGAATTCTGGTTGAGAATGGAAAGATCCAGCCTGTCCGGCCACCACATGTTGTTGGTCATTCCGCGCACAAGCGCAGTGCGGCTGACCTTGCTCCCCATCGGGCATTTCGTTTCGGCGTTCATCCGACATCCTCCTCGCTTGTTGCTTATCGACTCTCCCACAAGAGGTTTGCACTCCGGTTGCGGCCTGTCCAATCATGAATGCCCATCACTCTCATCGAACGGGCCGCAATTGCCGGGTTCAGCCGAAGCGATGCACCTGCCCCGGCAGGGCCGGCACGCCGGAAAACAGTGCGCGCGCCGTCGCCACCAGCGTCTCGCCCTGCCGGGCATCGGCCTCCAGCACGCTGGCCATCTGCCCGGCCCGCACCGCCCGCGCCGCAACCCGCATCGGCAGGTCGGCGCGGGCCGGGCGCAGATAGCGGATCTCGAAATCGACAGCCCGGTGCCCGTCGGCCAGCCGGGCGCAGGCGGCGTCCAGTGTCGCGGCGACAAATCCGCCATGATAGGCCGGCACCGCCCGTGCCCCCACCAGCGCCGGTTCGGGCGACACCAGCCAGCCGTCGCCATCCGCCTGCAGCGCCATCAGCGCGTCGAAATCGCCTGCAGCGGAGGGGGCCATCCCCAGCGGCTCCGTCGGGCGATCCGTCGTGCGGCCGCCGGGCATCGCGCCCACCAGGAACCGCGCAGAGCCGGAGGCGACCTCCCGCCCGTCCGCCGTCAGCACCCCTTCCACGAAGCAAAGCGCGCCTTCCCTGACCGCGCGCACCGTGCCGAACGCCACCTCGGCGGCCGCCGGCATCACCCCGTGCCAGTCCAGCCGCAGGTCCAGCGTCATCATCGCCGACATCTCGTCCAGAACGGCGAACACACCGCGCGCCAGCGCCTGATCGGCCAGGATCAGCGCCGCGCCCCGGCTCAGCCGCCCGTCCGCCGTGCAGACCGCCGGCAGGCGCCCATCCATGCGGCAACCCGGCAGCCCGCCCGGCCCGCCATCCGCCAGCCCGACGGTCAGGCAGGCGGGAATGTTCAGGATCATGTCGCGGTAATCGGGGGCGGGCGGGGCCTGCCGGGGGTCGGTTGTCATCCGGTCATCCTTGCTTGTCCCCCTTCGTGCCGCGCGAAGGCTTGCGCCGCCACCCCGCGAAGCTGCTAAGGAGCGCCGCGTGACCACCCCCGATCCCCTTTCCATCCGCCGCCTCTATGGCCGGGCGCAGGGCCACCCCCTTCGCACCAACGCCCAGCGCCTGGTGGATCAGCTGCTACCTGCCCTCTCCGTGCCGGAGGAAGGGCCGCTTTCGGCCATGCGCCTGTTCGGAGACGAGCGCCCGCTGGTGTTCGAGGTCGGGTTCGGCAAGGGGGAACATCTCGCCTTCCAGGCCGCGCGCCGCCCGGACCGGGGCTTCATCGGCGCGGAACCCTATCTGAACGGGGTGGCCGGCCTGCTGGCAGAGGTGGAGGCGCGCGGCCTTTCCAACGTGCGCATCCATCGCGGCGACGCGATCGACGTGCTGGAACGCCTGCCGGATCAGAGCCTCGACGCGCTGTATCTGCTTCACCCCGATCCCTGGCCCAAAGCACGCCATGCCAAGCGGCGATTCGTGAATCCGGGCCCGCTCTCGCTGGTCGCGGCGAAGCTGAAGCCCGGCGGCGAGTTCAGGATCGCGACAGATCATGTGGGCTATATGCGCCATGTCCTGAGTGTCATGCAGTCGGAACCCCGCTTCGAATGGACGGCAGAAGCACCCGAAGACTGGCAGCGGATCCCCGAGGACTGGCCCGACACGCGCTTCGCGGAAAAGGCCCGCGCGCTGGGCCATGATGTGTGGCGCTTGATTTATCGCCGAGTCTGACCAACTGGAGTCGACATGGTTCAGCCTTTGGAATTCGAAAAGCCCATCGCCGCGCTGGATGCGCAGATCGCCGAACTGGCGGCGGATCCCACGCGCACGCCCGATCGCCACAAGGCAGAGGCGAAGCGTGGCCGCCTGCTCGCCGATCTCTACAGGTCGCTGACGCCCTGGCAGAAGACCCTGGTGGCCCGCCACCCGGATCGCCCGCGCTTCCTGGGCATCGTGGAGCAGCTGTTCGAGGATTGGACGCCGCTGGCCGGAGACCGCAAGTTCGCCGACGATGTGGCGATCCTGGGCGGCCCGGCGCGCTTCAGGGGCCGGCCGGTGATGCTGATCGGCCATGAAAAGGGCCATGACACGCAAAGCCGCGTGCATCGCAACTTCGGGATGGCCAAGCCCGAAGGCTATCGCAAGGCGGCCCGGCTGATGGACATGGCCAGCCGCTTCGGCCTGCCGATCATCACGCTGGTGGACACGCCCGGCGCCTATCCCGGGATCGACGCGGAAGAGCGCGGGCAGGCCGAAGCCATCGCACGGGCGACGGAAGCCTGCCTGAACGTCGAGGTGCCGATGGTTTCGGCGATCATCGGCGAGGGCGGATCGGGCGGCGCGGTCGCGCTGGCCGCGGCCAATCGCGTGCTGATGTTCGAACATTCGGTCTATGCCGTCATCTCGCCGGAAGGCTGCGCCTCCATCCTGTGGCGGGATTCGGCCAAGGCGGCGGAAGCCGCCGTCGCCATGCGGATTTCCGCGCAGGACCTGAAGGGCCTGGACGTGATCGACGCAATCGTGGCCGAGCCTGTCGGCGGCGCGCACCGTGCCCCGGCCGACGCCATCGCCCGTCTGGGTGACGGCATCGATGCCGCCCTGGACGAGCTGGCGGCGATGTCCCCGGCACAACTGAAAGCCGATCGCCGGGCCAAGTTCCTGGCCTTCGCCCGGGCGGCCTGAAGCAGGGCGCGCGACAGATGCTGCGCAGCATCGCCACCGCTGCCCGCGCCGCACTTGCCGCCGGCCTGCTGGCGATTGCCGCCGCCCCGGCGGCCGCGCCCGCGCAATCCGGCGCCGCGCTCACTGGCCTTTCCGCGAAGGACCGGCAGATCGGGGCGCAAGGCTACAAACAGATCGTCGCGGAATTCGGCGGCGCCGTGGAAGGCCCGCTGGCGGATTATGTGCGGCGGATCGGCACCCGGATCGGCATGGCGTCCGTTCCCGGCTCCACCGCGGGCGACTGGAAGGTGACGGTTCTGAACTCGCCCGTGCCGAACGCAATGGCGACACCCGGCGGCTACATCTACATCACGCGCGGCCTGCTCGCGATGATCAACAACGAAGCGGAACTGGCGTCGGTTCTGGGGCACGAGGCCGGGCACGTGGCCGCGCGCCACAGCGACAAGCGCAACAGCCGCGCCACCATAGGGGCGCTGGGCTCCATCGCGGCCGCCGTGCTGCTGGGCGGGCAGGCGGCGGAAATCGCCAACTATGGCGCGGGCGCCTGGGTGGCGGGCTTTTCCCGCAGCCAGGAAAACCAGGCGGACACGCTCGGCATGCGCTATGCAATCATCGCCGGCTATGATCCGCGCGCGGCGGCCACCATGCTGCAGGCGCTGGATCGGGTGGCCGCCGTCGAGGGCCGCGAATCCATGGAGCGCAACGGCCTCGCTTCCGTCTTCTCCACCCACCCCGTCACGGCGGAACGCGTGCAACGCGTCGCGCGGCAGGCCGCAGAGACCGGACGCAGCGGCGCGCTCAACCGAGAGGCCTATCTGGCCGCCATCGACGGCATGACCTTCGGCGACTCGGCGGATCAGGGCCTCGTGGCCGGCACCAGCTTCCGCCACGCCTCGCTCCGGCTCGCCTTCGATGCGCCGCCGGGCTTCCAGCTTCAGAACAGCCCGCAGGCAGTCGCCGGGCGTGGGCGCGATGGATCGCAATTCGTGTTCGCCGGGGCCCGGGTACAGCCCGGCCAGTCGCTGGAAAGCGTGACGCAGCAGGTGTGGCAGCAGGTGGCGGGCCGGGTGCCGCAGACGGGCTATACGGAACGGCAGGTGAACGGCTTCCAGGCGGGCCTGTCCGAAGCGCGCCTGTCCAGCCGGCAGGGGCCGGTGGATGTGGGCGTGCATGTGTTCCGCGCCGGCCCGCAGGATGTCTATGTGATCCGCACCCTTGCCCCGGCAGGGCGCGGCAGCCAATTCCAGAGCCTGATTTCCTCGTTTCGGCGGCTTTCGCCGGAGGAAGCCGCCGCCGCGTCGCGCGCGCGCCGGATCGACGTGGTCACGGTGAAGCCCGGCGACACGGTGGAAACGCTCGCCCGTCGCATGGTCCCGCCCTACAACAGGGTGCAGAGCGTCCGGGCGCTGAACGGCCTTCCGGACCGCGCGTTGCAGCCGGGCGAGGAGCTGAAGATCATTGTCGGCTGAGTTCGCGGATTGTCCCGGCGCACGGGCGCCGCAGGCGCTGCCCTTGCTGACGGTTTCCTGCGCCGTCCTTCTGAACGCCGACAACCATGTGCTGGTGACGGACAGGCCCGCCGGCAAGGACATGGCCGGTTTGTGGGAATTTCCCGGCGGCAAGGTGGAGCCGCTGGAAAGCCCGGAAGCCGCCCTTGTGCGGGAACTGGAAGAGGAACTGGGCATCGAGACTTCGGCCGGATGCCTGTCTCCGTGCGGATTCGCCTCGCACGCCTATGAAAAGGTCAACATCGTTCTGCTGGCCTTCGCCATCCGGCGCTGGCGTGGCACCCCTGTGCCCCGGGAAGGCCAGCGCATGCAATGGGTGCCCGTGAACGGACTGTTCCGACTTGAGATGCCACCCGCGGACCGGCCGCTTCTGGGCCAGATCGCGAGCATCCTCTAGGGCAGGCAGGGCGTTCAGCCGCCCTCGGCGGGCTTCACCGGCACGAACGGCCCCAGCCCGCAAGAGGCGCCGCGGGTCGGCCCGGCCCCCTGGTTCACCACGGTGATGATGTCCACGCTGCACAATTGCGAGGCCGTGGGGCTGTAGCTGAAGGCCCGGCTGAACCCCAACCCGGGGCAGCGGTTGGGCAGGGTGTTGCGGAACACCTGGCCGTTGGTCATCCGGAAATCGATCGTCTGGTCGTCCTGCACCACGGTCGATCGGATCTGGCGGGTCTGGATGCAGTTCACCGGATCGCCGGCGGGAACCATCGCGGGCGGGGTGCGGGGCGGCTGATCACTGCTGCAGGCTGACAGGGTCGCAAGGGCAAGCACGGGAATGGCGATGCGCATCGGGATGTCTTCCTTCCGGTCAGGCGGCGGGCATGGCCCGCGCCGGCGGCGGTGATTTTGCCTTGAATCGGCACCATTGGGCAATCGGGCAACGCCAGCATTCCGGCGTGCGCGCCTTGCACAGGTAACGGCCGTGCAGGATCAGCAGGTGGTGCGCCGCGCGGGCCCATTGCGGCGGCACCTGGGCCAAGAGGTCGCGCTCCACGGCGTCGGGTGTCCGCCCGGCGGACAGGCCGATCCGGTGGCTCACCCGGAACACATGGGTATCGACGGCAAGCGTCGCCTCCCCGAACGCCTCGTTCAGCACCACATTCGCCGTCTTGCGGCCCACCCCCGCCAGCGCGACCAGTTCCTTCTCGGTGCGGGGCACCTCCCCGCCATGGCGCTCGATCAGCTGTTCCGATAAACGGATCACGTTCGCCGCCTTGGCGTTGAAAAGGCCGATGGTGCGGATATGCGCCTTCAGCCCCTCCAGCCCCAGCGCCAGCATCGCCTGCGGATCCCGCACCGCGCGGAACAGCGCCCGGGTCGCCTTGTTCACACCCACGTCCGTCGCCTGCGCAGACAGGACCACCGCCACCAGCAACGTATAGGGATTCACGAATTCCAGCTCGGTCTTCGGCGCCGGATTTGCAGCCCCCAGCGTATCGAAGATCGCCTGCACGTCGGCTTTCGGCAGCTTTCGCCGCACCCCCGCCCTGGAACTTGGTGCCTTGCCCATCGGCCTGCTACAGCAGCCGGCAGACTCATGCGCAAGCCCGCCATCTTCGATCTGGAACTCCGCCCGAACCGCTCCCTGCCGCAGCGGCACTTCTGGCTGATGCTCGCCGGCGTCGCCGCCATCTTCGCGCTGATGGGCCTGAGGTTCCTGTTCCTGGGCGCCTGGCCCATCCTGCCGTTCATGCTGGGGGATCTGGCGCTGCTCTGGTGGGCAATGCGCGCCTCCTATCGGTCGGGCCGGGCATCGGAACATCTCCGGCTCGACGAGGACGGACTTGAACTGGTGCGGATCTCGCCCCACGGCGCGGCCCGCCGTACCCGGATCGAACCGCACTGGGCGCGGGTGGAACTGGAACGCCTGAACGAGGACGAGAACCGGCTGTGGCTCCTGTCGCGCGGGCATCGCCATGCGCTCGGCCAGTTCCTGTCACCCGCCGAACGGGCCGAACTCGCGCAGGTGATCGAGCGCGGGCTTGCCACCTTCCGCCGGCGTGGCTGAAGCGCCCCCGGCCCGCGCCGGCGCCCGCTGGAAAAGCCCCGCCTTCCTGGCTGGACTCGCGCTGTGCGCCCTGCTCGCCAAGCTGGCGGTCCTTGCCAATGCGGCGGCGGGCCTGCCGACGATGCTGGTGGTGCTGGCGCTGGGCATGGGGGTGAAGCTCGCGGTTCCCCGCCTCACGGCCTGGGCCGCGCCGGGAATCGCCTTCGCATCGACGGTCGTGCTACGTGGCGGCGTCGCGCTGCTGGGCTTCCGCGTGGTGGCCGATGATCTGCTGGCGCTGGGCTGGCCCGCACTGGCGCTGGTGCTGGCCTCGGTCGCGCTCACCGTCGGCGGCGGCTACGCCATCGCTCGCGGCTTTCGCCAGCCGGCCGATCTGGCCGCCGTCTCGGCAACCTCCGTCGCAATCTGCGGCGCCTCCGCCGCGCTCGCGGCTTCGGCCGCCATGCCCCGGCGCGCCGGGCTTGAGCGGGAGACGGTATTGGTGATCCTGATCGTCTCGCTGCTCTCCACGGCCGCGATGCTGGGCTATCCGCTGCTGGCGCGCTGGGCCGGGTTCGATGCGGATGCGACCGCGCTGCTGCTGGGGGCGGCGATCCATGATGTCGCGCAGGTGGCAGGCGCGGGATTCGCCGTGTCGGAAGAAGTGGGCGTCCGCGCCGTAACCGTGAAGATGATCCGGGTCGCCTGCCTGCTGCCGGTCATCCTGGGCCTCGCCATCCTGTTCCTGCCGCGCGACCAGGCCACACAGGGCCGGGCCCGGCGCTGGCGCGCTATCCGGCCGCCTGCCTTTCTTGTGCTGTTCTTCCTGTTCGCGGTGATCACCTCGACCGCCCTGCTGCCGCCGCAGCTGTCCACGCTCGCCGGCACGGTCGCGTCCTGGCTGCTGGCGGCGGCGGTCGGCGCGATCGGGCTGAAAACCGGATTCGGCGAACTGCGGGCCGCCCGTCCGTCCCTGGCGGGCGCACTTGTCGCGCAGACGCTCTGGCAGCTGTCGGTCGTCGGCGGCCTGATCGTCGCCTTCGGCTTAAGCGGGGCCTGATTGTCGCCGATCAGTCCCGGAAGAGGGGCGCGCGCTTTTCCAGGTTCGCCATCACCGCTTCCACCTGGTTGGCAGATCCGATCAGCGCTGTCTGCTCGACGGACTCCGCCAGCAGCACCTCGGCAACCGTGGCTGAAGGCGGCATGTTCAGCAGCCGCTTCGCAGCACGGATGGCGTCGGGGCTCTTCGCCGCGATGTCGGCCGCGCAGGCCAGCGCCTCGGCATGCGGGTCGGCGCTCAGCCGTGTGGCGATGCCCAGCGTCAGCGCCTCCGCCCCGTCGAAGACGCGGCCCGTGAAGGTCAGCTCGCGGAACTGATCATCCCGCACCAGCCCGCGCAGCAGCACCATGCCCGCCATGTCGGGCACCAGCCCCCATTTGATTTCCATCACCGACAGGCGGGCATCCGCCGCCACAAAGCGCATGTCCGCGCCCAGCGCCAGCTGGAAGCCCCCGCCAAAGGCCACGCCATGCACCGCCGCGATCACCGGCACGGGCACTTCGCGCCACACCATCACCGCCTGCTGCGCCCGGTTCGCGCCGCCGGGGGTGCGGGGGGTTTCCACCAGCCCGTCGCTCCGCCGCCCGCCGGCCATGCCAGCAAAGTTCGAGGTGTCGAGGCCGGCGCAGAAGGCCCGACCTTCGCCCGAGAGGACCACCGCGCGAACGCCGGTTTCCCGTTTCAGCTGCTCGCCCGTCTCGATGAGGGCGCTGAACATCGCATCGTCCAGCGCGTTCATCTTGTCCGCCCGCACCAGCCGCACATCGGCGACGCCGGCCTTCATCTCCACCCGAATGCGTTCCGTCATCTTCTTACGTCCCTCGCCTCGCAAACGCGGGGAAGTTAGATCGGCCGTCGCCGCCTGCCCATCGCTCAATTCAACAGGCTGCGCCGGATCAGCGCCTGCGAGCCGCCACGATGATGATCTCCACCTTGTAATCGGGCGTTGCCAGCCTGCCTTCGCTGGTGGCGCGGGCTGGCGGCGCGGTGGGCGAAACCCAGCTGTCCCACACGGCGTTCATGGCGTCGAAATCCGCGATGTCGGCCAGCCAGATGGTCGCCATCAGGATATGGTGCTTGTCGCTGCCGGCGCGCGCCAGCAGGTCGTCGATCTCGGCCAGCACGGCCCTTGTCTGGGTGGTGATATCTGCGCCCGGCGCACCGATCTGGCCCGCCAGATAGATGGTGTCGCCGTGGATGACGGCCTCGCTCATGCGGGAATTCGGGTCGATGCGGGTAATGGTCATTCGGGTGCCTTTCCGTGCAGTCGGCGCCGACCTGCCCGATAAAGGAACCGCCGCGCAAGCCGCGCAGTCGATCTGGTCCAGAAGGATGAAATGGTGGGCGCGGCAAGGATTGAACTTGCGACCACTGCGATGTCAACACAGTGCTCTACCACTGAGCTACGCGCCCACTCGGGAGGCGGGCCATAGCCGTCCGCGCGACAAAGGGCAAGTGCCCCCGCGCACGCCGGATGCGACGCCCTCAGCGTTGCCCCAGCGCCGCCTTCAGTTGCGGCGGCGGGGTCATTCCCATCGTCAGATACAGCCTCGCGATATCGTCGAACTTCATGTCCGGCAGCACATGCACCCGGTCGGCGGCCATCAGCAGCAGCGCTCCGCCGATGGGCACCGGCGCGGTCGGAATCAGCACCAGCACAGATGGCACGCCTTCCACGTCGATCGGCTCGGGCGAGGCCAGAAAGGCGATGGTGTCGACACCGCCGCCAAACGTCACGCGGCACACCGCCATGGCCGACATTTCTTCCGGCCGCTGTCCCGAAACGCTGCGCACCAGCTGGGCGACCGGGCGATAGACATTGCCCAGCAGCGGGATGCCGCCAATGGTGCGATCGACGGCGTCCTCCAGCACCTTCTTCGCGCGATCCCGCACCAGAAGCCCCAGCGCGGTGATGAATCCGATCACCAGCGCCCAGCCGATCGCGAAGCTCAGCAGCCCGCCTTCGGCATCGTCCACAAGCATCCGCCCGCCCGCGCTCAGCGCCCGCCCGACGGCCGTGTCCGGCCCCACGAAGGCGACGATCTGCCCGCCCACCCAGGCCAGCACGATCGCCGTCAGCAGAAGGGGCGCCAGGAAGGCCAGGCCCGTCAGGAACGCGCCCACCAGGCGCATCGGATTGAACCGGCTTCGGGCCGGTCCGGTCATGCGGTCAGCTTCGCAAGGATCGCATCACCCATGCCGGCGGTCGTCAGCGTGCCGCCCAGATCCCGCGTGCGGGCGCCGGCGTCCAGCGCGGCCTCCACCGCCGCCTCAACCCGGTCGGCCGCATCGGCGGCGTCCAGCGAATGGCGCAGCGCCATCGCCAGGCTCAGGATCGAGGCGCAGGGATTCGCCAGCCCCTGCCCGGCGATATCCGGCGCAGACCCGTGGATCGGCTCATACAGGCCCGGCTTGCCGGGTTCGCCAAGCGCCGCAGACGGCAGCATCCCCAACGAACCTGTCGACATGGCCGCCAGGTCCGAAAGCAGGTCGCCGAACAGATTGTCGGTCAGGATGATGTCGAACTGCCGGGGCGCCTTCACCAGCTGCATGGCACAGTTGTCGGCATACATGTGGCTCAGTTCGATATCCGGATAGCGCTCGTTGCGCAGGCGCGTCACCTCTTCGCGCCACAGCACGCCCGATTCCATCACATTGGCCTTCTCGACCGAGCAGACCCGGCCGGATCGCGCCCGCGCCAGTTCGAAGGCGGTCGTCGCCACGCGGCGAATCTCCGACGTGGTGTAGCTCTGCGTGTTGAAGCCGCGCCGTTCGCCGTTCGCCAGCGTCTCGATGCCGCGCGGCTTGCCGAAATAGACGCCACCGACCAGTTCGCGCACGAACAGGATGTCCAGCCCCTCGATCACCTCCGGCTTCAGCGTGGAGGCGGACGCCAGCGCCGCGAAGCAGCGGGCGGGGCGCAGGTTGGCGAACACGTTCATCGCCTCGCGCAGGCGCAGCAACCCGGCCTCCGGGCGGATCGCATAGGCGACATCGGCCCATTTCGGCCCGCCGACCGCGCCCATCAGCACGGCCGTGCTGGCCAGTGCCGCGGCTTCGGTTTCCGCCGTCAGCGGCACGCCATGCGCATCGATGGAGGCACCACCGAAGGCCGCTTCGGAAACGGAAAGGCCGGGCAGCGCCAGCGCATCCAGAATACGGCGGCTCTGCGCCGTCACTTCGGGGCCGATCCCGTCGCCAGGCAGAAGGAGAAGGCTTTTCATCGTTTCGCGGCTCCGGCGATCCAGGGGCGTTCGGCTGCCAGCCGGGCTTCGTAGGCGGCGATCTCGGCCGCGGAGCCTTCGGTGATGCCGATTTCGTCAAGCCCGTTCAGAAGGCAATGCTTGCGGAAGGGATCGATGGGAAACGTCCAGCGGTCCTGATAGGGCGTTGTCACCACCTGGTTCTCAAGGTCGACCGTGATCGGCTGGCCCTCGGCGGCAACCGCCATCAGCCGGTCGACCGCCGCCTGCGGCAAGGCCACCAGCAGCAGCCCGTTCTTGAAGCTGTTGCCCGAAAAGATGTCGGCAAAGCCCGGCCCGATCACCACGCGGAAGCCCAGATCCATGAGCGCCCAGGGCGCATGTTCCCGGCTGGAACCGCAGCCGAAATTGTCCCCCGCGATCAGGATCGGCGCGCCCCGGTTTTCGGGCCGGTCGAACAGGTTGTCCGGGTCTTCGCGAATCGCCGCAAAGGCTCCCTTCCCAAGCCCTTCGCGCGTAACGGCTTTCAGGAAACGCGCCGGGATGATCACGTCGGTGTCGACATTGGCGGCGCCGAACGGCACCGCGCGGCCGGAAAGGGTGGAAAAGGGCTGCATGCCTTCTGCCCTAGGCGAAGGCGGCCGAGGTTGAAAGACCCCGGCGCCCTGCCCGGCCGCCGCCTCAGGCGGCTTCGTCTGACTCGGCGGCCGCAGCTGCAGCGGCGGCATCGGCTTCGGCCTGCTTGTGCGCCTGGTAGCGGGCGACGGCAGCAAGAACCAGCGCTTCGGCACCGGCCACGTCCACCAGTCGGCTGAACTTCGCCCACTTCCCCTTTTCCAGATCCTTGTAGTGCTGGAAGAAGTGGCCGATCTGCTCGATCAGCACGGGGGGCAGTTCGCTGTAGTTCTTCACATTGGAATAGAAGGGGTGCAGCTTGTCCACCGGAACCGCCAGGATCTTCTCGTCCCCGCCGGCTTCGTCCTCCATCAGAAGCGCGCCCACCGGGCGCACGCGGATCACCGCGCCGGGCACCACGGCATGGGGGCCCACCACGATCACGTCGATCGGATCGCCATCTTCCGACAGGGTGTGGGGCACGAACCCGTAGTTGCCGGGATAATACATCGCCGTGTGCAGGAAGCGATCGACGAACATGGCGCCCGATTTCTTGTCGAGCTCATATTTCACCGGCACGCCGCCCATCGGAATCTCGATGATGGCGTAAAGGTCTTTGGGCGGATTTTCCCCGACGGGAATCTGGCTGATGTCCATGGCGCGCGCCATGATGGGCAAAGCGCCCCACGTCAAGCCGAACTAAGGTCATGGATGATGCCATCGGGGCGCATGGCTGCGCCCCGATGGCCCTGATTCAGAAGCGGAAGCGGCCAGTGATCCCGAAGGTGCGCGGCTCCCCGGGGAATGTCACGAACAGCTGGTTCGCCGTTGTGGTGATCCCCTGCGCCACGCCGCGGAACGTGCCGCCGCCCTGCAGCGGCGCATCCGCGCTGATCTGGAAATAATGCTTGTTGAGCAGGTTCTGTCCCCACAGCTCGACAGACCATTTCCGGTCCGCGCTGGACAGGCCCACCCGGCCGTTGAACAGGATGAACGCCTCCTGCACCTTTTCCAGATCCAGGTCGGAACCGGTGTTGTAGCTGTCGGTGAAGCGGTAATCCAGGTAGAACAGGCCCCGCAGATTGTCCCCGATGGGCGGCGTGTAGGAAACCGAACCGGACACCACATAAGGCGACGCGTTCGAGATCTGACGGCCCGGCAGCTGGAACAGCACCGGCGAAAGCGGACGCCCGTTCGTGCCGACCAGATCCTTGGCAAAGCGGGTTTCCGCATAGGTCAGGCCCGCCGTGAAGGACAGATTCTCCACAGGGCTTGCCTGCAGCTCGATTTCGATGCCCTTCGAAACCACGCCCGGCTTCAGCCGGTCGGTCGCGCAACCGCCGGTGGCCGCGGATCCGTCGCTGTCGGTGTTGCCGAGATCGTCACGGCAGCCCTGAACGTTCGTCACCTCGAAGTTGACGCCATTGTAGGTGTTCAGCTGGAAGTTCGAGAAATCCTGCCGGAACAGGGCCAGGTTCGCGTTGAAACCAGGCCGCGAGAACTTGACCCCCAATTCATAGGCATCGACGGTTTCGGCCCCGAACTGCAGGTCGATCGCTTCGGGTCTGGCATTGCCCACCGTGTTCGCCGGCAGCGCGAGCTGCGCCGAGCAGGCCGCCCGCTGCGCCACGGTGCCCGCATTCGGGTTGCAGACCAGATCCAGGGCGGACGTATCGAGGTTGAACCCGCCGGCCTTGTAGCCGCGCGCCCAGCTGCCATACACCATCAGGTCGTCGGTCGGCTTCCAGCTCAGCACGACGGTGCCGGTCCAGCGGCTCTCGCTGATGCGGGAGCCTTCCGATCCGGCGGCGATCCCCGGCCCCGCGGTGGAATTGATCGCGCAGGGCACGGCCGCAGCGGCCGACGCCATGTTCCTCAGCGCGGTGCACAGCGTATTGGTGTTGTTGAACACCCCGTCGATCTTCTTGCGCTCGTTCGTGTAGCGCGCACCGACCGTCAGGATCAGGCGATCCTCGATGATGTCGAAGCTGTTGTGGGTGAAGAAGGCGTAGTTGCGGCTTTCATGATCGAAATAGCCGCCGTCGCCCGCACCCGTGCCGGGCAGGCGCGCCGTTCCGGTTGCAGCGGCAAGGCCGGCATAGCCCGGCCACACGCTCGCGGGCAGCGACGTGCAGCGTGGCAGCGCCGGGTTCAGTGAGGCGGGCGCCAGCGACGCCACGATAAGGCAGTCGCCATAGCGTTCCGAATCGGCCCCGAAGCGGATGTCGTCGCTGGTGCGCAGGGTTTCATTGGCGAAATAGCCGCCGACCAGCCAGTCCAGCCGGTCTTCGAACAGGGTGCCCTGCAGCCGAAGCTCCTGACTGAACGTCTTGAAATGCCGGACCTGATTGGTGCGACCCCAGAAGTCGATGTCGGTGAAGTCCGCATCGGTGCCGGTATGCACCTTGTAGTCGCGATAGGCGGTGATTGAGGTCAGGCTCGCGTCGCCAAGATCCCAGTTCACTTCGCCGGAAATGCCCCAGTCGTTGCTGTCGGACCGGAAATCCCGGTACGGCGTCAGTGCCGCCTTGAACAGTTCGCCGCGCGGTGAAGTCACGCCCAGCCCGCGAAGGATGGGCTCAAGGGTGTTCGGCAGGATCAGCACATTGCCCTGCCCATCCCGCGCGAGCGAGCGCGCCGGCAGGAAGGATGCTGCGCAGCATTGTTCCCGCTTTTGCGAGTAATCCCCGATCAGCCGGATCTCAAGATCGTCATTCGGCGTGAACAGCAGCTGCCCGCGAAGCATCCAGCGGTCCCGGTCATTGAAGCGGCGATCAGACCGGATATCCTCGACGAAGCCGTCCCGCTTGAACCACAGCCCTTCCAGCTTGGCGGCGATGTTGTTTTCCGAAATCACATAGTTCACGCCGCCTTCCAGGCGGATCGCATTGAAATTGCCATAGCTCGCTGCCGCGTAGCCGCCGTTGTCGAACGATGGCTTCTTCGTCACGATATTGATGAGGCCAGCCGAAGCGTTACGGCCGAACAGGGTGCCCTGCGGTCCGCGCAGCACCTCGATCCGCTCCACCTCGCCCAGTTCGGACAGGCCCGTGCCGGTTCGGCTGCGATAGACACCGTCGATGAACAGCGCGACAGAACTTTCGAGGCCGGGGTTTTCCCCCACTGTCCCCACGCCGCGCACGCGGGCGGTGAAGTTGGTTTCCGATGTCGCGCCCGAAACCAGCAGCGAGGGCGCCAGCTGATTCAGCGCCCGGATATCGTTCACGCCACTTGCTTCAAGCTGCTGCGAAGAAATGGCGCTGACGGCGATCGGTACATCGGACAGCGCCTGCGCCCGCCGCGTCGCTGTCACGATGATGTCACCCGCTCCAAGCTGAGGCGTTTCGGCCGACTGGGCCAGAGCGGAAGCCGCTGGCAAAAAGGCGGATGCAACAAGCGCACCAATGGCGCACGACAAACGCAGGCCGTTCATCAATTAGTCCTCCCCACGGGCTTCATGCCCTTTGCACGAATACTGCGCACAATGGTCGGAACATGCAATGTGCCCAAACGAGCATTATCAGCATTGTGAACGGATGTTGCGGCAGAAGCACACAGGCTGGCATGGCATGCTCTACTGCAGCGCAGCATACCCCACACTTGGTGCATACGCATTACGGACAGCGAAATCTCCCGACCAACGTCAAATCGTCAGAAGCCAGGCCGGAGACGCAACTGATATTATGTCATGCTGCAAATGCGAGAGTCGCAATAACCATTGCGCCATCTTGATTTGAGTCTCTTTTGAATCATAAGTCGGAATCGTGTGTTGCGTAAGGAATGGGGCATTTGGATGGACTTCTCATATATAATTGAAAGAATTCGCGAATCTTCGTTCGAAACAACGCCATTTCGTCATGTGATGATCGCGGACCTGTTCCGGCCGGACGATTTCGAATTTGTCACGTCCGCCCCGGAAATCCGGCTCGATCCGCAGGCCTCCGATAACGACCTGTTCGACAGTCTCTTCCGGTCCGGCTACCGCATCATCGATTTTCCCGGCTGCATCACGGACCGGGGTGCCTATCTTCACTGGCGCCGCACTAGGCAGTCCGGCGTCAGCAGGATCCATTCGGCGTGCGAAGGCTTCGGGATGACCTTGCGGCTC